>JACMLB010000310.1 GCA_014379805.1 Rhodospirillales bacterium | reverse complement strand
GTGGGGCCGGCATTAAAGATTTCAAGGAGCGTGTTCGATGAGCGTCCTTCCGAAGGTTCTCGGCCTGACCGTGGCCGGTGTGCTGGTGATCGCGTTGTATCTGTCGGTGTCGGTGGTCGGCGCCCTGTTCGGCGGCGTCGCGGCTCCTGGCGTGACTCCCAGCCCGCTGGGCTTCGCCGTCTATATCGGCCTGGGCCTGACCGCCACTTTCCTGGCGATCGTCATGTACCTGGCTTCGACCGGCGGCGGCGAAGAGGCGTAAGCCCCTCAGCGTCCCGGAATTTCATCGCCCCGGCTTTCGCAAGGAAGCCGGGGCGATGTCGTTTTAAGCTGCCCACTCCACTTGCGGCATACCCCATGCCCCCGCCTTTCCCCCGATTGTCCCGCCATCTCCCCCGTCTCGCACAAAGACTGGCCTTAGGTCACACGGATACAGTGGCACCGCCCCGGTCTTTGCGTCGATTGCCGATGTCCGGGGCTGGACTTCTCTCAGGGGCAACCAGCAGAGGGACAGGCACATGGCAGCCAGAAAATACGATGATAAAGACCCGGGCGAGCACATGGGCGAGGCTGTGGTCGAGGCCGGACGCCAGACCCGGCACGCCGCAGAATCCGCCGCTGAGGCCGGTATGGGCCAAGCCACCGAAATGAACCGCCGTCAGACCGAGCAAATGCGGGCCTTGGTGGGCACCGGCACCCGCATGTATAGCGATTTGGGCGAGTTTTCGCGCGGCGACGTGGATACCTTGGTGCAGACCAGCGCGCGTCTGGCCAAGGGTGTTCAGGACATGAGCTGGGAGGTGATGAACTACACCCAGCAATCCTTCCAGCTAAGCATGAAGACGGCCAACGACCTGATGACCTGCCGCACGATCGAGGACATGCTGAACGTCCACCGCAATTTCATGCGCCAAAGCGTGGACACCTTCCTGCAGGAAAGCGCCCGGCTATTGGAAATGTCCAGCGGTGTCACCAACGAAGTGGCAAGCCCCATGCAGCAGCGGGCGGAAACCATGCGGCATTAGAGAAAGCCCGGCACGGGAGGGGCCATTGGTCCCTCCCGCCCGCACCTCAGTTCGCACAAGCCTTGTAGTCCTGCAATACCTCGTTCTCCAGCACCTTGGCCTGTTGGGTAAAGCCGCCCCAGCCGCGCTTGAGCACCTCGTCCAGATTATCGTCGATGTTCTCGCAATAATGGATGCTGATCGGGAAATTACGGTGATAAGTGACGAGCCGACCATCGAAATAGGTGCGGACCTTTAACGCGTTATCCTTGAACTCGCGCGCAAACAGTTTGGCCCGCCGGTCGGTTTGCTGCTTCAGCCGAACACCGAATTTCTGATCGAAATCCTTCCACTTATTGTCCGTTCCCGGCTTGTATTCGGTGCAGCGCCGGGCTGCCTCGCGCATGTACACGCCGTGACGGACCAACTGCTCGACCTGCAATTCCGCCGTATTCAGGCAGCGCTTGAACTTCACTGCCTGCGCCCACGCGCCGGCGGGCCAATTCAGGCCAAGCGTGACGGCGCCGACAAGGGCAAGGGCAAGGACAAGGCGGGACAGGTCTCTCATGGGGGTCCACCGATGGTAACGGGCGCAACCCATTATGGACCGTGCTAGCGCCGTGGGGAAATGGGAACCTATGCGGGACCGGGTCGTTGGACGACTTAGGTGATCGTGTTTCCCCCAGATTTTCGGAGGACGATGAATGCTGAACCGTATTCTGGCCGTTACGGCCCTCGGGCTCGCCGTCGGGCTGGCCGCCTGCGACCAGGGCGGGCAGGAGCAAGCGCAGACCCCCAAGAACCAGGAACAGCGGAGCCAGACTGAGAGCACGCCCCCGCCCGCGTCCCGGCAGGAAACCCCGCCAAGCGCGCCATCAAGCCAGCCCCCGGCCCAAAGCCCCAGCGGCGGCTCAAGCGGAAGCCAATAGCCCACAGATTCAGGCGGCAGCGCCTTGGCGTTGCCGCCTTGCCTTTTCCAGCCAATACGCCGCCACGCGATAGCCCAACAGCACCGCCAACACGGCGGCGTACAGCATGGGCTGGCGGATGTCGGCCTTGACCATCATCCAATAATGCACCACGCCCAGGATGCCGACCCCATAGACCAGCTTGTGCAACAGGCGCCACCGCCGCCCGCCCAAACGGCGGATCATGGCATCAGTGGATGTCACCGCCAGCGGCACCAGCAGTACAAAGGCGGCCATACCCAGGGTGATGTAGCGCCGCTTGACGATATCCTTACCCAAAGCCTGCCAGTCGAAGAATAGGTCCAGCCCCAAATAGGACGATAAATGCAGGCAGACATAGAAGAAGGCGAACAGCCCCAGCATTCGCCGCAGCCGCGCCAGTTGCGCCCAGCCGGTGATCTTGCGCAACGGCGTCACCGCCAAAGCGATCAGCACGAAGCGTAACGCCCAGTCGCCCAGGAAGCGGTTGACCGTCTCAATGGGATTGACGCCCAGATATCCGAACAGGCCCTTCCACACCAACCAAGCCAGCGGCAGCAGACAGGCAGCGAACACCACCGGTTTGAGGAACGCCCTTCCCCGCTGGACCATCAGAATTGCGCCTTCAAATCCATGCCGGCGTATAGCCCGGCCACCTGATCCGCATAGCCGTTGAACGGCAAAGTTTCGCGCCGCAGGAATTCGCCGATGCGGCGTTCCTTGGCTTGGCTCCAACGAGGATGGTCCACCGCCGGGTTGACGTTGGAATAAAAGCCGTACTCGCCCGGGGCGGATTTGTTCCAGGCGGTGGCGGGTTGGGTCTCGGTGAAGCGGATTTTCACAATGGATTTGATGGATTTAAAGCCATACTTCCACGGCACCACCAGACGTATGGGCGCGCCGTTCTGCGGCAGCAATTCCTGACCGTACAACCCCACCGCCAGCAGGGTCAACGAGTGCAGGGCTTCGTCCATGCGCAGGCCCTCGGTATAGGGCCAATCCAGCACGCGCGAGCGGATGCCGGGCATCTGGGCGGGGTCGGCCAGGGTGGTGAATTCCACATATTTGGCTTTTGAGGTGGGCTCGAACCGCTTCAACACTTGGGCCAAAGGCACGCCCACCCAAGGGATCACCATGGACCACCCCTCGACGCAGCGCATGCGGTAGATGCGTTCCTCCAACTGGTGCGGCTTGATCAGATCGTCATAGGCCAGCTTGGCCGGCTTGGCGCATTCGCCTTCCACCGAAACCGTCCACGGCGTGGTCTTCAGCTTGCCGGGAGCCACACGGGCGGGGTCTTCCTTGTCGGTGCCGAATTCGTAGTAATTGTTATAGGTGGTCACCGCCTCGAAGGGCGTCATCTTCTCGTCCAGAGTGACGGCGCCCTTGGTGTAATCCAGCGCCCCGGCATCGGCCCGCCCCACCGGGAACATCATGGCCGCCGCCCCCGCCGCTCCCAAGGCGAGGAAGCGGCGGCGGTCCACATAGAGAACCTGATCGGTGACCTCGGACTCGGCGATATGGCCTTTGAAGCGGATCAACATGCGGCAGACCTCCAAACGCTCTCTTTAGAAGTGGGTTCGATGGTTGGCCATAAAAAGTTACGTCAGCGATTCACATCCACCACCACGCGGCCACGCACTTCACCCTCGAGGATTTGCGCGCCCAAACCGGGCAAATCGGCCAAAGCCGCTTCGGTGGTCAATGCATCCAGCAAATCCACCGGCATTTCCGCCGCCAGCCGCTGCCACGCCTTCAGCCGGCGCGGCGTCGGGCATTGGGCGCTGTCGATGCCCAACACGTTGATGCCACGCAGCAGGAATGGCAGCACCGTGGTCGCCAGTTCCACGCCGCCGGCATTGCCGCACGACGCCACCGAGCCATGCAGCTTCAGGGTAGCCAGCACGCTTGCGAGCGTCGGGCCGCCCACGCTGTCGACGCAGCCCAGCCAGCGTTCGGCTAGCAACGGCTTGGCGGCGCCGCCCGACAACTCGGCGCGGTCCACCAGCACCTTGGCCCCCAGGCCTTTCAGATAATCGTGCTGGCTGGCCCGCCCGGTGGACGCCGCAACCATATAACCGCGCCGCGCCAGGATGACCGTGGCGACCGAGCCCAACCCGCCGGCGGCGCCAGTCACCAGCACCTCGCCCGATTGGTCGGGGGTCAGGCCGTGTTCCTCCAGCCCCATCACCGCCAGCATGGCGGTCAGACCGGCGGTGCCCAGGGCCATGGCTTGGCGGGTGGTCAGGCCGCTGGGCAGCGGCACCAGCCACTCGGCCTTGACCCGCGCCTTCTGGGCATAGCCGCCCCACCACACCTCGCCCACGCGCCAGCCGGTCAGGATGACTTTGTCCCCCGGCTTGTAGGCGGGGTTGTCCGAGGCCTCGACCGTGCCGGCAAAATCGATGCCGGGGATGTGCGGGTACTGGCGCACAAGCCGACCCAGGCCGCCCAGGATCAGGCCGTCCTTGTAGTTCAGGGTGGAATACTCGACCCGGACGGTCACGTCGCCGGCAGGCAATTGAGCATCCGTCAGGCGACAGATCGAGGACGAGACCTTGCCCTCGGCCTCGTCCAGCATCAGGGCATTGAATTCGCTCACCGCATGCCTCCCGCGTTGTTTCTGAAAGGGAGTCTACGTCGCCGCGCGCTGGCGGTCGAGTGCCCCATTCCCCGTCTCACCCCGACAAAAGTATGAAGAGGTCATACCACATGCGGGTTGCGTATCCGCACAGGGAGCGTAAACCTAGGCGAAGAATACGTCTTATGCATATGGGAGCGCGCGGCATGGCCTTCGCCAATATGAACATCATGAGCCGGCTGATGACCGGTTTTGGCGCTGTGGTCGTGCTGACCGGCGGCCTGGGCTGGGTTGCGCTGGACAAGATCGACGTGCTGGCGGGCTTCACCGCCAGCCTGTACCGCCATCCCTATACCGTCACCACCGAGTTCCTTGAGGCCGAGGTCGACATCATCGCCCTGCACCGGGCCATGAAGGACGTGGCACTGTCGCAAAGCCCCGAGCAATTGGACGCCGCCATCAAGGCCGCCAATGATCGCGAAATTGAGGTCTACAGGCATCTGGATGCGGCGGCGGAACGCTTCCTTGGCGACAAGGCCAAGCCGATCGAACTGCGCAAGGCTTTCGCCGACTGGCGCCCCATCCGCGAACAGGTCTTCCTGGCCATGCGCGAAGATCGCCGTGCCGATGCCGGCGCCATCACCAAGACCCAGGGCGCCGCCCAGGTGAAGATGATCGGCGAGCGCATCGACGAATTGGTCAAGTTCTCCCGCGACAAGGCTTCCGCCTTCGCCGACAAAGCTGCAGCCGAACACCAATCGGTTCGCGTCCAGACCCTGTCGTTGCTGGGCATTATCGTCGCCCTGTCCCTGGCGCTCGCCACCCTGATCACCCGCTCCATTACCAAGCCGCTGGGCAGCCTGCGCAATTGCATGGGCCTGCTGGCCGAGGGCCGGCTGGACGAAGAAGTCCCCCACCACACCCGGGGCGACGAAGTGGGCGACATGGCCCGCACCGTGCTGGTCTTCCGCGACAACGCGCGGCGCGTCCACGCGCTGGAAGTGGAGCAGGAAAAATCCAAGGTGCGCGAAGCCGCCGCCCGCCGCCAGTCCATGATCGACTTGGCCGACGAATTCGAAAAGCATGTGGAAGCCGTGGTCGATCACGTGGCCAGTGCCGCCGACCGCATGAACAGCACGGCGACCTCCATGTCCGCCGCCGCCGAGCAGGCCTCGTCCCAGGCCAAGGCCGCCGCCGCCGCCGCCGAGGAAGCCTCGGGCAACGTCCAGACCGTGGCCTCCGCCGCCGAGGAACTGGCGTCTTCCATCGCCGAGATCGGCCGTCAGGTGGATTCGTCAACCACCACCACCCGCCACGCCGTGGAAAAGGCCCGCCACACCAACACCATTGTGCGCAGCCTTGCCGAGGCGGCCAACCGCATCGGTGAAGTGGTCGGCCTGATCAACGACATCGCCAGCCAGACCAATCTGCTGGCCCTGAACGCCACCATCGAAGCGGCCCGTGCTGGCGACGCCGGCAAGGGCTTCGCCGTGGTCGCCAACGAGGTCAAGTCGCTGGCGAACCAGACCGGCAAGGCCACCGAGGACATCGGCCAGCAGATTTCCAACGTCCAGGCCGCCACGCGCGACGCGGTCTCGGCCATCGAGGACATCCTGGGCACCATCGGCAATTTGTCCGAGGTGACGTCGTCCATCGCCTCGGCGGTGGAAGAACAGCAAGCCGCCACGGCGGAAATCGCCCGCAACGTGGAGCAGGCCGCCCAAGGCACGCAGACCGTGGCCCGCAACATCACCGGCGTCAGCGCCGCTGCCCGTCAGGCCGGCGATACCTCGGAGGAAGTGCTGAGCGAATCCGCCGATCTGTCCCAGCAATCGGTCAGCCTGCGCCAGCAGGTGGAAGGCTTCATCAATAATCTGCGGGCGGGGTGAGGGCGCGCTAGGCAACGCGTTCCGTTTTTCGCCTCGTCACCCCGGACAAGCGTAGCGCCGATCCGGGGTCCATGGTGGTGCACCGAAGATGAATCCCGGCTCTCCGCTACGCTGCGGCCGGGATGACGAGCAAATTTTGGGCACGCCAGCCCCTGAGTTCCATTACACCCGCTCCGACAGCCAGATGGCCAACCGGCAGCCGGTCTTGATGGCAGCCGACAGCACCGGGTAGCCCGGCGCCTGCTCCGCTTCATTGGCAAGGCCGATGTCGCGGTGTTCCAATTCCTCGGCACGGAAGGTCTCGATGGTGGCTTTCAGTTCGGCCTCATCTTCACCCAGCATCTTGGCTTGGTTGGCGTAGTGCTCGTCGATGGCCTCTTCCACCGCCACGGTGCAGGCCATGGCGACGCGCTCGCCCAGCAAGGCGGTGCCGGCGCCCAGGGCGAAGCCGGCTACGTGCCACAGCGGCGCCAGCGCGGTCGGGCGTACCCGGCGCTGTGAGATCAAGCGGCTGAAGGTGTCCAGATGGTGCTGCTCCTGCTCGGCCATCTTGGCCAGCAGCGGGCCATGCCGGCCTTTTCCCAGCACAGCGCGCTGGCCTTCATAGATGCGTACGGCACCCAACTCTCCGGCCTGATCCACGCGCAATATACGGGCGATCACCTCGTCTTTGTGGCTCATCCGCGCCCCCTCATGCGTCGCGTCAGCACCAGGACCATCAGCGCCAACCCGCCGGAAAAGGGGATGTTCATGGCGGCCATGGTGATGCCGTGCCACTGCCATGCGGGCTCGTCGCAACGGGCTTCCACCGGCTTTGCCATCAAAGCGGCCATATCGGTCACCGACACCGGACCGGATTCCGTGGAAACACAGCTGGAAACCCACCATTTCTGTTCGACGCCCACGTGATAGACGGCGATGCCCGCATTGACCAGAAAGGCCAAACCGGCAATCACGAGCAGGGCTCGGCGCAGGCGCTCACCCACCGGCCCCAACAGGGCCAGGGAGGCCACGATGCCGGCCAGGGCGAAGGGGACGCGCTGGGCCAGACACAGCACACAGGGCCTCAGCCCGAAGCCGTATTGAGCCACATATGCCGTAGCCAGAGCGAGGACGCTGACGGTCAGGACGAACAGCGCCACAGGGCGCGAGGGGATGGTCTTCATGGCATGGGACCATAGCATTGCCGGGACCGCTTGACCACCTTGCCCCAGGTGGGGATGATCGCGGCCCCAGCATGAGGCACGCGCATGGATCTCGACCAAATTCGCAGTGGCGGCAAGGCAGCCCTGGCCAAGGCCCTGGCCCAGTTGGAACGCGCCCCCGACGCGCCCGAGACGGTTGCCCTGTTGGGCACCGCCTATGCCCAGCCCATGGCCCAGGTCGTCGGCATGACCGGCCCGCCCGGCGTAGGCAAATCCACCCTGATGAACGCGCTGATCGCCGGATGGCGCGCGCGCGGACACACAGTGGGCTGCATCGCCGTGGACCCGTCGTCACGGCGCTCGGGCGGTGCCCTGCTGGGCGACCGCACCCGGCTATCCACCGACCCCGAGGATCAGGGCATCTTCGTGCGTTCCATGGCGGCGCGCGACCGCCTGGGCGGGCTGGCCGGCCTGACCGTGTCATCCATGGTGTTGATGCGGGCGCTATATGACGTGGTGCTGATCGAAACCGTGGGCGTGGGCCAAAGCGAGACCGATGTGGTGGGCGTGGCCGACACCGTGTTGTTCTGCGTCCAGCCGGGCTCGGGCGATTCCCTGCAATTCATGAAGGCCGGCATCGCCGAAATCCCCCATGTGGTGGTGGTCACCAAGGCCGACATGGAGAAGGAAGCCAACCGCGCCCGCGCCGACGTCATGGGCGCGCTTTCGCTGGGCGGGGCCGGGGATGAGAGCCAGGGTTGGTCCGTGCCAGTGCTGCTGGTGTCGTCGGTCCGTCGCGAAGGCGTCGATGCCCTGGTGGAAGTTATCGACCAGCATGCCGCCCATCTGAACCACGACGACCGTCTGGCCCGCGCCCGCCACGCACAGGCCCAGCAGTGGCTAGAGGAAGCAGTGCGCGAGCGTTGGGGGCGCGAGGGTGTGCGCAAAGCCGGAAATCTTGACCTTGAAGAGGGCGTTTCCCCCTTCGAACGCTTGGCTCAATTGCGAGAAAAGCTGGCCTCTGCTTGACTTTCCGCCCCAATCGTTCACCCTTATACGAACGAATAAGGGGATCAGGTTGACGGCATCCGTGGCCGCACGTACCGCAACGGTTATTCTTGACCGCGAGCTTCTAGAGCTTGCGTCGTCCTTGGTGTGCCTGCAACGCGGAAACCAGATCGTTTTCCTCAACAACGCCGGCGTGCGCATGCTGGGCCTTGCCTCTGCCGAGGACGCCCATGATCGCCCGTTCGAAGATTGGGTGATGAAGGATTACCGCTTCCTGATGGAGGCCGGCTGGGACTTGCTGGCCGAGGAAGATTTCCTGCCGCTTAAGCTGTGCCATGCGGACGGCACCCTGTTCGAGGCCGAATTGCGGGTGCGCCGCACCCCCACCCCCGACGTCTTCTATATCGAAGGCCGCGATATTTCGAAATTCGTGAAGTCGGCGGAAGCGCTGCGCGAACGGGAAGAGCGGTTGCAAGGCATCCTGGCGTCGGTGGCGGAAGGCATCATCACCATCAACGATTCCGGCCGCGTGGAATCCGCCAACCCGGCGGCAGAACGCATGTTCGGTTTCGAGCGCGGCAAAATTGCCGGAATCGACCTGGGCGAGTTAATGCCCGCCGATCTGCGCGACCGCCACCAGCATCTGTTCGACGCCTATATGGCCGGCCTGTTCCCCGATCTGATGGGCCGCGTGGTGGAAGGCGTCGGCCTGCGCCGCGACGGCAGCACGTTCCCCATGGAAATTTCGGTGTCCGCCCTTCGCCATGGCCGTCACCGCCTGTACACCGCCATCCTGCGCGATATTTCCGAGCGTAAGGAGAACGAGGACCGTATCCGCCGTCTCGCCCATCACGACAGCCTGACCGGCCTGCCCAACCGCAATCTGCTGAACGACCGCATGAACCACGCCTTGGCCCGCGTAAAGCGCCACGGTGGCCGCATGGCGGTGCTATATGTGGATCTGGACCGCTTCAAACCGGTCAACGACACCTTGGGCCACGAGGCCGGCGACCACGTGCTGCGCGAAGTGTCGCGCCGGTTGGCCGCTTGCGTGCGGTCATCGGACACCATCGCCCGCGTGGGCGGCGACGAATTCGTTGTGGTGGTCGAAGAAATCGCCCGCTCGGGCGAGGCCGCTTTGGTGGCCCGCAAGATCGTCGAGATCCTGGCCCAGCCCATCGCATACGAAACCCATTCCTGCCAGATCGGCGCCTCCATCGGCGTCGCCGTTTTCCCCGATGACGGCAATTCCATGGAAGAGGTCTGCAAGGCCGCCGATATCGCCATGTACCGGATCAAGCATTCGGGCCGCAACGGCTTCTGCTTCTTCTCTTCCGCCGGCATGCCGGCGGAAGAGGAAGGGTAAGCAACCCTGGCATTGCGCCATACCCGATAATATTTCGTCACCCCGGACAAGCGTAGCGCCGATCCGGGGTCCATGGCGGGTACCTAAAACGGCTGTCAGTTTGTTTATGGGAACACAGATGAACTGATAAACACAGATGCCGCTGACGCGGCTTACACAGATAAATTCATCTCTTCATCTGTGTAAGCGCCGACAGGCGCATCTGTGTTCCATTGGCCCAGAAACCTGCCACGTGTCGCACCACCTTAGTGCACCACCATGGACCCCGGATCGGCGCTGCGCTTGTCCGGGGTGACGACCTAGCCCGGAAAATGCACGCCGGTTGGCGGGTGTAGCGTAAGCCGTTGAACGGATTTAGGATTTGGTTGCTGACACCGAGTCCCGCCGCTCCCGGAGGCCACACCCGCCATGGTTGATCCTACGCTACCGCTCCCCGGCCT
>JACMLB010000309.1 GCA_014379805.1 Rhodospirillales bacterium | reverse complement strand
GGGTCGTTATGGCGGAACACATGCTTGGCCGCCATGGAATGGCGGATGCCCTCGATCATGGAAATGTGGTTCAGCTCGTCCGAGAAGACGACGCAGCCCGGGATGGTCGCACCCAAGGTGGACAGCGCGGTCTGGTTCGCCACATAGCCCGAGGTGAACAGCAGGGCGGCTTCCTTGCCGTTCCATGCCGCCAGCTCTTCTTCCAGCAGCACATGGAAATGGTTGGTGCCCGAGATGTTGCGGGTGCCGCCGGCCCCGGCGCCGCACAATTCCACGGCGGATTTGGCGGCGGCGCACACGTCGGGGTGCTGGCCCATGCCCAGATAGTCGTTGGAACACCACACCACCACTTCGTGAACGGCGCCGTCGCGGTAGTTGCGCGCTACCGGGAAGCGGCCGCACTGACGTTCAAGGTCGGCGAACACGCGGTAGCGGCCCTCGCTCTTGAGGTCGGCAATGCGCTTGGTGAAATAGTGCTCGTAATCCATCGGAACTTGCCTCCATCCGCGCCATGTCCGGCAGTGGCGACGCGGGTCAGTAGCTAAAGGCGACATTAAATGATCGGAAACCTGCGGCGCAACTTACATAGGTGTAATCTCCCCATGCAGTTTAGGCTTATTGCAAAGCTGCACCTGCGGTCTTCAGCTCTCCATGAGCTTCATCAAGGGCCAGCCGGAAGCGGGCCAGCAATTCGCGGATTTCGTCTTCCGAGATAATCAAAGGCGGGGCGAAGGCCACCGCGTCGCCCATGGCGCGCAGGATTACCCCATGGGCCTGGGCCTTGGCGACCACGCGGGCCCCCACCGTCCATTTGGGATCAAAGGCGGTCTTGGTGTCCTTGTCGGCGACCATTTCCAAGGCGCCGATCAGCCCCAGCCCGCGCGCCTCGCCCACCAGCGGGTGCTGTTGCAGGGCGCGCAAGCCGTCCTGCAGCACGGGCGACACCCGGCGCACATGGTTCACGATGTCGCGCTCGGCATAAATCTTCAAAGTCTCCAGCGCCACCGCCGCCGTGACCGGGTGGCCGCCATAGGTCAGGCCATGGCCGAACACGCCGATGCGGCCAGCCTCTTCCTTGATGGGCTGGTAGACATGGTCGGCGACGATCAGGGCCGAAATGGGCATGTAGCCCGACGACAACCCCTTGGCGACGGTCATCATGTCGGGCTTGATACCGAAAGTCTCCGACCCGAACATGTTGCCGGTGCGGCCAAAGCCGGTGATGACCTCGTCCACCACCAGCAGCACGTCGTACTTCTTCAGCACCGCCTGAATTTTTCCGAAATAGGTTGCGGGCGGCACGATGACGCCGCCGGCACCCATGACCGGCTCGGCGAAGAAGGCGGCGATGGTGTCCGGCCCCTCGGCCTGGATCAGCTGTTCCAGTTCCTCGGCGCGGCGGCTGGCGAATTGTTCCTCGGTCTCGCCGCTATGACCGTAGCGCCAGTAATGGGGGCAGCCGGTGTGCAGGATGCCGGGCAGGGGCAGATCGAACGAGCGTTGGTTGACCGGCAGCCCGGTCAGCGAGCCGGTCGCCACGGTGACGCCGTGATAGGCGCGCTCGCGGGCGATGATCTTCTTCTTCGCGGGCAGGCCCAGGGCGTTGTTGCGATACCAGATCATCTTGATGGCGGTGTCGTTGGCCTCGGACCCCGAGCACGCCAGGAACACCTTGGCGTTGGGAATGGGAGCCATGCCCGCCAGCGCTTCCGCCAGCCGCACGCCCGGCTGGTGGGCCTTGGAGCTGAACAGATGGTAGAAGGGCAGGGTGCGCATCTGCTCGGCGGCAACCTCGGCCAGACGTTCCTCGCCCCAGCCCAGCGCCGTGCACCACAGCCCGGCCAAACCCTCGATGTAGTCGTTGCCGGCTTCGTCGAAGACCCGCACGCCCTTGCCGTGGGTAATGACCAGCGGCCCGGTCTCGGGGTGCTTGGCAAGGTTGGTGTAGGGGTGGAACAGGTGGGCGACATCCGCCTCGGCAACGGTGCTCATGTGTCCTCCGCAATAAGCACCTTAGCTTAGGGCGGCGGCCCCCCCGACCACAAGCCCGCGAGTGGGCTTTCCTGCTTAGAGCGTCGAGCCTCAAAATCTGAGGCGCGGCGCTCCTGCGAGCATTGAGCGAGCGGCCAAGCGGGCGGACGCCTGCGCCCGGCGAGGGCTAAACATGAAAACTAGAGCATTGTGCGCCACATTTGGCGCTCGATGCTCTAGGTTCGCGTGTGGCTTTTGATCTTGAAGGCGTAGACGTACAGATCGGTGTCCCTGGCCTCCTTGGGCCGGCCCTTGGTTTTGCGGGCCGAGACGAAGTATTCGACCACGTCCTTGGCGTCCAGCTCGTCCTTGGCAAGGCGCGATATCCAGGCGTCACCCGATTGCTTGAGCTTATGCTGGGTAAACAGCATAGCCTTGGGCGCACCAGTGCAGCCGACGAACCATTCGCCGAAGGTGGCGCCGTTCCTGGCAATGAAATCTTCGATGTCGCCGATGATATCGGACCGCGACTTTGCCGCCATTCCCCCGTCCCCTTACGCACCCCAATTGGGGGAAGCATAACCTTTCCTGGTATGCACAGGCAATCGGTGGTGGACGCGGGAGGGCGGTTATTCAAACCAAGTGCGTGAAATCCCCTCGTCCAGCAGGTATTCCATGATGCGGTGGTTGTTGGTGTCGCTGACCAGCAATCGGCGCGGGCCGTCGGCGGCGATGCCGGCGGGCTCGGCATTGGGGCGGCAGATGCGGTCCACGCATTCCACCCCGCCCAGATCGGCCACGGTTTCGGCGGCGAGGTCGATGAAGCGTACCGAGGAATTGTAGCTGTCGGCCACATAGACCCGGCCATCCACCGCTGCCACTCCCAGGGGGTGCTGCAACAACGCGTCAGCCACGGGGCCGTTGGCGTGGCCGAACTCGAACAGGCCCGAGCCCACCAGGGTGTCCACCTTGCCCGATGTCAGGCACAGCCGGCGCACCGCCGAGGTCTCGCTGTCGGCGAAATACAGCGTGCGCCCGCCATTGCCCAATGACAGGCCCGACGGCTGTGCCAGCAAGGCGTTGTCGCCGTCGCCATCCTGAATGTTCTCGCCGCCGGTTCCCGCTACCGGCCGCACCATGCCCGTGGCAAGCTCCACAGCGCCGATCTGGTGGCTGCCCGCATTGGCGAAGTACAGCACCCCATCCTGCACCTCTACGTCCCAGGGTGACGACAGGGCGACGCCGCTGCCGGGCTCGGGCTGGCGCAGGATGGTGCCCCGGCAGCCCAACCCAGCCAAGGTCTCCACTTGGCCCGACGCCCGGTCGATGCGACGGATGGCATGGTTGCGGGTGTCGGCCACATAGATGAAATCCTCGTCGCAAGCCAAGCCCTCGGGGGCGTTGAACGACGCTTCGATACCGCCGTCGCGCAGCGCTGCGTCGCCCGCGCCGTAGCGCACCATCTCGGTGCCGTCATCCTCCAGCACGACGATCTGATTGTGGCCGGTATCGGCCAGCGCCCACATCTTGGTGCCGTCCACTGACGGGCAGGGCTTGATCTTGCCGGGGAAGCGCAACGCGCCACCCATGTCCGTCAGGGGCGTCAGCTTCAGCGGGCCGGGCTTCAACTCGCCGCGGGCAAAGAACTGCTTGGCCATGTCGCCGATGCCTTGCAGCAACAGATCGGGATGGGGCTCACCCGCCAACTCGCCGATGACGTAGCCGTCGGGTGAAATGAACACCAGCGTCGGCCAAGCCCGAACTGCGTAATCCTCCCACAGATGCATGTGGGGGTCGTGCACCACCGGGTGGGTGATGCCGTAGCGCGCGATGGCGTGGGCGACCGAGGCTGCGTCCTGTTCATGGTCGAATTTGGGGCTGTGCACGCCGATTACCGCCAGTTCGGCGGGGAAGGCTTCCTCCAGCGTCTTCAGGGTCGGCAGGACGTGAAAGCAGTTGATGCAGCAGAAGGTCCAGAAATCGAGCACCACCAGGCGGCCCTTGAGGTCGTCGAGCGTCAGCGGTTTCTCGACATTGAACCAGGTCAAGCCGGGACGGTCGAAATCGGGGGCGCGGGTAATGCCGAACATGTATGCCTCGCCGCCTGTTCATTCTGGTGGGAGCGGTCCTGGCCGAAGGGGGAGGGGCCGTGCCCGTTTCACTACATAAGGCGGTGCCCCGCACCGGATGCAAGGGCTGGCCGGGGAATCTGGTGCGGGCGTCTTTGCAGGAGTATCATCGGGGCGGGACTATTGGGGTTTGGGGCTCTCTGGCGAGAGGTGAGGCGATGGCGTTCAAGGATATCCTTGTCCACGTGGACAATACTCCCCACAGCCGGGTCCGCTTGGCGTTGGCCGCCAAATTGGCCCACTCCCAGGACGGGCATGTGATCGCGCTCAACGTCCGCACTCGCCCGGTTCTGCCGCAATATATCGTTTCGCAATATGGCGGCCAGATCGACCAAGTCCGCGACACCTTCAACGAGCAAGCCGCCCGTGAGGCCCGCGCCGCCTTCGACACCATCCATCCCGCCCATGGGGTGACCACGGAATGGCGCGACGTGGAGGGCGGCTTGGTGGACAACGTCGGCCTTCACGCTCGCTATGCCGACATCACCATCATCGGCCAGACCGAGTGACGAGGGCGAGCGCCCGCTGCCCGATTCCCTGATCCTGGACGTGGGCCGCCCGGTGCTGGTGGTGCCCTTCGCGGGCCAATTCGACACCATCGGCGAGCGCGTCATCGTCGCCTGGAACGGCTCGCGCGAGGCGACGCGGGCGGTGCATGATGCCCTGCCCATCCTGAAAAAATCGTCGCGCACCCATGTCATCGCCATCAACCCCAGCGGCGGCATGGCCGGCCACGGCGCTGTTCCCGGCGCCGACATCTGCCTGCATCTATCGCGTCATGGGGTCAACGCGGTGTGCGAACACATCAAATCCGAAGACCTCAACGTGGGCCAAATGCTGCTGTCGCGCGCCGCTGACGAGGATGCCGACCTTATCGTCATGGGTGCCTATGGCCGCTCACGCTTGCGCCAACTGGTGCTGGGCGGGGCGACGCGGCACCTGCTGCGGCACATGACGGTGCCGGTGCTCTTGAGTCATTAGCGCATTCATGGCAAAAGCTCCCCTGTTTCAGGTGCCCGCTTGCGGGAGAATCGGGAAGGCGGTGTAACTCCGCCACGTGCCCAACCCTGTGAAGGGGACCGTCTGGACTGATGCCACTGGCGCTCGCGCCGGGAAGGCGTCCGGGCGGGATGAACCTCAGTCAGAAGACCGGCCTGGAAACTTCAGGGCGCCGCCATGGACGGGCGGTGCCTGCTTTGCGCATGTCAGGGGAAACTCATGCCGGCTTCCAATATCCAAACCGATCCCATATTCACCGATGAAGAGCGCGACGCGGTTTATCGCTGCATTCACACCCGCCGCGACACCCGCGGCCAGTTCACGCCCGAGCCCATCGCCGACGAGGTGCTGGCCCGCATCCTGCGCGCCGCTCACGCCGCCCCCAGTGTCGGCTTCATGCAGCCCTGGGATTTCATCGTGGTGAAGGACAAGGCGGTCAAGGGCAAGGTCCACGCCGCCTTCGAGAAGGCCCACGCCGAAGCCGCCATGATGTTCGAGGGTGACCAGCGCGACACCTACCGAACCCTGAAGCTGGAAGGCATTATGGAAGCGCCGGTGGGCATCTGTATCACCTGCGACCGCTCGCGCACCGGCCCGGTGGTCATCGGCCGCACCCATCTGCCGGAAATGGATCTGTTCAGCGCTGTGTGCGCCGTCCAGAATTTGTGGCTGGCGGCACGGGCGGAAAATGTCGGCGTGGGCTGGGTCAGCATCGCCCACCGCAATGAGCTGCGCGAGGCCCTGGGCATTCCCGACACCATCCATCCCATCGCCTATCTGTGCCTGGGCCGGGTGACTCACTTGTACGACAAGCCCGAACTGGAGGCCGCCGGCTGGCTGCCGCGCATGCCCATGGCGGACATCACTTGGTTCGATCAGTGGCACCAGCAGGCGGGCGACGAGCCGCTGCTGAAGCTGCTGTAAGGGCGCAGACTCGGGGTCCATGTTTGGTGCGCACCGCCATGGACCCCGGATCTGCGCTTCGCTTGTCTGGGGTGACGAGGTAAAACAGTGCGGCGGACAACGAAGGGGAGCGCACAGCGTGGACGATCAGGTTCTCAGGGTATCGCCCCTGATGGTGTTGCCCGACATCCAGCCAGTGCTGCGGCAATATCTGGCGCTGGGGTTCGAGCGGGTGGAGGACGGTCATCCGGGTTGCGTCGGGCTGCGGGCCGGCAAAACCTACATCATCCTGGTCAGCGTGGCTCTTATGGAAGGGGATTTTCGTCCCAAAACGGTGGCGCCGTTGGTGGGCTCCACCATCCCGTATATCCATGTCCGTTCATTGGCAGCGGCGAAGGACAGGCTGGAATCTTCAGCCATTATCATCGAAGAGGCGAAGACCGGCGAGGGAACGTTGGAAGCGATCGTCATCCAGCACGGCCAATTCATGATTTTGGCCGAAAAGCTGGAATAGCGCAGGAACATCGCGCTGGCGAACAGGGTAAGTGGCAGGTCAACCTGCTGCGGAGGCCCCGCCCATGCGAGCGCTGTGTTACCACGACAAGCACGACATCCGCTGCGACACCGTCCCCGATCCCGAGATCGAGCATCCGCGCGATGCCATCGTTCGGGTGACCAGCTGCGCCATTTGCGGGTCCGATCTGCATCTCTATGACGGCTTCATGCCCGGCATGCTGTCCGGCGATATCATCGGCCATGAATTCATGGGCGAGGTGGTCGAGGTCGGGGCCGCCAACAAGAAGCTGAAGGTGGGCGACCGCGTCGTGGTGCCGTTCACCATCACCTGCGGCGAGTGCGACCAGTGCCGGCGCGGTAATTTCTCGGTGTGCGAGCGGTCCAACCGCAACAAGGCCATGGCCGACAAAATGTTCGGTCACAGCACCGCCGGGCTGTACGGCTATACCCACCTGACGGGCGGCTATGCGGGCGGACAGGCCGAGTATGTGCGGGTGCCCTATGCCGATAGCGGGCCGGTGAAAATCCCTGACGGCCTGACCGACGATCAAGTGCTGTTCCTGGGCGATATTTTCCCCACCGGTTGGCAGGCGGCGGTTCAGTGCGACATCCAGCCCACGGACACGGTTGCCGTCTGGGGTGCCGGGCCGGTGGGGCAATTCTGCGTGCGCAGCGCCATTCTGTTGGGGGCGCGGCAAGTGGTGGTGATCGACAACGTGCCCGAACGTCTGGTCATGGCCGAGGCCGGCGGCGCCATCCCCATCAATTTCGATGAGGAAAGCGTGTTGGACCGACTGGGTGAGCTGACTGGCGGCAAGGGGCCGGAGAAATGCATCGACGCGGTGGGCATGGAGGCGCACGTCAACCGCTCGGTGGATTCCATCTATGATCGAGTCAAGCAGGCGGTGATGCTGGAAACCGACCGCGCCCATGTGCTGCGCGAGATGATCTATGTCTGCCGCCCCGCCGGCACCCTGTCCATCCCCGGCGTCTATGGTGGGCTGGTGGATAAAATCCCGTTCGGCGCGCTGATGAATAAGGGGCTGACGGTGCGCACCGGCCAAACCCATGTAAATCGGTGGACCGACGATCTGCTTCACCGTATCGAGGCGGGCCAGATCGATCCCAGTTTTGTCATCACCCACAAGGCCAGCCTGGAAGACGGGCCGGCCTTTTATAAGACGTTCCGCGACAAGCAGGACGGTTGCGTCAAAGTCGTTCTCCAGCCGTGAGGAATGCCATGCAAAAACAATCCGCCGAAACTCTGGCTCAGGGCCTTGGTTGGTTCTCCATTGCCCTGGGCGCTGCCGAACTGGCGGCCCCGCGCGCCATGAGCCGTGCCTTGGGCATGGAGGATCGTGCCGGCCTGATCCAAGCCTATGGCCTGCGTGAGATCGCCACCGGCATCGGCATCCTGGCCAGCGACCAGCCCAAGCCATGGGTGTGGGGCAGGGTGGCCGGCGACGCGTTGGACATGGCTACACTGGCGACCGGACTGGCCGACGGGAAGCGGGGCGCCGTGGGGGCAGCCATGGGCGGGGTGGCGGCCATGGCCGCATTGGACTGGTATTGTGCCAACCAGTTGGGCGAAGCCCGCGAGGCCCGGCCCATGCGCGACTATAGCAACCGCACCGGCTTCCCCGATACGCCCGAGCACATGCGGGGCCAAGCGGCGCGGGACGCAACCATCCTTAGTCCTTTGCTGTGAAGAATGCAGTCCAGGATGCGCAGTTCCACCGCCGGGCGGCTACCCTGGAGGACGGCGAGAATGGCGCGCATTGGGGGGGGGGGCTGTGTTGGGTGGCTAGCGAGTTCGTCATCCCGGGCGAAGACCCGGGATCCATTTTTGGTGCACCACCATGGACCCCGGATCGGCGCTTCGCTTGTCCGGGGTGGCGGGGAAGCCCTACTTCTCCTTCTTCCCTTCCGGCTTGATTTCCTCGGTCTTGATCTCGGACTTGCGCACCGTGTCGCGCACGGTTTCCTCGCGTTCCTTCGCGCTTTTTTCGATCTCCACCCGGCCGGTTTCGCGGGCTTCTTTCTTCACTTCGGGGACTTCGCGGGTTTCGGTGAATTCGCGGGTCTCTTCCTTGAAGGCGGATTCGGCTTCCTCGGGGCTCAGCTTGCGGTCACTTTCTTCCTGGCGGACATCGACCTTCTCTTCCTTCAGCTTGATTTTTTGCTCTACCGGCTGTTCCGAGACCTTGGTAGTGACCCGTTTGCCGCCTTGCAGCGTCTTGCGTTTCTCCACAGTCAGGCTTTCCTCCGCCTGAGAAATAGTCTGTTTCTGCTGCGGTTTCGCCTGCTTGGCCGGCTGCTGCCTTTCTTCTTCCTGCTCGAATTCTTGGGCCACCTCGTCCAGATCAAGCGCGCCGTTGCGGTTGAGCAGTTCCAATATCTGCTCGGCATTGTCTTCTGAAGTCTGGGCCCGCACCACCGCTTTGCCGTGCCGGACCGCCTCGGCATAAAGGTGAGCGTCTTCTTCGCGGATGCCCAATTCGCTGATGTGGGATTCCAGCTCTTGTTCGTCCTGGGCCATCAGTTCCACGTCGTTCTTCTGCAGGCCGGCCTGTATCAATTCGTTGATGACCTGCTGGGCCTTGCCGGGGTCTTCATAGAGACCGATAACGTTGGTCATTGCGGATTCCTTATGCGCTGGGGTTGTTCTGGGGAATGCGTTCGACGGCGATCCGCATGCGGCGCACATCCGTGTCTTCCTCGAAGGGCTGCGTGCGCGCGTGCTTGGTGATGCGCACTTCCTCCACCAGCCGGAAGCGCTTTTGGACCACCGCCACTTCCTCGACCACCGGGAATATCGTGGTGTCGCCTTCCTGGCGGACGGGTAGGGGGCCATCCACCCATTGGCCGGCGGGGACTCGCTCCACCTCCACCTCCTCCACGGCCAGGCTGTCTTCCAAATGCTGCTGATCGTGTTCCACCTTGGTTGACACCCGCACGGTGGTGGTGCGCGTGGACTTGCCCACTTTCGCCGTCTCTTCGACGATCGGGATGGTTACCTTCTCTTCGGCCATGGAACCCCTCGGGGCGAGTGTGTGCGACTGCACAAAGAACGGCAGCGGGCGGCTGCGGTTTCCGCCGTAGCGCATGAGGACAGGGGGGGGGCGGAAGGGGGTAGGGCGCCCCCCTCCAATCCTCCCGCCCTCGCCGTTAAGCCGTAGTGCTTTGTCGCGAGCGGATAACTTGCAGGCGCTCGCTCAGGGTAGTGGGGGCGGGGGTGGCGCCACGGGCTTGGTCCAGCGCCGCCTTGATGTGCGGGTCGTCTTCCTCGGGACGGGTGGGCCGCAGCAAGGTGGCCTTGGCGCGCGCCGCTTCGGCTGAGGCAAGATCTTTGGCGGCGGCGTCCTGCATGGCCTTCAGGGCCACGCCCAGGCTGTTGGTGGCTTGGGACAGGCCCGCTGCTTGGCGCGCCGCTTCGGCCTTGCGCTCGGCCACGTCGCGCTGTTGTTCGGCCCGCGACATATCGCGCTGGGCGCGGTCCAACTGGCTTTTTGCCGCCTTCAGCTTGGCGCCGGCCTCGGCATAAGTGGTCTCCAGCGTTTTCAGGAAATCCTGCGCGTCCACGGCGTCTTGGGCCTCGCGTTCCACATCGGGGGCCATCTGCTCCAGCAGGCCGACCAGGGTGGTCAAGCTGGCCTCCAACTCGGTCCGGCGGTGGGCGTCGGATTCGATGTCGATTTGGCGCTGCAATTGCTCGGCGGCGGCCATGCGTTGCTGCGACAGGCGGTTGACGGCATCGGCCTCGTCTTTCTCACGCTTCAACGTGGCGCGGGCCTGGGCGACCTGCATGCCAAGGTCGTCCAAATGCTGCTCCATGCTGCGCAGTTCGGCCTCGGTGGCCGAGGCGGGGTCCCAGCGCACCAGGGCCTCGACGGCGCCCTGCACCGCCTGATCGGTCTTAACGCCCAACATGTTTCGGATGAATGGTATCATTGGGTCCTCACTACGTTACAGGTGGTTCAGCCGGCCATGGCCGCGGCGTTGATCAGAGCAAAGGCGATCTGGATGCCCACCTGGGTCATGGCTGCGGCGGTGTTCCCTGCTTCGATCTGGGCACGCAGGTCGCGCACCAACAAGGCGGCCACGGCAAAAGCGATCAGTTGGAACAGCACCGCCACGGCGCCCCAGATCAGGATGTCCAGCGCGGCGGTGCTGGTGGCCAGGGTGGCGGCCAGTGGCAGTGCCAGGGCGATGACCGTACCGCCCAGCACCATGCCGGCAGCGGGATTGCCGGCGGCGACCAGACGGCGTTCGTGGAACGGGGTGATGGCCATATAGCCGGCGATGCCCACCCCCAACAGCAACAAGGTGGCGGCCAGATGCAGCATCAGCACCGGCAGACCGGTGCCCAGGCTGTCCAGGATCAAGCGCCATTGCATGGGGTCACCTCAAAGGGGAAGGGATAGGGAAGCCGGGTTGACGTCCAGCCCGGCATGGATCTCCACCCAGGCGTGGCCGGCGGCCTCCACCATGGCGACCCAGACGTATACCGAGTCGGGGGCGGGTGGGCTCAGGCCGGGGGGGGCGGCGTACAGCATGGCCGAGACTTGGCGGGCGGTGGTTCCGGCCACGTCGCTGACCTGTTCGGTGAAGACGCGCGGTGCGATGCGCTGGCTGCCCGGCTGCCACAGTCGCTGATAGGTCTTGCCGTCCTTGGTCTCGAAGCTGGGCCAGCCGATCATGCCCTCGGCGGGGTCCAGCCAGAACGCCCATTCCTGTTGGTCGGCGGGGGTGAACTGGTCCAATGGGCTGAACCAACGGCATTCATCCACGGCACTGCCGGTGCGGTGCAGTTGGAAGAAGCCCTCGGCCAGATAGATGCGGTCGAACGGGTCCAACCGGCTGATCGCGGTGGCGCTGACCAGGGTCCCAATTGGCGGGCGCACCTTGGTGGCGCTTTGGGCCAGCACGAACGGCGTGGGGTCCAGGGTCAGCGTCATGCCCACGCGGAAGGGCGAGGCCGGGGCGGTGGGGCTGATCTTCTCGCGCAGCATGCGCCCGGCAAGGCCACCCGGCGTCCCCCTAGCCAGCCGTTTCCGCGCCCGCCACAGCACCAGCAGGGTAATCGCCAGCAAGGCGACCGGCAGCAGGGGGAAGCTGGGACCGCTTTTCGGCGCATCGGGGGGCACGAAATTGGGGTCTTTGGGCTGGCCCGTGCGCTGTGCCAAATCCGCATCCAGGGCATTGAGTTTGGCGCGCAATTCGGGGTCGCTTTCGGCCCGCTTCTCGGCCTCTCGCCGCCAGTCGCGATAGGCGGGGTCGTCCTGGCGATTGTGGAAGAAATCTGCGTGCCCCGGCCGGGTCAAGGTGTCCAGCAGGAACCACATCATCAGCGCTTGGCCCATGCCCAGGCCGGGGGTTTGGGTGGCGTATGGCGGCGGGGTCCAGCCACGCCGGCTGCTGGTGGGCGTGTCGCGGGTGCTGGGCCGCCGTGGCGCGGTGCTGTCGCGGTAGCGCTGCAAAGCCTCTGCCGAACCACGCCGCGACATTTCCACATCGCTGCTGCTGCGGGGAAGGCTAAGCGCGCCGCCCCCCACCGAGGGCCGCCGATAGCCGCCGCTGCCGGACGGTGCACGGGCCGAAGGGGTGCGCACCGATGGTCGCGAATAGCCGCCGCTGGAGCCGGCCCGGGCCTCGGCTTCGGTGGCGAACATCATCACGGTCGCCGGTGCTGCCACCATGGGCAGCGCCCGGCATCCCCAAAGAACGGCCAGGGCCGCTGCCGACAGGCGCAGTGCCAATGGGCGCAATGAACGGGATGACGTGATCATAACCGGCATAACGTCGCAGGCTAATGCCGGTTCCTGTTAATGCCCTTTAAGGGGGATTTCGCGCTATATTGGTGTGGTCAAGGAGGCACCCGCATGTTCAAAATGATCGCTACTACCGCCTTTGCCCTCGCTCTATTGGGTGGCCCCGCCGCCGCCGATCCCGGCGGCAAGCACGGCAACCGACACGAGGGCGGCGAGCGGGAACGTTCCACCGAATCGGACCTGGGCAGCATCATCATCTCGGCTGCCGAACGGGCGTTGATCCGCGAGTACTACCAGCAGCACCCCGTTGCCGTTTCCGGCAATCTGCCGCACGGCATCCAGAAGAAGCTGGCCCGCGGCAAACCGTTGCCGCCCGGCATCGCCAAGAAATTTCCCGGCGAATTGAGCAGCCGCATGCCGCCCCGTCCGGGTTATGGCTACCGGACGGTGGGCAGCGACGTGCTGCTGGTGGAAGTGGCCACCGGGGTGATCGTCGATCTCATCAAGGACGTCCTGCGCTAGATCCGTCTGCGCCCGGTGATGGCGTGGTAGGCGGCCAGCACGACCACCGCGCCTACCACTGCCACGAACAGGCTCCACAGATTAAAGCCGGTGACGCCGGTTCCGCCCAGGGCATTGAACAGCGCGCCGCCGATCATCGCGCCGACGATGCCCAGCACAAGGTCCAAGACCAGGCCTTGGCCGGTTTTGTTGATGATCTTGCTGGCGATGAATCCTGCGATCAGGCCAAGAATAAGCCATGCGAGAATGGACATGAGCAGCCCTCCGTTGCGCTTGTGGAAAGCAGAACAGGAAGCGAAGGGCTTGGTTCCTAACCTTCTTCGCCGCGCGGGTCCAACGCCCGCTGTAACCCGTCGCCCACCAGATTGAACGCCAGTACGGTCAGGAAGATGGCGAGGCCCGGCCATAGGGCCTGTTCGGGGGCGCTCCACACCACGTTCATGGCGCCGGTCAGCATGTTGCCCCACGACGCCAGCGGCGGGCGGATGCCCAGGCCCAGGAAGCTGAGCGCGCTTTCGATAAGGATGATGTTGCCGATGGACAGGGTGGTGGCGACCACGATGGGCGAGGCCACGTTGGGCAGGATGTGGCGGCGCATGATGCGGCCCGGCCCGGCACCGATGGCGGTAGCGGCGCGCACATAGTCCCGCGCCTTGATGGACAGGGTTTGGGCGCGCACCAGCCGGGCCACGGTGGTCCAGCCCACCAGCCCGATGATCAGCACGATGCGCCCGATGGCGAAGTCTTCTGACCCCAATGTCTCGGGCGCGATGCCCAGCTTGGACGGGTCGATGGCGGCCAGCACGATCAGCAGCGGCAGCAACGGCAAGGCCATCACGCCATCGGTGATGCGCATGAGTGCCGCATCCAGCCGTCCACCGTAATAGCCCGCCAGCAAACCCAGTGAGGTGCCGATCAGCGCCGCCAGCAAGGCGGTGGCGGCGGCCACGGCCAGCGACACCCGCGCGCCGTTCAGCAGCCGCGCCAGCACGTCGCGGCCCAATTCGTCGGCGCCCAGCCAATGGTCCATGGAGGGCGCGGCATAGATAGCGGACAGGTCCAGGGTCTCGGGATCGGGCGCCAGGAACGGTGCTAATCCGGCACCTAGGGCCAGCAGCAGCAGCACGACGATGCCGAACAGGGCGGCGCGGTCGTGCTTTAGCCGGCGCCGGGCACGGGACAGCGGGCTTTGTGGGTTCATGCCAGCAACCATCTGCTGTGCCCGCTGTGAGCCGCCATTGAGGCGGCGGCCAAGCGAGCGGATGCGAGCGCCCGGCTAGGAACTTTTATAAAATGCCTTTGTGGGTTCATTTGTAGCTCACTCGGCGATCCAGTGCCGCATAGGCCAGATCGGCCAGGATGGAGCCGAGCAGGGTCATGGCGGTGGCGAGCAGCAGGCCGACCAGGGCCAGATTGAAATCGTTGCCCATAACCGCTTCATAGATCAGCCGGCCCATGCCCGGCCAAGCGAACACCGTCTCGGTAATCAGCGCGCCCGAGAACAGGCCGCCCACTTCCAGCGCCAGGATGGTGGTGACCGGGATCAGCGCGTTGCGCAATTGGTGGACCAGCACCACGCGAGCCGGCCCGCAGCCCTTGGCCCGCGCGGTGCGGACGTAATCGTGATGGGCCTCGCCCAGCATGGCGGCGCGCATGTGGCGGATGTATTGGCCCATGCCGGCCAGACCCAGGGTGAGGACCGGCAGGATCATGTGGCGCAAGCGGTCCGCCAACCCGCCGCCGCCGGTGACTTCTTCCATGCCCGAGGCCGGCAGCCAGCCTAAATGCACGGCGAAGACGACGATCAGCATGAGCCCCAGCCAGAAGGTGGGCAGGGACACCGAGGCGAAGGCCACCAGATTGACGCCATGGTCGAAGGCGGAGCCAGGGCGCAGGGCGGCGGCGATGCCCAGCGGGATGGCGACCACCAAAGCCAGCGTCAGCGCGCCCAACATCAGCAAGGCGGTGTTGGCCAAGGCCGGCAGCATGGCGTCCAGTACGGGGCGGGCGTATAGGCGCGAATAACCCAGTTCGCCTTGCAGCACCTGCATCAGCCAGCGCAGGTAACGTTCGGTCCAGGGCTTGTCCAGGCCGTATAGCGCTTTCAGCCGGACGGCGTCGGCGCCGGTCAGATGGGGGTCGGACGCGATCATCAAATCAATGGGGTCGCCCGGCATCAGCCCTATCAGGCCGTAGACCACGAAGGACATGACCAGCAGGACGGCCAGGGATTGCAGGGTGCGCGAGGCAATGTGATGGGTCACGAGTGGTTCTTGGCTTTCCCGTTCTTTTTCTTCTTCTCGGGCTCGGTCTTTTCCGCTACCGGGGGAGCGTCTTCGGCAGTGTCCCAGCGCCATTGCTCGACCCACAGGGTGCTGGGGTCCTGATGGCCGGTGGGCACAAGGCCTTTCAATTGCTTGGGCAGGATGAAGGCGTCGGCGCGGAAGAACAGGGGCAGGGCCGGCAGATCCTCGGCGTAAATCCGCTGCAACTCATGCCACAGGGCCACGCGCTTGGGCCGGTTCAGCTCGACCTCGATGGCGTCGATCAGTTCGTCCATGCGCGGATTGACATAGCCGGGGTAGTTCTGGCCCGACCAATTGTTCTTTTCCGATGGGATTTGAGTGGAGTGCAACGTGGTGCGCGGCACGCTTTCCGGCGCCGAGTACCACGCGAACAGCGCCATGTGGGGGAATTGGCGCTTGGTGACGGATTCGGCGAAGAACACGCGGGGCGGCTCGGCCTTCAGGCGCACGTCCGCGCCAATCTTGCGCCATTGTGCCTGCAGCACCTGGGCCACCAATTCGCGGGACCGGTTGCCCGCGGTGGTACCCAGTTCCAGGGCCAGGGGCTCACCCTTGTCGTTGCGGCGCACGGACCCGGACTGCTTCCAGCCCGCCGCATCCAGCAGGGCGGCGGCTTTAGCGGGGTCGTATTTGTAATGGGTGACGGCGTCGGTGTGAACGCTGTCCAGCGGGTTGATGGCGGTCAGCGCCACCGGCTGGCGGCCGTCGAACAATTGTTTGTTCACCAGATCGCGGTCCAGGGCCAGCATCAAGGCTTGGCGCACCCGCTTGTCGGCCATGATGGGCGAAGCGAAGTTCACGTCGATGTGTTCGTAAACCAAGCCCGGCTTGTAGGTGACCGCATAGTTCTTACCGTTGCGCTTTTCGAAGGCGATGGCCTGATCCAGCGGCAGGCCCAACTCGCCGGCGATCATGTCCACGCCGCCCGACAGCAGATTGGCCTCCAGCGCTGCTGTGTTCTCGACGATCTTGACGACGATGCGGCGGAAAGCGGGCTTCTTGCCGTCCCAATGGGCATTGGGCTCCAGCACCACGTGACTGCCCTGGACCACCTGGGTGATGCGGAAGGGGCCGTTGTACAGGCCGGGATTGGTGGTGTCCTGGTCATAGGCCGTGCGGTTGCGGTACTCGGCCGGTTTGTCGAAACGCGGGCGTTCCAGATGGGCGGGCAACAGCCGCAGATCGTTGATGGCGTTGTAGTCGAAGGTCAGCCGGTCCATGTGCAGGACGAAGGTCTTCTTGTCCTTGACCTCCACCTTGAGGATGCGGCGGTAAATCTCGGCGTTGGAAACCCCCGATAGCGGGTGGCGCCCGGCATCCATGGTGAACAGCACGTCTTCGGTGGTGACCGGGGTGCCGTCGGCCCATTTGGCCTCGGCGCGGATGGTGTAGGTCAGGGCCACGCCTTGGGACCCGCCATTGATCTTTTCCGGCTTCGCCAGCCCGTTTTCCAGGGTGGGCAGCGTCTCGCACAGCAGGCAGACCAGCTTCCACTGGGCGTCATAGGCGGTGAAGGGCCGCGACGCCATGTCCAGGATGTAGGTTTTCGCCAACATGGATTCGATGTTGGGATGGAAGGTGGCCGGGACTTGGTAGATGCCGATCACCAACTCGTCCTTGGCGCGCGCGGGCGCGGCAAAGCCCAGGCACAACAGCATCAGGGCGGCGAGCAGGCGGGGCGGCAGCGTCATCTTCACTCCGGCGTTGCGCGGGAAACGGCGATCCTAGCACTGTCTCGCCCGGTCGTCAGCGCTTGCCGAAGGTATTGTGTATCAGATGGTGATCTCTTCCTCATACCTGACCACCCGGTTACGTCCCGAGCGCTTGCCGTCATACAGCGCCTTGTCGGCATGCTCGATGCCGTCATCCACCGAAACATCGGCGTTGATTTCGGCCAAGCCGAAGGTGGCGGTCACCGGGATGAATCCGCCCTTGTCGTCGGGCAGTTGCAGGGCGGCGATGGCATGGCGGATGCGTTCCAGCGCGTGGGCGCCGGTTTCGGCGTTGGTGCCGGGCAGGCAGATCAGGAATTCCTCGCCGCCATAGCGATAGACCACGTCATAGGGCCGCACGGTGTTGCGCAGCACCCCTGCAACGGCGCGCAACACGGTGTCGCCCTTGGCGTGGCCGTAGCTGTCATTGATCTTCTTGAAATGGTCGATATCGGCCAGGGCCAAGCTAAGGGACTGGCCCTGGCGGATAGAGCGGTCACGCTCGCCGGTCAATTGGCTGCGCATGCTCTGGCGGTTGGCAAGGCCGGTCAGCGGATCGACGGTGGCCAAGGCCTTCCACACTTCGCGCTCCAACGCCTGCGCTGCACTGCCGAAAGACAGCACCGAATCCATCAGGGTCTCGTAATCCGAGGTGGTGATGGTCTGACCGGCACGGGCGCGTTCCGAGACTTGGGCTGCCTTGGCATGAACCGCCTCGTGCTCGGCGCCCAAGCTGGCGAAACCGGGAAAGTTGGACAAAGGCCCGTCTGCGGCGCTGACCAACCACGCGCCAAAGGCGCACGCCCCGGCGGCAGGATCGGGGATGGTGCCGCCGACCGAGCGGTGCAGTACCGCCTGATACCAGTGCTGTAACCACTCCACATGGCCGGCCAACGCATGCTGGAACCCGCTCAAGCTGGCGAATGCGTCTTCGGCTTTCATGATTTATGCCCTCCACGACCCCGGGGGCAGCCTACTCCCGTGCGTGTCCCTCACCAATAGAACGTTGGAACTGCCTTCCGGCAAGCTGGCTGTCGCCATTCAGTGGTTATCCTCGCCATAGGCCCGTACATGGGTTTCGGCTATGAGTGCGGCGATCTCGCGCGGCGACAACTGGGAATACGCCACCTCGGCCAGTTGCGCGGCCTCACGAAAGAACTCAGTGTTCTGCCCTTGGTTCCAGGCGCGTGCCCCCCAAGCGAACGCCGGGGCAGGCTGATTGCGCGCCAGAAAAATTTTTGCCATCTCCACCTGCGCCGGGCCGTCGCCGTACCGTGCCGCCTTGGCGAGCCAGTATTCGGCCCCCTTGAGGTCCTTAGGTTGGCCCAACAGGCCGCGTGTCATCGCTTGGCCCAGCCGCCGTGCCGCTACGGGCGAGCCCGAATTGGCGGCAAGTTTCAGCCATTTTACACCTTCCAGGTCACTCTTCGGCACATTGGTCCCTGAGAAGTACCAGTCGGCCAGTTCAAGCGTGTAGTTGCCGTTGGTCGAATGCTCGGCGGCGATCTTCAGAAATGTTGCTGCGCGGCTGGGATCGGTAGGCACCTCGTCGCCGGCATTGTACGCGGCTGCCAATATCCTTGCAGCGTCTGGGTGGTTCAGCGCTGCCGCCTTTTCGAAATAGTTAATCGCTTCCGGCCGGTTGCTCGGCCGCCCAAGCCCGAACCAGCTGACGTGGCCCATGTAATAGATCCCCCATGAATTGCCCTTTAGGGCGCTCTGGCGGAACCAGTCCAGCGCCTCGGACAGGCTGGAATCCGGCGCTTCACCCTTGAGGTGCATCTCTCCGAGCAGGGCCATGGCTAGAGGATCGCCTGCATTGGCCGCCCTGGTTGTCCACTCGAACGCACCCTTCACATCTTGACGGATGTAGCGATTCGGGCCGGTCTTTAGCAGGAGGGCATAAGAGGTCTTAACTGCCGCGCTGCCGTTCGCGGCGAAATCTTCCAGTAACAGCGCTACCTTGTAATTGGGCGGCTGGCGGCTTGCGATCACCGCGTCGATGATTCGCCATGCGGCGGTCCCCAGTCCGAACAGGACAATGACGACGACGAACCAGCCGGCTAGCCTTATCATTTGGTCCCTCCGGTCTTGGCCAGGAGGTCCGAGATGACTTTGATGAGTTGGTTCAGATGTGCAGCGTCTCCTTCGCCGCCCTTGGGCTCGCGCTGAAGGTTGTCCATGATCTTGGCGACTGCTCCCAGCCGATTGTCCGTTTGTGCGCCGACTTCGGAATAGAGGAAGGCAAAATAGGACGAACTGATGGCGTTCGTAAATCGGAGTTCAGTAGCAATTTGGCGCAACAAAACGGCGATGATTGAAAAAAGAGCGACGGCGCCGAGGACTTTGTTGAATATACTCAGGTAAAATATCTCCTCGGTGGTTGACAGCTTCGTCAATGAGTTGGAAACAATCTTCTCCTTCTCCTGCTGAAGGAAAACCAATTCCTGAGAGAATTTTCTGGCCTCTTCGTTATTCTCTGACAGATTGTCCTTTGCGAACCTGAGCAATGATGCAAATTCATCCTTGTTGATCGCGGCAAATATGGATGAAAGGTTCGTTGAGTTTGTCTTCTCCCTATCCACGTAAGCAGAGTGTAAGGTCTGAGTGACGCTAAATCCATATTGGCTATCTGGGGATGGCTTCGATAAACTTACTGTAAGTTTTACGCGTTTGGCACCCGTGTTTGATGTGACGTTGCCGTATTCATCGACAAACTGTTGCGAAAATTGAATGATGCTGAGCGAGCCTGTGCCAGATATTGTGTTGTATGGAAAAAAGTACTGCCGTTCGACCAAATTGGCGATGGCCCGGTTTTTATCCGATTGGGCATTCCCTTTTTCCACGGCGTCAATGGCCATGGAGAGCGTGCGGAGTACGCCGTCGGTTAACTTGGCATAGCCTTCAAACACATTGCGTAGATGTTCCATTTTCTGCCAATCGACGGCATCCTTGTTGAATGTCGTGATCGCGATGGCGCCGTCCCGGAATGGTTTATGCTTGGTCAAGTCTTGAATGAAGTCTTTTTGACTGTAATAGGAAAGCAGCAGCGTCGTCATCGCCACGATGACCAGCGAGAATATAGCGATTTTTATCATCGATCGCCGGAGTTGGCGGTTGTACTCCAGGGTGATCGTTGCAAAATCATGCGATTTTATAGGCTCTGCAAGCTGCGCAATCGACTGGCTCGTCATCGGTTTCCCCTCCCCGGGTGGCGATGTAAGACAGTACTACCGGGGGGGGGTGGGGGCGATAAAAAATTCCTAAAAGGTGTCTCAGTGTTCGAGGCTTAGCCCTTCCACCCCAGTTCCGCCGCCGCCTCGCGGCTTTCCTTTTCCAGCACTTCGATACGCACTTGCGTGGTGCCCTGGTCATGGAATTTCAGCAGCTTGGCCGCCTTTCGCGATACGTCGATGACTCGGCCTTTGACGAAGGGGCCACGGTCGTTGACCCGCAGGATCAGCGAGCGGCCATTTTCCAGATTGGTCACCCGCACCACGCTGGGCAGCGGCAGGGTCTGGTGGGCGGCGGTCAGTTCGTCTTGATCGTAGGTTTCGCCGTTGGCGGTTTGGCGTCCGTGGAAAGGCTTGCCGTACCACGAGGCGCGGCCTTCCACGGTGTAGTCCCAATCCAGTTTGGGCGTGTACCACACGCCGGCGATTTGATAGGGCTCGCCCACGCGGTAGCTGCCTTTGGAGCGGGACTTCTTCGCCTTGGGCGGCGGTGCGGGCTGAGTTGGTTCGGGTGTTGGCGGCAGGGGCGCCACCTCGCAGGTGGTGCAGCCGGCGGCGAACAGGGCTAGGGCAACGACTAAAAAACGAAACCGGGGGCGAGACCGTTCTGTCATCGCATCCTCCTAAAAAGATGCGAATAGCATAGGCCTTTCGTATAGCGTGGTTTCAATGGTGGTCGCAGCGTGTCCACAAAAGGACACGGATAATATTAATGCGATTATTTGTTAATCAATGTTAATGGCAGATTGTGAAAATATTCGTCATCCCCGCGAAAGCGGGGATCCATGGTCGGTGCACCACCATGGATCCCGGATCTGCGCTTCGCTTGTCCGGGATGACGAGTGTCTTGTTCGGTGAATTAACTATTCCGCCGCTTCGCCTTTGATGCGCTCGATATTGGCGCCGCAGGCGGCCAGCTTTTCCTCGACACGTTCATAGCCGCGATCCAGATGGTAGACGCGGTTGACGATGGTCTCACCCTCGGCGG
>JACMLB010000308.1 GCA_014379805.1 Rhodospirillales bacterium | reverse complement strand
GGGCATGGTCTACGAGGCCATGAACAACGCCGGCTCCATGGACTCCAAGCTGGTGGTCATCCTCAACGACAACGACATGTCCATCGCGCCGCCGGTGGGCGCCATGAGCGCGTATCTGTCGCGCCTGCTGTCGTCGCGCCCCTATCTGTCCATCCGTCACTTCGCCAAGGACCTTGCCCGCGTGTTGCCGCCGCCGCTGGAGCGTGCCGCCAAACGGGCCGAGGAATATGCGCGCGGTTTCGTCTCGGGCGGCGGCACGCTGTTCGAGGAATTGGGCTTCTATTACGTCGGTCCCATCGACGGCCACAATTTCGACCACCTGCTGCCGGTGCTGAAGAACGTCCGCGATTCCGACGACACTAAGCCGGTGCTGATCCACGTGGTCACCAAGAAGGGCCGGGGCTATCCGCCCGCCGAAGCCGCCGCCGACAAATATCACGGCGTGGGCAAGTTCGACGTGGTGACCGGCGCCCTGGCCAAGCCCAAGGCCAATGCCCCCAGCTATACCTCGGTTTTCGCCAAGGCTTTGCTGGCCGAAGCCAAGGCCGATGACCGGGTCGTCGCCATCACCGCCGCCATGCCCGCCGGCACCGGCCTGGACAAGTTTGGCGATCTGTATCCCAAGCGTTGCTTCGACGTGGGCATTGCCGAACAGCATGCGGTGACCTTCGCAGCCGGCCTGGCCTGCGAGGGCTTCAAGCCCTTCTGCGCGCTGTACTCCACCTTCCTTCAGCGCGGCTATGACCAGCTGGTGCACGACGTCGCCATCCAGAAGCTGCCGGTGCGCTTCGCCATCGACCGCGCCGGTTTGGTGGGCGCCGACGGGGCCACCCATGCGGGCGCGTTCGATCTGGCCTTCCTGGGCTGCCTGCCCGATATCGTCATCATGAGCCCGGCGGACGAGGTCGAGCTGATGCACGCCGTCGCCACCGCCGCCTCCATCGACGATCGCCCCTCGGCCTTCCGTTATCCGCGCGGCGAGGGCGTTGGCCTTGATTTGCCCGAGCGCGGCGACGTGTTGCCCATCGGCAAGGGCCGCATCATCCGCGAGGGCAACCGGGTCGCCATCCTGTCCCTGGGCACGCGCTTGGCCGAGGCCTTGCTCGCCGCCGACGATCTGGCGGCGCGCGGCCTGTCCACCACCGTGGCCGATGCCCGCTTCATGAAGCCGCTGGACGAGGAGATGATCCTGCGTCTGGCCCGCGAGCACGAGGTGCTGGTGACGGTGGAAGAGGGCTCGGTGGGCGGCTTCGGCAGTCATGTGCTGCACTTCCTGGCCCTGTCCGGCGCCCTGGACCGTGGCCTCAAGGTGCGGCCGTTGGTGCTGCCCGACTATTTCATCGAGCACGAAGCGCCGCGCGTCCAATATGACGAAGCCGGCCTGAACGCCCCGCAAATCACCGCCGCAGTGCTGGCTGCTTTGGGTAATGCTGACGCAGGTGCGGTCGTTGCGCGGGCGTGAATGTGAAACAACACACGATGAAGTGTTGAATACGGCTGATGCCCGTATTCACCTGACATTGCCTTGTTGAAATATTGAAACCCCCCATGTGAGTGTTATGCTGGACGTCAGGGTCCTGTCGCGGAGGTGTGTTCGGCCATGGAACTAGAGAAGCTGCAAGACAGCGCCCGGCGCGCCAGCGCCTTGCTCAAGGCCATGGCCAACGAGCATCGTCTGATGATCCTGTGCCAGTTGCTGCACGGTGAAAAATCCGTAGGCGAGTTGGAGCGGCTGATCGGTCTGTCGCAATCGGCCCTGTCCCAGCATCTTGCCCGCCTGCGCCGTGACGGTCTGGTGCAGACCCGGCGTCAGGCCCAAACCATTTTCTATTCGCTGTCGGGCAAAGAGGCGAGCGCGGTCATCGACACGCTGTATGGCCTTTACTGCGCCAAGGATGAGTCCTGCGCCGCTTGAGTCAAACTCGCCAATAGCCCCTCGTCGGAAATAACCCGAGGCACCTTGTTTTGGCCGCCCAACCGGCCGCGCCGCTTCATCCAGCTGGCGAAAAAGCCGGGGCGGACCACCGTCACCTCGGGGGCGTCCAGCCCCACATCCACGTTTCGCCGTTCGCGGTAATCAAGGCTGCCGGCGCAAAGCGCGCTGTCCAGATGGCGCTCGAACACCGGCACGGCGTGGGGTGCCGGTATTTGACTGAATTCCACAACGAAGATGTGGTGGCCGCGCGGGCTGCCTGCGGGAAAGCGGGCTCCTGCGGCGAATTCGGCCACCGTCAGTTCGGCGGCGGCGGCGGCGCTGATGACGGCGTCTTCGATCTGCTCGCCCGATAGATGCTCGCCGAACACGTTGAGTTGATAGCCCAGCCGCCCGGTCACCAGCAGGCGCGGCGGTTTGCCCGCCACAAAGCGTACGGTATCGCCCAGCACATAGGAAAACAGCCCGGCGCAGGTGGTCAGGATCACGGCGTAATCCAGTCCCGGCTGTACATCGGCAATCCAATGGCGGGTGGGTTGGGCGGCGAATAATTCCTCGCGCGGGACGAATTCCAGGAACAGGCCGTTATCCAGCAAAGGACGCAGACCCTGTCCGTTGCCCCGGTCGGCAATGGCGATGAAGCCTTCCGAGGCGGGATAGACCTCGCGGGTTTCGGCGTGGCTGCCGGCCAGGATGGGGGCGAAACGGTCTTCATAGGGACGGAAGCTGACGCCGCCATGGACGTAGAGTTCCAGCCGGGGGAATACGGGTCGGCCCATGCGTTCCAGGAACGCCAACACCCAACTGGGCGTGCCCGAAATGAAACGGATGTCCTGGCCAGCGGCGAGACGCGTCAGCCTCGCCATCTTCGTTTCCCAATCCGCCTCCAGCGCCTCTTCACGCGGCGGGAAGGTATAGGGCCGGGCCAGCCAGGGGATTTCGTTGGCGATGATGCCGGACAAATCGCCTTGGGCCACCCCCTCGGCCACCTTCACCAAGGCGGTGGAGCCGCCCAATATGAACGACCTGCCGCCCAATACCCGGCTGGCCGGGCAATGGGCCAGATGGTGGACCAGCACGTCCATGGCGGCGCGGCGGTTGGCTTTGACCATGGCGCGCGACACCGGGATGTATTTGGACGATCCCGACGAGGTGCCCGAGGTGAAGGCCAGATAGGGGATGGGGCCGGGCCATGTGACATTGTCCAGGCGCGGGTAGGATTGCTGCCAATATTCGGACCAGAAATCGGCGTATTGGCGCAATCGGACGCGGGCCTGATAATCGGCCACCGAGCGGATGCGGTGGAAATCGTGGTCGCGGCCAAAGCGGGTGGCGGCGGCGCGGCGGACCAATTCCAGCAGGGTTGCTTGCTGCACCTGCGCCGGGTCCTCGCGTGCCAAACTCGCCAACCGGCGGCGGGCATACAGGCGCAGCCATGGCGTGGCGTCGATCATGGCCGCAGCACCATGCGTTGAGCCGCGCGGGCGCGGGCGGTCTGGGGCCGCAGGGGTAGGGGGATGGCGTGCCCGGCGCGCCACAGCGGCACTTGGTCGAGGAAGTTCGCCGTGCCGAACCACCCGTCCTGGCCGCCCAGCAGCACCACGCTGGTGCGGTCGGGATCGGCCATATCGGTCAGGAAGCGGGCATTGGCGCCGAAGCGGGCGCTGTGGCGGCCAAACGCCAGACCGTGGGCGGTCTTCATCAATGTCTCGTTGCCGCCGCCGGTGGGTAGGTCGGCGAAGCGTGCCAGCCGGCCTAATCCAGGCAACGGATAGGCCAAGTGCAAACGGTGGATGTCGCCCCACACGGCGCCGTCGCGTAAATCATGCATGACACCATGGGCGGCATCGCCCAGCGCCACTTTCAGTGGCTCGGGCGGGGCGGTGGCAAGGCGGTGCCGCATCAATTGCGTTGGGTTCCAACTGGCCCAATAGGTCGCTTGGCCGTCATCGCCATGGGCGAAGCGATGCAGCCGGCCCATGAGCAACTCGAACGCGGCGGCGCCCCGGCTGTCGGCGTCATAGAAGCCATCCCACTGCTCCAAAATATGGGCGAGGGGATGGCTGTCGAGGCGGCGGCCCAACCATGTCTTGATCTCCATGGCCGCTTCGGAATGCACATCGTGCTGGAACCCGGCCAGATCGCCCAAATCCAGCCGGTCGCCTTTTTGCGCCAGCCGGTGCAGGCGCAAATGACGGTCATGGGCGGAAAAGAACATGCCCACGCGGTAGGCGGCATGGCGCGGTTTCTCATTGGCCGAGGCCAGTACACCGCCCGCAGGATCGACCATGCGTGGCAAATCGCTTGATCGGATCAGCGAGTCCCAGTGGCCGCTATCTTCGGGTCCAAGTACCGCATCCGTGGGCGGCTGCTGCGGGCGGCGCGGCAGCACCGCCATGCCCTCGGCGGCGGCGGCGAACTCTTCCCAACTGGCTGCCCGCGCCACGCCCAACCATGCGGTGACTTCGTCGCTGGGGTGGTGGCCCATCCATTTCAGCGCCAAGGGTTGGCCGGCCCCAAGCAATCGGGAGTCCGACACCAACGGCCCCAGCACGGTCTCGCGGATGTCGGCCTGGACGGTGGGACCCAGGCGGCTGCGGAACGTTTCCCGCCGTGTGGTCACCGGCAGGTCGCGGGCGTCGAACAGATCGCTGGATGACGCTTGCAGTGCCGTGCCGCTCCAGGCGATGTGCTGGTTGCGGCCAATGGCGATGAAGGGCAGGCCGGGGATCATCAGCCCGGTGGCGTGCAGCGACGGAGACTGCACCCCGGCCACCAGCCACACATTGGGAATGGTGATGTTGAGGTGCGGGTCCGCCGCCATCAGCGCGGCCCTCGAGGCCGAGCGCGCCCCGGCGATAGCCAGCGCATTGCTGCCGGACCGGCTGGCGCGGGTGGCAAGGTCGGCCAGCGCATTGGTTTTTTCCTGCAATGGCCAGAACGCGGCGCCCTCGTGATCGGCCAGCCCGGCCCACAATTGGGGCCAATCGGCGCGGTGGCGCAGGCGCAGCAGGTTGAACAGCACGAACCAATTGCAGTCGGCTGAGGCCAGCCGGCCGATGCTGAGGATATGGGCCACGCTCCAGGGCTCGCGCTGCAATCCCAGCATGGTGAAATCGGGCGGCAGGCGCGGGGTGCGGGCCATGTAATGATTGATGCCGGCAATGAAGGCTTCGACCCAGGCCAGCGTGGTTGCCGGCATGCGGGCGATGATGGCCGGAACCGCGCGGTCGAAGCCGAGCATGCGCAGACTATGGTCCATTTCCAGCGCCGCCGGCCCGAGCATTTCGGCCAGCCGGCCAAGGGCAAGGCGCCGCATGACCTCCATCTGGCCCAGCCGCAGATGGGCGTGAACCATGCCCAGCGCCGTGGCGGCGTCCATATCGCTGTCGGCCTCTATGAACGGAATGGCGTAGCGGTCCCAGGCGATGCGCACCGGGGCCGACAGGGGCAGGCCGTCCGTGGGCACATCGCCCAGCCTGTCGGTCGGTCAGCGAGCGCGGGCTGCCCAGGCGTGCCAGCGCCAGCCCGGCACCCAGGCGGGCGGCGATGGCGGCGCTCGCCAATTTGTGGATGGTCCCCATGCTGCCTCCACTGCCTCAAACAGGGAGGCGCGGAACCGGTTCCCCGGCATAGCGTTAACCGCGCATGGACCTGGCCGTGGTGACGCAACTGTTCCTGCTGTATTTCATCCTGCCCCTGTGGCTGCTGGCGGGCGTGGCCGATTGGCTGTGCCACCGCGCCAGCCATATCGAATCCACCACCGGGGCCAAGGAAACCGTCATTCACCTATTGATGCTGGTGGAAATGGGAGTGCCGGTGCTGGCGGGCCTGCTGCTGGAGATCAACGCCCTGGTGCTGCTGGGCATGCTGGTGGCCTTCCTGCTGCACGAAGCCACATCGATTTGGGATGTCAGCTATGCGGTCAGCCGGCGCAACGTCACGCCGGTGGAACAGCACGTGCACTCCTATCTGGAGATGCTGCCGCTCATGGGCCTGTCCTTCCTGGCCTGCCTGAACTGGCCCCAGGCCCTGGCAATCTTCGGCTTTGGCCCGGAATCCGCCGATTGGGGCGTGCGGTTCAAGGACGATCCGTTGCCGGCGGGCTATCTGATCGCCATGCTGGGCCTGATTGTGTTGTTCGAGGTCTTGCCGTATCTGGAGGAATTCTGGCGCGGCTGGCGGGCCAATGACGGCCATTTGGTGCCTCGCTCGCGGCCCTGAAGCGATTAGGCTAATGCCGTGTGGCCATTCCACTGGGGGCCAGTGACTTCGTGGCGGGGGATTTTGTGGTGGGCGCCCCGGACGTGGCAGATGTCGATATGGGTAGCAGTCCAGGAATTGGGAGCCAAGGGAGCCTCCCCAACCTCGAACTTCGTTTCCATCAGGGAATCCGGAGTAGCGGAGACCTCGTCTTGCGTGAACGCAGTGTAAAAGACAACTTCGAACATCTCGGGCAGACCTGCGACGCCGATGACAGCAAGAGCATTGCGCAGCATGCCTGCAAACTGTTCCTGGATGGAGGCCCAGGTGACAGCACGAACTATCTTCTTAAGTTCGATGATATGGACCCTCAAGCGGCCATTGCTGAGCTCAAGGATCAAACCATCGGCGCAACGTTGCTCCGCCAGCCAAGCGATGGGCTTTTCGCCCACCTTTAGCCGTAGGCATGGAGAAGTGAGGTCGAAGCTGACCACGCCTTTTCCCTCACGGGCGGTCTCTTCTACGTGAACTCTGGTTTCGCTGAACTCAAGCCGATCACGGTTGAGCCACTCCAACCTCTCCTTAAAGGGCGCGAATGTCGGCGGAATGACCATGGCGGCTTACTCGCCGTTATAAAGGCGAAAGGTTTCCTGACGCAGGTCCTTCAAGGTCTCGTTCATGCTGGGCACCACAAAACCGCCGATCCGCTTTTCCAGGCTGACGACGTCTGTTCCTTCCGGGGTTTCCTGGAATTCATAGCCGCGTGCTTTGGCTGGATCGATCAGCTCATCCTCGGCAATGCCTAATTCCTCCATTAATCGGTCCCGTTCGGGGTGGTCGTGGAGATGGAGGAGGTTGTTAATTTCCTGAAGGAAAACGTCGCTATGGGTGGTCAGCACCACGGTGACGCCAGCATTGATTAGCCGCGCCAACGCCTTGGCGAATGCTCGCTGTGCTTTGATGTGCAGGTGGGCTTCTGGTTCTTCCAGGATGATGCTGTGGAAGATGCCCGGATTTCAGCAGGGTGACGATGGGGGCAAGCTCAGTAACGATGGAAGAGGATACGTGCATGGGCAGGCGTTGCTGCATCCCGGTGGGGAGATAGAAGAACTCCGGGATGCGGTCGTCGGTCGCGACTACGGTGCCGCCGAGAATGTCGGATTCAAGCTTTTCCGCGATTTCACAGTAACGGTCTTCCAACTCGTTTACTGAGGACAGCATCCGCAGGAATTCGACCAAAGGCAGGGGAAAGGTCATCCCGCTGCGTTGCTGGTGTCTTGAGGCGAAGACCTTCAATGCTTCGCTTACCAGAGCGGGGAAGGCAAGTAGCATTCCGGTGCGTGCGGCTGGGATGAAAATGCAATTATGAAAAAATTCTTCGAAATCATCGAGTCCGGTAAGGCAGTGGCTAATTAATAGCCTGGCGGCATCTATTCTCGGGTTGTCACTTGCCGATAATAGTAGGTTTATGCTGCTTAACGCTACGCTGTATAGTTTGTCATCGTCAAAATATGCAAATATCTTATCATCATTATTGATTGCTATGTTAATGTTCAGTTTTTGCGGTGGTGCTAAATTGTAGGCGAAGCAGATCGTTAAGCGCTTTCTCCGTCAAAGCTGAAAACTGGGAGATATTCACGGACGCTTCGCCGTGTGAGCGCTCTACAGCGTTTAATGCCTGCAATACCGCTTCACCCAAAGGTTCTGCGATATCGTCAGTGAGCAAATCTAGCAATACCGCTCTTGGTGACAACAGTCCCCATATCAGCGACGCCAGATAGCTTTTGCCCACATTGTTTTTGCCAACCAGGATCGTCAACGGCGCTACGGTAACTTCCGCCCGGCGGATTTTACCGAAGTTTTCGAGGCTGAGGGTCCATTGTGGGGTTGGCATGCGCACACTCTTCCAGCTGGGTTCTTCGTTGACTAACAGTACCATGTGGGCAACGCAAGGCCGCATAGCGGAGCCTGCCCATCAAGGGCGGCCCTGTTGGGATATTTTCCGCGCCAACACGCCCGTTCACAATCCATTCACCCCTAATTTCACCCCGATTAATACTTTCGTGATACGCTTTCCTGCTGAGATGCAGTGGGGGGTACTCGGGCTATGGCCCTGATTGATTGGAGCGAACGGCTTAGCGTCCATGTGGTCGAATTCGACCAGGACCATCAGAAGCTTATCGCCATCCTCAACAATCTCTGGGAAGCCAGCGAAGAGCGGCGCGGGTATGAGATCATCGTTTCGTTGCTTGACGAATTGATCGAGTACACCCGCACCCATTTTGCCCGCGAGGAAGAGATGTTCGCCCGCTGGAACTATCCGGGCGCGGCGAAACACATGGAAGCCCACCGCAAGCTGATCGCCATGGCGGGCGAGCTGCAAGCCAAGTTCGCCCAGGAAGGGTCCGAGACCGTCGCCGACGAGGTCTTCGAATTCCTGCGCGACTGGCTGATCCGGCACATTTTGGGCGACGATGCCGCCTATGCCAACTTCTTCCGCAATCTGGGCATCGACAGCATCGCTTCGACCCACAGCGTGGCGCGCCCGGCGGGACCGGGCGTCGGCGCGTGCCTGTGGGCGCTGGGC
>JACMLB010000307.1 GCA_014379805.1 Rhodospirillales bacterium | reverse complement strand
TCGGCGGTTGAGCCGCTGGATAATTATGTGGTCACCGTGGTCGAGCCTGGACCGAACGACACGGAACTGTCGTTCCGCACCATCCAATGCGCCGAGACTTTGGTGGTGGACGAAGCCAGCGGCGAAATCGTCGCCACCCGTCCGGCCTCACCCCAGCCGCCCCAATTCAAGACGGGCACTCAAATCCGCCCGGTGGCGCCGTTCCTTGAAGTGTTCGCGGTGTCGGATAGCGGCGAGTCCGTGGCTTTGACCGCGCCCATGCTTGAGCAAGCCAAGCTGACGGTGCGTTGGCGGGTCGAAGTGGGCAATTTCAAGATGTTCCGCCGCACCGGCGATGTGAACGACCAAATCCACGCCGATACCGAATTCTTCAGCGACAGCACGCGTCGTGCTTTGGTGGGCCATTGCGCCAATTTCATTAGCCCAGACAAGGCGGTGGCCCTGGGCTGGGTGCAGGCCATCAGGCCCAATGTCGCCTATCCGCAAATCCGTCTGCGCTTTACCCCCGCCTCTGGCCTGGTCTATGGCAGCACGCCCCTGGATAAGCCCATTGAGGTGCAAGATCCCAGCAACGGCACGGGTGAAAGCTCGGAAGTGCCGATCCCGCCCGAGCGGGTTTTGTATGACAGCGCGCGCGGTCGCTGGCACGGCTACGTGGACAATAATGCCATTCGCAACACCCTGGGCCAGGGACTGTATGCGGCCTATGGCGCCACGCCCTTCTTCAATTACTACGACGAGCCGCAGCCCAGCCGAGGCTATTTCGACGACACCTGCGACGGTATCGTCACTGTAGAATTGGTGGATCATGCGGGCGTGGTGCAGCATTCCGCCCGTGCCCGCATCTGCTCGGCCCCGCCCATTTTTGCCCCGGATTCCGGCTTCATCCGCTCCATGGCCGATGATTTGGAGCAGGTGCTGGACGGCCCGGAAGTGGGAGCGGAGGGCGTGGGGCTGGCCGAGGCCGAAGACATCATCCGCCGCGCCTACGAGACCGTGCGCTTCATGAACATCCCCGTGCTGAACGGCGGTCCTGTGGATGGTAAGGAGAACGTTGCCGACACCATGCCCGGCAACGATCAGGATGATCTGGACCGGCTTAAGCAGCAGGTGTTCGATCCCGCCATCGACACCGTGGCGGCCCTGTCCCGTCACATGGATGTGTATAAGGCGGTCCACGACGGCGATGGTTCCGGCTATGCGGGGATGCTGCGCCAGCCTGAAGAAATCGGTGATCTGGGCGCTGGCCGCTACAAGATGCCGGCTTTGATGTCGGGCGCCGATGCCCGCTATCTGGCCCTGACCCGGCGCCAGATCGACATCGTCGCCAAGGCACAGAAGGGCGCGACCCTGGTGCCGCGCAACCGTACGGCTCAACTGACCCATCAGGCCCAGGGAAATCCGCCCAATGCGGGCATCGCCTCTGCCGTGGGCAATTGCTGTCCGGGTCTGGAACTGGATTTCCGTAGCGTGTGGCGCCGTGTCTTCCAGGGCATCACCCTGGTGGAGCACACCAATTATGTGGTCCAAGCCGACCCGGACTTCACCGATTTGCTGGGCCATCGCCTGCTGAAGATCGATGGCCGCGCCATCGTGTTCCAGGCGGAAGGTCCGTCGGAAGCCCATCCCGATGGCGGGCCGCTTGGCACCACAGAGAATCCCAACGGCGTGGTTTGCATGGAATGGTCCAATGCCCTGGCCTATGCGCTGCAAAAGCAGGGCGGCACCATCGACTGTGTGTTCACCAAGGATGTATCCGAGGTGGAAGTGCTTGAGGGCGGCGAGACCATCACCCGCTCGCTGACCGTGCGCAAGTTCTTCGAGGACGACACTGCCGTCATCTCGCGGGAAATGGCTGCGCCCGGCGAAATGACCCAAGGTCTGTGCTCGCCCTGGCAGAACGATTTCCGCGAATGCGTCTGCTATTACTGGGCCTCCAGCCGCCCCGATTACGTGAACGTTCAGCCGGACGGGGAAGCCAGCAAGGGCGACAACTGGCTGCAGAAGGTGCGAACCGGCACCTATGTGGTGGACGACTACAAGGACGCCAACCTGATCAATTACAAAGATTTGTTCGAGAACTGGGAGGCCTTGCTGCGCTTCCAGATCGGCGGCAAGGACACCGAGTGACCCTGGCGTCGCGCCCGCGCTCTCCCCATGCCCATGTCTGGCGGAGTGCGCGGGGCCACCATCTGTTCGTGGTCAATGGCAGCCGGTTGTTCGACGTTGAAGCCGAGCAATTCGCCCAGTTGGATGCGGCCATCTCCGCCGGCACCGAGGCGGCTGTGCTGGAGCAACTGGGTGTGGGCGGCACCGCGTTTATCGACGACCAGCCGCCGCAAGTGCCGGTCCATGCCCTATCCCTGGCGGTAGCGCAGAAATGCAATCTGGGCTGCACCTATTGCTATGCCCAGCAGGGAGAGTTCGGCGGCGCGGCCCGCGACATGGCGTTGGAGACCGCGCTGCAAGCGGTGGATTTGCTGGTGGCGGCAACCCCGCCGGGCGGAAAATTCAATCTGGCCTTTTTGGGCGGCGAGCCCCTGGCCAACCGTGCGGTGCTGCGGGCGGCGACACGTCATGCGGCGGAAGCGGCGGCGCAACGGGGCGTCACCCCCAGCTTCGCCATCACCACCAACGGCACCTTGCTCAATTCCAGCGATGCGGAGTTTTTCGAAAGCCACGGTTTCGCCGTCACCATCAGCCTGGATGGCCGGGCGGAGGATCACGACCGGCTGCGGCCCTTCAAGGGCGGGCGGGGCAGCTTCGACCGCATCATGACCAATGTGCGGCCCATGCTGGCGGGGCAAATCCGCATGCAGGTCTCGGCCCGTGTCACCGTCACCCCCGACAATTTGGGCCTGCGCCCGGTGCTGGACGATTTTATCGCCCAGGGCTTCCACTCGGTGGGCTTCTCCGCCCTGCTCAATGCCCCCAACGGCCAGGGCGAGATGCAGCCGGACCAGCTTGAGGTCATGCTGGCTGAACTGATCCAATGCGGCGAGGAATTCGAGCGCCGCACCGCCGCCGGGCATCCCTATCCCTTCGCCAACATGCAAAACGCCATGCGCGAGATCAGCCGCGGCACCCACCGGCCCTATCCATGCGGCGCCGGGGCGGGCTATTTCGGGGTCTCGGCAGAGGGCGAGTTGGCCGCCTGCCACCGCTTCGTCGGCGACGACAGTGGGGCCATGGGGACGCTTGCCACTGGTGTTGATCCCGAACGGCAGTCGCGCTGGCTGACCGAACGCCACGTGCACCGCCAAACCCCGTGCAACGCCTGTTGGGCACGCTATCTGTGTGGCGGCGGTTGTCACCACGAGGTTTTGGGCCGGGGGCGTCCCGCCTGTGACTTCATCCGTAGCTGGCTGCATTATTGCCTGGAGGCGTATCTGCGCCTGGGCGGTGCCCCGTGAAGGTTGACGTCTGCATCATCGGCGGTGGGCCGGCGGGCAGCACGCTGGCCTTACGGCTCGCCCAGTTGGGCCACAAGGTCTGCGTGGTGGAACGTGAGGGCTTCCCGCGCGAACACATGGGTGAATCCCTGAGCCCCGGCATCTGGACCCAATTGGATATGCTGGGCGCCCGCGAGGCGGTGGATGCCATGGGCTTTACCCCATGCCGGGAAATCACCCTGCACTGGTACGGCGCCAATCCCGAACGCCGCGACCAGAGCCAGCAGCCCGGCCTGCTGGTGGATCGCGGGCGCTTCGACCATCTGCTGCTGCGCATGGCTCAGGCCCATGGCGTCCACGTGCTACAACCGGCAAGTCTGACGGCGTGTGAACGCCAAGGCGAGGGCTGGAGGCTGACCGTCAACGGGCGCGTGGTCGAAACCACGTTGCTGGCCGATGCCAGCGGCGGCGGTGTCGTCCTGCGTGGGCCGCGTCGGCTCAACGGCCCGCGCACCCTGGCCATCAGCGCCTATTGGCAGGGGGCCAGCTTGGCGAAAGCGCCGCGTATCGAGGCCGGGCGGGAAGCATGGTTCTGGGCCGTGCCCTTGCCCAACGGCACCACCAACGCCATGGCCTTCGTGGACACCGCATATTTCCGTGCCCGGCGCACCGGGTCAATCGCGCAGGAATACGATCGACTGATTGCCCAATCCGGCTTGGTGGCGGGCTGTGCCGATGCCCGCAAATGCCATGGAGTGCAGGTCTGCGACGCCACTCCATCGGTCAGTTTGGACGCCATTTCGTCCAAACATATCAAGGTGGGCGGGGCGGCGCTGGTGATCGACCCGCTCTCGTCCAGCGGGGTGCAGAAAGCTATGCAGACCGCTTTGTCCGGCGCCATCGCGGTCAATACCGTGCTGCGCCGTCCCGGTGATGCCGCACAAGCGGTCTCGTTCTATCAGGCCAATATCCTGGCCTCGGCGGAACGGCATCGGCGCTGGGCTGCCGAATTTTACCAGACCGCCGCCGCCCATAATCCGACCGCTTTCTGGCATGCCCGTGCCGCCGCGCCGGAAGCCCCATCCGCCGCTGCCCCGCCGGACCTTGGCCCCGGCCTGCACGCGCGTGCCGTAAAGCTGTCGCCCCACATCCGGTGGGTGGACGTGCCCTGCATCATGGGAGAGTTCGTGGAAACACGTGCCGGCCTGCTGCATCCCGGCCTGGAGCAACCCGCCGCCTTCTTCGCCGGCCACGAATTGGCCCCCCTGCTGCGGGCTGCGCCGATGGGGGCAACCACACCGCTGGCCCTGGCCCGGCAGTGGAGTGCTGTCATCCCTGAACGAACCGCCCTTGGCCTCACCGGTTGGCTGCTCGGCTTGGGCGCGTTGATGCCGTGCTGATCGTGCGTTATAGGCGAGTTTCCCGCCGTGAAATCGCTTGCGCCACCGTATGCATCCACTAATACTTGTTCTTTAAATTCCTCAGTTGGGCAGCTTTTGGTTTTAGGCGAAGAATGTCGTCCTCCGTTTCCTTCCGCCATGCGCTGACTCCGCGCACATTATTGCAGATGGCAATTCGCATCACTGTGGTGATGGCGATGGTGGCGGCGGTGTCGTATTGGCAGCTGATCACGGCGCTGACGGCGGAAACCAAGGATAGCCTGCACAATTACATCGTCGAGCGCACCGCCCGCGAAAGCGCCTTTTTCAAACTGGCCGAGGATGATCTGACGGTGTTCCGCACCGTCTTTCTGGACAATTGGCGCGTCATGAAGGACGTGCCGGACGCGGAATTCCGAGCCGCCTATCGAGCCTGGGGGGACGGGACCACCCGGCTGCGTCGCGAGGCCTTCGACGGCATGCTGACGCAGGAAGGGCTGATCACCCGCTACACCACCGGCTTCGTCGGCCCCGATGTGGCGGTGGACACCCAGGATGTGCGCAAGCGGTTGATGCTCATGTGGCGGCTGGTGGGGCGGTTCGGTCCGGCCTGGACCATCCGCTTCACCAATTTCTACGCCTTCCCGCCCGAGAATTTTCTGATCGGCTATTGGCCCGGACTGCCGTGGGGCCTGACCGCCGAGTCCAATCTGGATATGTCGGGCGAGGTGTGGAAGACCATCACGACCCGCGAAAACAATGCCAGCCGCAGCACCGCCTGGACTCCGCTGTATTTCGACGCGGTCGCCCAGAAATGGGCCATCACCTGTGCCCTTCCCATTGATTTCGACGGACGGCATCTGGCCAATGCCGCCCATGATCTGACGCTGAACGAGCTGTTCGAGCGCGTTGCCAACGACCGTCTGGAAGGCACCTACAACGTCATCTTCGACGAAGATGGTCGTTTGATTGTCCACCCGGAACGCATGGCGGAATTGCGCGCGTCCGAAACCGGCCTCAGTGTGGCCCAAGCCGGCGATGCCAAACTGACCGCCATGTATGAAAGCGTCATCGGCGCGGGCCGGAAAGCCAATGGCGCCGATGTGTTGATCGACGATCCCATCAACGACGCTTTCCTGGCGGCGGCGCGCATCGAAGGCCCCAAATGGTGGTTCGTCACCGTCTATCCCAAGCAATTGCTGACCTCTACCGCCCAATCCACCGCCCAGCACATTTTGGCCGCCTGCCTTGTGGCCTTGGTGCTGGAGCTGTACCTGCTTTACCTCGTCATCCACAAAAAAGTGGTGCTGCCGCTGAAGCTGTTCACCAGCGCCTCGGCAGCGGTGGCCGAGAACCAGGTGGGCGAGGTCGCCAGCGGAATCCTGACCCTGCCCGAGGAGCGCAAGGACGAGGTTGGCCTGTTGGCCCGCACCTTCCGCACCATGAGCCAGCAGATGGAAGAGTCGCGCCATAGGCTGGAGGAGCAGAACCGCACCCTGGAAGAGCGCGTAGCCGGGCAGACCGCCTCGCTGGAGGAAACCATCCTGCGGTTGGTGGCGTCGCAGACCCAGGCGGAAGCGGCCAACCGGGCCAAGGGTGAGTTCCTTGCCACCATGAGCCACGAAATCCGCACGCCCATGAACGGCATTCTGGGCATGGCGCGGCTGGTGCTGGATTCCAAACTGAAGCTGGAACAGCGCGGTCAGATGGAAACCCTGAAATGCTCGGCCGAGGCGCTGCTGACCATCCTCGACGACATCCTGGATTTGACCAAGCTGGAGCACGGCCATATCGAATTCGAGCGGGTGCCGTTCAATTTGGCACGCTGTTTCGAAGGCGTCACAACCCTGTTGCGGTCGCGGGCGGGGGATCGCGGCATCACCCTGCTGTCCACCATCGACCCCAACCTGCCCCTGTGGATCGAGGGGGACTCGGGGCGCCTGCGTCAGGTCCTGCTGAACCTTGTGGGCAACGCCCTTAAATTCACCGAGGCCGGGCGGGTCACCCTGCGGGCGCAGCCCGTGGATGCCAAAGCAGGCGAAATCGGTATCGAATTTTCCGTCACCGATACCGGCATCGGTTTGGCTGACGACGCCTGCGCCCGGCTGTTTCAATCCTTCACCCAGGCCGACGCGTCCATCTCGCGGCGCTTCGGCGGCAGCGGGCTTGGTCTTGCCATCTGCAAGCGTCTGGTCGAGGGCCAGGGCGGTTCCATCGGCGTGGATAGCGAACCGGGCAAGGGCAGCCGGTTCTGGTTCCGCCTGACCTTCATGCCAGCCGCGGCGCCCATCGCCCAACCGACGAACGCAGCCGTCCCGGATTTGTCGCCGCAAACCATCTTGCTGGCCGAGGACAACCCGGTGAACCAGAAGGTCGCGGTGGGCCTGCTTGCCAAGGGTGGTCACCAAGTGACCGTGGTGCCCGATGGCCGGGCGGCAGTGGATGCCGTGCGGGACGGCAGTTTCGACCTTGTGCTGATGGACATGCAGATGCCGGAAATGGACGGTCTGGAAGCCACCCGCATCATCCGCACGCTGCCTGAGCCCATGGGGTCGGTGCCCATCATCGCGCTGACCGCCAACACCATGCGCGGAGATGCGGAACGGTGCTACAGCGCGGGTATGAATGCCCATGTGGCTAAACCCATCGACCCCGAGGTGCTGTTCGACACCATGGCCCGCGTGCTGTCGCCCATGGTGCAGCCCGTGGCAGCAGCAGCACCCGCGCCCGCCGTCTCCATCGAGGTGCTGAAGGCCCTGGCGGATTATGTGGGGACGGACACCATGGCGGAAGTGATCGCCCTGTTCCTGACCAACGGCGCCGCCGACTACCAGCAATTGCTGGATTTGGCCGATGGTGGTGCTCTGGACGATGTCCGCCACTACGCCCATGACCTCAAGGGCATGGCCGCCTATGTGGGCGCCCAAATCATCTCCGATCTGGCTGCCGCCGTTGAGACCGCCGCCCGCGAAGGCCGCGACGAAGACGCCCGCACCATGATCGCGGACCTCCCGGCGGCATGGGATGCCACGGTGGCGGCGTTGAACGAGGCGGTGGCGGTGGTGTAGACGCTTATCCCAGCAGCGCTTCCAGGAAAATCTCGCCATAGCGGGCCAGCTTGGCCTCGCCGATGCCGTGGATGTCGCGCATTTCCGCCAGCGAGAACGGGCGCTTGGCCGCCAGTTCCATCAAGGTGCGGTCAGGGAACACCGCATAGGCCGGAATGCCCTGTTCGGTCGCCAGCTCGCGGCGCAGCTTCTTCAGCTCGGCCAGCAAATCTTCGTCGTAATCCGTGGGCGCGCCGGCGGGCGGGGCCTTGGTCTTCTTGCCCTTGGCGCGCAGCACCTCGCTGCGGATTTCGATGCGGGCCTTGCCGCGCAGCACTTGGCCGCCTTCTTCCGTCATGCGCCACGCGCCGAATTCAGCCAAATCCTGGGTCATCAGCCCGGCGGCGTAAAGCTGGCGGAAGATGGAGTGCCATTGCGGACGGGTGCGGTCCTTGCCGACGCCGAAGGTGGGCAGGGCATGATGGCCGTGATGGATGACGCCGTCGGCCTCGCTGCCCACCAGGATGTTGATCAGGTGTTCGGTGCCGAAGCGCTGACCGGTGCGGTAGACCGCCGACAGCACCTTTTGGGCATCCACGGTGCCGTCATACACTTCCACACCATGCAGGCACAGATCGCAATGGCCGCAGGGCGCGCTGGCTTCATTGAAATAGGCCAGCAGGGTCTGGCGGCGGCAGCGCGGCGCTTCGCATAGGGCCAGCAGGGCGTTGAGCTTCTGGCGCTCGACCCGCTTTTGCTCTTCCGACGACTGGCTGTCTTCGATCTGCATACGGCGCAGTTTGACGTCGCCCAGCCCATACAGAGTCAGGGTGTCGGCGGGCAGGCCGTCGCGTCCCGCACGGCCGATTTCCTGGTAATAGGCCTCGATGCTTTTGGGCAGATCGGCGTGGGCGACGAAGCGCACGTCCGGCTTGTCGATGCCCATGCCGAAGGCCACAGTGGCCACCATGGTGATGCCGTCCTCACGCAGGAAGGTGTCCTGATTGGCATCGCGCACGCCCTTATCCAGACCGGCGTGATAGGGCAGGGCGCGGTGACCGGCGCTGTTGAAGGCGCTGGCAAGGTCTTCGGTGCCGGCGCGCGAGCCGCAATAGACGATGCCGCTTTGCCCTTTGCGGGCGCCGATGAAGTCCAGCAACTGCTTCTTGGCGCTGTTCTTGGCCGACATGGCGAGCAGCAGATTGGGCCGATCAAAGCCGCCGATGAAGATGCGGGGCTCTGCGTCGAATAGTCGGGCCACGATATCGGCGCGGGTGGCTGCGTCGGCGGTGGCGGTGAAGGCCACCGTCTGGATGCCGCCCAGTTCGCGCCGCAGCTCGCCCAAGGCCAGATATTCCGGGCGGAAGTCGTGGCCCCATTGCGATACGCAATGGGCCTCGTCGATGGCAAGGCGGGTGGCGCCGGCGTTGCGCAGCAGTTCCATGGTGTCGGGCCGGGCAAGGCGCTCGGGCGCCAGATACAGCAGGCGCAGATCGCCATGGCGCAAGCTGTCGAAGATGCGCCGTACTTCCGCCGGGTCATTGCTGGAATTCAGGGCGGCGGCGTTGATGCCGTAATTGGTCAATTGGGCCACTTGGTCGCGCATCAAGGCGATCAGCGGCGACACCACCACGGTCAGGCCGTTGCCCACCAAGGCGGGCAATTGGTAGCACAAGGATTTTCCGGCGCCGGTGGGCATGATCGCCATGACGTTCTCGCCGTCAAGGATGGCGCCGATGATGGAATCCTGGCCGGGCCGGAATCCGTCGAAGCCGAAGACG
>JACMLB010000306.1 GCA_014379805.1 Rhodospirillales bacterium | reverse complement strand
ATAAAGCCGACCTCCCCGGCGGACACGACGCGCCGCCGACCTGGGGGCGCTTAGCTCAGTTGGTAGAGCAGCTGACTCTTAATCAGCGGGCCGTAGGTTCGAATCCTACAGCGCCCACCAAGATTTGGTGGGGTAACAACCACTTAAGTAAAGGCCCGATCGCAAGATCGGGCCTTTTGCTTTTCCCAGTCCCCGGTAGTCCCCCTGTCCGCCCCCGGGTCCTTCCCTCGGGCTCAGACCCGATGGTGGATTACTAACCAGTGGCGCCGATCATGGACCTTTTCTCCCCCGACCATCCCCTTACGCGAGCGCTTACCGAGCGCAGCTATACCGACCTGACCTCCGTCCAATCGGCGGTGCTTGATCCCCGAGCGGCTGAGCGCGATTTGCTGGTCTCGGCGCAAACCGGCTCCGGCAAGACGGTGGCCTATGGCTTGGCCATGGCCCCCACCCTGCTGGGCGATGCCCCAGCGCTGGCCCCGGCGACTGAGCCGCTGGCACTGGTGGTCGCCCCCACCCGCGAGCTGGCCTTGCAGGTGCATACGGAATTGAGCTGGCTCTATCGCCATGCCGGCGGGCAGGTGGTGTCGTGCGTCGGCGGCATGGACCCGCGGGCCGAACAGCGGCTGCTGGGCAGGGGCGCGCATATCGTCGTCGGCACCCCCGGCCGCCTGCGCGACCATCTGGAGCGCGGCGCGCTGAGAACCAGCCAACTGCGCGTGGTGGTACTGGACGAAGCCGACGAGATGCTCGACATGGGCTTTCGCGAGGATCTGGAATTCATCCTGGAAGCGACGCCTCAGCAGCGTCGGACCCTTCTGTTCTCGGCGACCCTGCCTGCCGCCATCACCACCATGGCCAAGCGCTATCAGCGCGACGCCTGGCGCATCGCCCTGTCGGCGGGGCCGCAAGGTCATGCCGATATCGATCATCGGGTGGTGCGCGTCGCCCCCACCGAAATCGAACATGCGGTCGTAAACCTGCTGCGCTATTTCGAATCGCCCACCGCCATGGTGTTCTGCGGCACCCGCGAATCGGTTCGCCACCTGCAGGCCAGTTTGTTGGAGCGCGGGTTCGGCGTCGTCGCCCTGTCCGGCGAACTCAGTCAGAACGAACGCAACCACGCCCTGCAAGCCCTGCGTGACGGCCGCGCGCGGGTCTGCGTCGCCACCGACGTGGCGGCACGCGGCATCGACCTGCCCAGCCTTGATCTGGTCATCCATGCGGATTTGCCGCGCACCGCCGAAACCCTACAACACCGTAGCGGTCGCACCGGCCGTGCCGGTCGTAAAGGCGTCAGCGTCCTTCTCGTGCCGCTATCGCGTAAACGCCGGGCCGAGCAATTGCTGCAGACCGCCGGCCTGCGCGTCGAGTGGAGTGGCGCGCCCGCCATCGAGGATATCCGCAAGCTCGACCAGCAACGCTTGCTGCAACACCCAATCCTGACCGACGAGACCAGCGAGGACGAGCTGGTCATGGCCCAAGCCCTGCTGGCCGAGCGGTCGGCCGAGGAGATCGCCGCCGCACTGGTCCGCCTGTATCGCTCGCACCTGCCCGCCGCCGAAGAGGTGTTCGATCCCGGTCCGGGCCTGCCCGCGCGCGAACGCAGTACCGCCCGTGAGCCCCACCAGCCGCGCGAGCCAAGGGCCGAGCGGGATAGCAATCGGCCCACGGTGTGGTTCCGCCTCAACATCGGTCGCCAGAAAAACGCCGATCCGCGCTGGCTGATCCCGCTGATCTGCCGACAAGGCAAGATCACCAAGCAGGAGATCGGCGCCATCCGCATCCTGGAACACGATACCAAATTCGAAATCGACGCCGAGGTCGCCGACCGTTTCACCGCCGCCATCCGCCAGATCGTGCGCCCGGAAGGCCGCATCGAACCCATGGGCGAGGCCCCGTCCGGCGAGCATGACCACCGCAAACCCCGAGCCACCCCGCCCGACCGCCGCACGGACAAACCCAATGCCGCACCACCTGGACGCAAGGCCCCGTGGAAGGGCAAGCCGGGCGGAAAGCCGAAAGGCCGTCCGCAATAAAATGGGGCAATTGGCTTCGCGATAGCAAGCTGTCCGGACGCGGCAACCGCGTCCGGACTTAAGCCCTTATACCTTCTCGACCTTGGCCGGGAGTCCCTGACGCACGGCTGTGCCGGCCACCGGATCAACCCAGACCGCATCGTCTTTGCGCGTCGGATCGCGCAACCCCAGATCGTTGAGATTGATGCCCGCCGCAATGCCTGGAACGGTAGGCTGGGCCTTGTCGCCAAGCTGGTGGGCGCGGGCGCCGTGTTCCTTGTGGCCAAAACCATGTTCGACCGCCAGAACGCCCGCGCGCACGCCATGGCGCAGCACTGCGACCGCCTTAGCCGAGCCCGACGGCGTGCTGATGCGGATGACGTCGCCGGTACGGATGCCCAGACGGTCGGCGTCCACCGGATTGATGGCGACCGGGTTGTCCGGGTGCAGGCCGCGCAGACGGCTGGCCGCGATGCTGTAACTGTTTTGCAGCGGCGATTTATAACTGATCAGTTGCAGTGGCCATTCGGTTTCGGGATAGACCTTGCGCATGGGCGTGCCATCGGCGAAGCGCGGCGGCACCCAGCCGGGGGTCCCGGCAAACCGCTTGCCACTGAGCGAGTCCTTGGCTGTGGCGTGGGCCTCGTTATAGACCTGCAACGGCTTGATGAATTTCCACGTGGCGATTTCGCCCTGGAACGCTTCGTTTGCCGGTTGGAAACGGCCGCCGCGCGCCAGCATGAAGGCGACCTTGCGCACCTCCTCATCCTTCAGCGTGGATTTGAGGTCGGGCATGATGCGCTCGATCCCAGACACCATGATGTCGTCGTCGCTGGCATCGGGAACCGGCCCCTTGCCGGCCCAGGCCACATTGGCAGCGGCCCGCAGGTAGTAATCTTCGGCCCGGTTGAGCGGATAAAGCTGGCCGTCGGCATCCTTGATGACATTGTCGCCGAAGCCCGGCAAGCCCATGGCCTTGGCGGCGGCGATGAAGAAGCTTTCCATGCCGGCAGGCTGGCCGTCGGCGGTCTTGGTCATGCGCGGCTCCACTACCGGCCAGCGGGTGATGTAGGATTTGGTGGGCACGCCGGCCCAAGGTGCTGCAAAGCCCCAGCTTTCATACATGAAAGCATCGGGAATGATGTAATCCGCATAGGCGGTGGTTTCGTTGATGAAGGGGTCGATGGCGATCACCAGCGGGATGACCTTGGGGTCGCCCAACGTCCTCTCCGCCACCTTGCGCAGGCCGGGGATGCCGTAGACCGGGTTGGTGTTCCACAGGATCAGCGCTTTTAGATTATAGGGATAGCCGGACAGGGCCGAAGGCAGCCATTCAGTGGCCAGTTGCGGCGCGGTGGAAAACCACGGCTGTTCTGCCGGATAGGGTTTACCGGCTTCCTTCTTGCGCTTGAACTCAGTGGTCTTTTCATAGGGCTGGTTGCGCCCCAGCGGCATGCCACTGGGCTTCTCGATGGCACCGGGGAAATCCTTCAGGGCGTAACGGGGCCCTTCCTCTTCCTTGAAGCCGCCGGCATTGATGACGGTGCCGCCCTTCCAGTTCAGATTGCCGATCAGGGTATTCAGCGACACCAAGGCGAAGGCGTTGGCGAACCCGTTGCCGGCCATGGTGCCGCCATGGGTGGCGATGGCGGCCTTCTTGCCGTGGCTGGTGAATTCGCGAGCCAGACCGGTGATGATCTCCACCGGGATGCCGCAGGCCTGGGAGTATTCTTCCAGGCTCAGCTTCATGGCCGCTTCGCGCAGGATGTCCATGCTGGAACGCACGGCCATGGATGCCCCCGCCACCTCGATACTCTGGCTGACATACAGGGGGGCCGGGCCGGTTGCCTTGCTGTGGAGGACGGGCTTACCGGCTTCGTCCAGCACCACGAACGGGTCTGCATCCTTGTACTTGTCGGCTTCGGCCACCGGCACGCCCATATCCGACCCGCGCAGGAAGAAGCCCTGACGCGCATGGTCGGGCTCGGCCACCACCAGATGGGTGGCGTTGCACCACGACGCCTCGCCGGCGGCTTCCGCCACTGCCAGATTGGGCTGGGTCAGGAATTTGGCGTCATAGCGCTCGTTCTCGATGATCCAGCGGATCATGGCCATGGCCAGGGCGCCGTCGGTGCCGGGCTTGATGGGAACCCAGCGGCTGCGATCGGCGGCCACCGCATTGTCGGCATGGGTCAAAACCGGATCGACCACCACATAGTTCAGCTTGCCCTCAGTCCGGGCCTTGGCGAGCAGGGTGCCCTGGCGCTTGAACGGATTGCCGGCATTGGCCGGGGCGGTGCCGATGAAGACGATGAATTCGGCGTTCTCAATGTCAGGCTTGGCATGCGGCATCTGCCGGGTGTCGCCGAACACCGCGCCCGAACCGGCACGGTACGAGCCGCCGCAATAGGCGCCATGGCCGACCATGTTGATGGTGCCATAGGATTGCTGCATGAAGCGGCGGACAAAGTTCTCGCGGCCATCATTGACCGAGGACAGCAACGCCACCTGATTGACCTTGGCACCCAGTTCGGGTTTATCGGCGTCGATGGGATTGATGACGTCGCGCAGGGCGCGCAGGCCTTCCACCGGCCCTTCGCCGAACAGATTGCCGCCTTCAACGACTTCCTGAACCAATTGTTCGAAGGAAATGGGCGCCCATTTGCCCGAATTGCGCGGCCCAACCCGCTTCAACGGCTGGGTGATGCGGAAGGGCGATGTCATCTGCTCCAACACCGCATTGCCCCGCCCGCAAGCAGTTGAGCGCCCGGCGAGCCCCTTCTCCTCATAAAACGACACCGACTGGAAGCTTTTGCGCACCGGCGTGCCGTAGGGCAGATGAGGATCGGCGGAGAGCGGCGAATAGGGATTGCCCGACACCCGCACCACCGTCCCGCTGGCCTTGTCCACCCGCACCCGGACACCGCACAGCGTGGTGCAGCCCAGGCACATGGTGTAGCTGACCTGCTGGTTGGGGTTCAGCGAGACCTTGCCGTCGGGGGCCACCGTGAATTCGGGCTCCAGCGAACGGCCGTTGACGCCCTTGGTCTTCTTTTCGCCGATCCAGGTATGGACGGCGCGGGTCGCGGTTTCCGAGAAGCCGGCGGCGAAGGCAGCCAGCCCACCGGCGGCGGCGGATGCTTTGAGGAAGAGACGACGGGAGGACATGGTTCAGACTCCCTTGGCGGGGTTCGAGCGGGGCAGCACGGAGGTCAGCAGGATCAGCACGGCCAGCCACAGCCCGGCAGTGCCGACGATCCCCAACAGGCCCTCAGGCCCCAGCGGCAGGTGGTAGTCGTAGAAGCCGGCACCGGTCTTGGGAATGTCCTGGCCGCCGATGAAAATGGTCCAGCGAAACATCCAGGCCGAATGAATGGCAATCAAGCCGGTCAGCACGCCCGTTCCCGCCGGGCGCTTCCAAGCCAGCACCAGCGGCACCAATGTGGCGGTCACGGCCCACACCGCCGTCAGCTGCCAGGATGGCGACGAAGCGACTTGGGCAAGGGCTTGGGAATGGGTATTGCTGAACCCGGACAGCGCCAGCAGCATCCACAGCACGCCAATGGCCAGCACGGCGGCCAGAGTGCGGGCCAAAGTGCGGTTCAACGCGACCTCGGCACCCGGATCACCACCGCCCAGGATGCGGTTGAACACCAGCACCAGACCGATGGACCCAGCCAGCGCGGTGGCGGCGAATTGCAGGGGGACGAACGGCGAGTGCCACAGCGGGCGCGCCGCCACAACCATCACTTCAACGCCGGTATAGAGCATCACGAGGGCGGCACCCAGCCCGGTCACAAGAGCGGCAGCCTTTACAGCCGTACCACCGGCGCAACGGTAGAGCGCCGCCCATGCATAAACCAGCAAGCCGGCCAGATAGAGCGGGATGAAGAAGGCGCCCCACGACATCCACGACGTAGCCTGGGGATGGAGGTAGAAGTTCAGGAAGCGGCCGGGTTGATGCAGATCGGCCAGCAAGGCCACCGGTGCGACCAATCCGCAGGTGAGCGCGCCGATAAGCGCCAGCCGGCCCGGCTTCATCCATTCGGCGCGGCCCAAGGCCAGCCCCGGCAGCGATAGCAGGAAGCAGCCCACCGACAGACCGATCAGGAAGAAGTACTGGACCGCCCAGGGCAGCCAAGCAATCTCGCGGGTGACGTAAAGAATTTCCGTGATGCTGGAATTCATAGCGGCCTCCTCACCCGTGGGTCTTGCTGGGTTGCCATAGGGTCTGATGACCTTCGACCCGACCCTGGAAGCGGTCATCCAGGCCGATGTAGAAGACGTTGGGCGCGGTGCCCTGTTCCGGTTTCAGCACCTTGGCCTCACCCTTGGCGGCATCCAGCAGCTTGCGCGCGGTGCTGTTGGGATCGTTGAGGTCGCCAAAGGTGCGCGCACCGCCCACGCAGGTCTCGACGCAGGCCGGCAGCAGCCCCGCTGCCAGCCGATGGGCACAGAAGGTGCATTTATCGGCGGTGTTGGTTTCGTGATTGATGAAGCGCGCGTCGTAAGGGCAGGCCTGGACGCAATAGGCGCAGCCGACGCAACGGTCGCCATCCACCACCACGGCGCCATCCTTCTGCTGGAAGGTGGCCCCCACCGGGCAGACCGGCACGCAGGGCGGGTTTGAACAATGGTTACACAGGCGCGGCAGCACATAGGTGCCCACCCTGTCACCGTCCTTGACCTCGTAGGTGGCGACGATGGTGCGGTAGGAGTTCTCCGGCACCTTGTTTTCCATGATGCACGAGATGGTGCAGGCCTGGCAGCCGATGCATTTACGCACATCGACCACCATGCCCCAGCGCCGGTCGGGATCACCGCCCTGACGAGGGTTTGCCGCCTCCGCTGCGGTGGTGGCAACGATGGCGGCTGCACCTGCGGTGATGGTGCCGATGCCTTTAAGGATGTCGCGTCTTGAATGGGTCATGCCGAAGCCCCTGGGTTCAGGAGGAACCGGCTTCGAGATTAAGCCCACATGAAAACTAGGGGTACCTGGGGTAATGCGAAGACGACCTAGGGAAAACCCTAGGAATGGAGTCCCGCCAGGGTAACTTGACGCGCCAGTTCGGCAACCGAGCCCACCTGCATTTTTTCCATCAGCGAATGGCGGTGCAGCTCAACCGTCTTGATGGACAAGCCCAGTTCAAAGGCAATCACCTTGTTGGGCTTGCCGGCCATCACCAGCCACAGCACCTCGCGTTCGCGCCCGCTCAGGGTTGCCGCCCGCTGAATGATACAGTCGCGGTCAGCGCTGGCGGACAGATGCTGGCTGCTGGTGCGGACCGCCAAAGTGATGGCGTCCAGCAGATGCTGATCGTTGAATGGTTTTTCGATGAAGTCGGCGGCGCCCGCCTTCAGGGCCGCCACCGCCATGGGGACATCGCCATGCCCGGTGATCATCAGCACCGGCAGCACCGACCCGCGCTCGCGCAGGATGCGCAACAGTTCCAGGCCGCTCATACCCGGCATGCGCACATCCATCAAAATGCAGCCGGACCGGCCGGGCTGAGGCATCTCGCGCAGGAAGTGCTCGGCATTTTCGAACCCACGGCATTCCAATCCGATGGTGGAGATCAGGAAAGCCATGGAGCGCCGCAAGGCCTCGTCGTCATCGATGATAAGAACCAGCGGCTTTTCAGTATCACTCATTGAGTCCCCGTGTGGTCGATGGGCAACGTGAAGCGCATGGTCAGACCGCGCCCGTCATTGGGAGCCGCCCATAGGCGTCCGCCATGACTTTCGACGATGGTCCGGCAGATGGATAGGCCCAGCCCCAAACCTTCCGGCTTGGTGGTGAAGAATGGCTCGAACAAATGGGCGTCAGCCTCTGCCGACAGGCCGGGGCCGGCATCGCGCACGGCGACTTTCACCACGCCGTCGCTGGCCGACACCCGGACGGTGATCCCACCTTCCTCTGCAGCCATGGCGTCCATGGCGTTTTGCAGAAGGTTCAGCAAGACCTGTTGAACCTCCACCTTATCGGCGATCACGCGCGGCGCCTCGGCCATCAGGTGCAGGTGGATGGCGAGGCTCTTGCGGCCGGTCAGCGACTGAAACATTTCCACAGTTTCACGAACCACCTCGTTGATGTCCACGGCGCCGCGCTGGGGCGGGCGGCGCCGGACGAAGCCCCGGATGCGTTGGATGATCGCCGCCGCCCGCTCGGCCTGATCGGCCACGGCATTCACCCCTTCGGCCAGCAAGGCCGGGTCGGCCTGACCGGTGTCCAGCATCCGCCGCATCCCCTTGGCGTAATTGATGCAGGCGGCCAGCGGCTGATTGAGTTCATGCGCCATGTTGCTGGCCATTTCGCCCAGAATGCCCAGGCGGGAGAATTGGTCGCGTTCAGCCCGGTGGCGGTTGGACAGTTCTTCCGCGCGCTCGCGTTCAAGCATCTGGCGCGACAACTCAGTGTTGGCAGCTTTGAGGTCGGCAGTGCGCCGGCGCACCAGCCTTTCCACATGGGCTACGTGGACAAGCCACCAGCAGGCAAGCAGCGCGGCCACCGCGAGCCAGTGCCAATGGCGCCGCGCCAATTCCCTCAGCGACGGATTGGCGAGCTGCGCATAGGGACCGATCTTAAGCTGGCGGAAAAGATCGTGGACCGGGGTGTAATCTAAGGGCGCCGTCCACGCCACACCGTCGATGATCGGCATGGCGAGTAAGGCTGCGGCCACGCGCTTGGCCAAGTCGTGCGGTGTGTGGGCCAGCTTGGCGAACGGCCAGTCGGGATAAAGCCGCGACGAATGGCGGCATGGCAGCCCGTCGCCCGACACCTCGCCCACCACCTTGAACTCATGGGGAGCCACCGACCCTTGGGCAATAAGCTGCTCCAGCAGGCAGGCCCGCAAGATACCGGCATCTGCCGCGCCGTCGCGCACCATCCAAGCGATGCGCTCCATGGGAAAGCCGGAATATCGGAGATCCCTGAATTCCGGCAGCGGCGCAATGCCGAGATCGTCCAATTCCCGCCAGATAATCTGGAAGCCGCCAAAAGCGTCGGGCGACGCGGCTGCGACAATCCGTCCTTTAAGGTCGGCAAGTCCCCGCATGTCGGTCCGCCCGGCCTTGGCGATCACCGTCGAACCCACGGCGGCAGTCGGAGCCTCGGCTGGACCGGATTCCAGCGTCGCTATGCGGCTGACCGCATGCCGGGCTTCCAACGCCACATAACTTCCCGGATTGGTGATGAGGAAGTCGATGGTTCGTGCTGCCAGAGCCTGTTCGATACTGGCAAAATCCAGCGGAACGGCCATAAAGCGCTGGTCGGGCAGCATGCGGCCAAGATGGGCCATGGTGGCCTCCCATTCCCGCGCCGCCCGTTCCGAACCCTGAAAGGCCAGCACACCGACGCGCACTTCGCCAGCATCTGCCCAGGCGAGGGGGCTGACCGCCAGAATGATCAGCGACAAGAATACAGCAAGGCCGTTGCGCATGGAGACGATTCACCCGAATTGCCACCGTGGACGGTACGCGGCACCAATTCGGCTGACAAGGGCGGTCTGCACGCTGCCATTATCGCAATGGACTGCCCCGGCTGGTGAACGTTCGCAGGTGTGACGCCGAAGCGCACTCGATACCCCCGATTGTGCTTAAGCCCTTGCACCCCCACGCTATGGACGGCGATTACCGACAGGCAAATGAATGGCAAGGCCAGCCTCCACCGCTCCCGTTCGTGCCGCAGGCTCCGCCGCCCCACAAATCAGGGTGGAGCGGACGGATGAGGGGATTGTCCGGGTCGCAGTCTCGGGCACATGGACGCGGTCGGCCACCCTTGCCCGTGGCGATGAAGCCCTCCGCGCGGTTTCCGCCATGTCGCCGCCCGGTCGGCTGCAAGTCGCAGCGGTGGATTTGGAGGGGTGGGACAGCACGCTGATTGCCTTCTTGCTGCGTCTGCACGCCGCCGCCAATCGCGCAGGCATCCCCGTGGATTGGGAGGGACTGCCGGACGGCGTGCGGCGTCTGGTCGAGCTGGCTTCCGCAGTACCGGAACGGGCGGGGACGGCCCGGTCGGGGGAACGGGCCAGCCTGTTGGCTCAGGTGGGGGGATGGGCGAAGTCCATGGTGGCGGAGACACACGACACCGTCCGCTTCCTCGGCGAAGTTGTGCAGGCGTTGGTCGCCTTCGTGCGGGGGCGCGCTATCTATCGGCGTGAGGATCTGGTCCGCACCATCCAGGAGACCGGGGCGCAAGCGCTGCCCATCGTCGCCACCATCAGCCTGCTCATCGGGCTGATCCTCGCCTTTATCGGCGCCGTTCAACTGTCCCAGTTCGGTGCAACCATCTATGTCGCCGACCTTGTCGGACTAGCCATGACCCGCGAGATGGCCGCGGTTATGACCGCCATCGTGGTGGCTGGCCGCACCGGAGCCGCGTTCGCAGCGCAGTTGGGCACCATGCAGGGCAATGAGGAAATCGACGCCCTGGCGACGCTGGGCATACCCCCGGTGGAATTCCTGGTCTTGCCGCGCATGCTCGCCCTCGCACTGATGATGCCGCTGCTCTACGTCTACGGCTGCTTCATCGGCCTGTTCGGCGGCTATCTGGTGGGTATCGGCCTGTTGGATTTGGGCGGTCAAGCCTATGTAGATCGCACACGGGAAGCCGTGGGCATGACGGACTTTGCCATCGGCTTTGTCAAAAGTGCGGTGTTCGGTGCCGTTGTTGCGTTCGCAGGCTGCCAGCGCGGCATCGAGGCCGGGCGCAGCGCCGCCGCGGTCGGTCAGGCGACCACCTCTGCCGTGGTTTCCTCCATCGTCTACATCATCGTGATCGATGCGGTTTTCGCGGTACTGCTCAATATCATGGGGATCTGACATGGGTGACGTGGTTCCACGGATCGCCGTCGATGCGCTGACCATGCAATTCGGCAGCTATCTGGTTCAGCGCAATGTCAGCTTCGAGGTGAAGCGCGGCAGCATCTTTGTCGTCATGGGCGACAGCGGCTGCGGCAAGAGCACTTTGCTGCGCCACATGGTCGGCTTGGTCAAGCCCGCCGCGGGCAAGGTTCTTTATGACGGCGAGGATTTCTGGGCCGCCGACGACGACCGACGGGCCGACATTTCGCGCCGGTTCGGTGTTCTGTACCAGAGCGGCGCCTTGTGGAGCTCCATGACACTGGCGGAAAATGTCGCCCTGCCGCTGGCCCAATACACCCGACTCGCGCCCAGCGAGATCGACGAGCTGGTCTCACTCAAGCTTGCGCTGGTCGGCCTGCGGGGTTTCGAAAACTACACCCCGTCCGAAATTTCCGGTGGCATGCGCAAGCGCGCCGGCCTTGCCCGCGCCATGGCGCTCGATCCCGACATCCTGTTCTTCGATGAGCCATCAGCGGGGCTTGACCCCCTGTCGTCGCGCCGCCTTGACGAGCTAATTCTGGAATTGCGCGACAGCCTGGGCGCCACCGTGGTGATGGTGACTCATGAACTGGCCAGCATTTTCGCCATCGCCGACGATTCCGTATTTCTCGATGCGGAGCAGCGCACGGCCATCGCCCATGGCGACCCGCGCAATCTGATACGGGACTGCCCCCACGCCAAGGTGCGAAGGTTCCTCGCGCGCGGCGAAACAGCCGCCAACGTGGCCTGACAGGAGTAATCCCATGGCCAAGAAATATAGTCCTTCACTGATCGGTGGCTTCGTTCTTGGCGGCATCGCGTTACTGGTCGGCGCGCTGTTCCTGTTCGGCAGCGGCGACCTGTTCAAGGAGAAGCGTCGCTGGGTGACTTATTTTGAAGGTTCGGTGAGCGGCCTTACCGTTGGCGCGCCGGTCAATTTCCGGGGCGTGCGGGTGGGCACCGTCACTGACGTAGTGCTGCTGCTTGATCCCCGAAATTTGACCGCCCGCATCCCGGTCTATTTCGAGATTGAACCCGACCGGATTACCTGGATCGGAGGCAAGACGGAGCAATCTTCGGAAGTGGCTGCCAAAGCAGGGATTCGCACGAAATTGGGGATGCAAAGCGTCGTCACCGGTCAGATGCTGGTGGAATTAGACCTGCGGCCCGATACACCCGCTAATTTGATCGGCATCGACCCCTCAGTGCCCGAGATACCCTCGATTGCATCCGAATTCGATGCCTTCAAGCAGCAGATTACCGAATTACCGATCCAGGAATTGGTGGTGTCGGTCGATCAAACCATCAAGAACCTCGACAGCCTCATCAGTTCCCCGGAAATGAAGGAAAGCTTGCGCGCACTGGCGGCCAGCCTGGGTGAGACGCGGGAATTCCTCTCCGGCTTGAACCAGGATGCGCGCCCGCTGCTGCGCGAACTTACCGCCACCGCGCAATCGGCGCGCCAGACCAGTGACCAGGCGGGCTCGTCGTTGCGTTCGGTCGAGGGGGAGTTTCGATCCACCTTGGGCGAGGTCAGGCAATTGACGTCATCGACGCGGACCGATCTGCGGGCGACCCTGCGCTCCGCCGACCAAGCCCTTCAACAGGCGCGCACCACCCTTGCCAGCGTCAACGGCATTGTCGCCGACGACACAAGGTCACGGGCGGACATCGACAATGCGCTGGAAAATTTGGCTCAGGCGAGTAGCGCCTTGCGCTCCTTCGCGGATACGGTCGAGCGAAATCCCAATTCCATCCTCATGGGCCGCTGAGGGGAGTCCCCAAGGTTTACCGGGGCCGCAAAGGAATAGCTCCACCAGGAACCGCCTTATCCCTTAGCCCGATAGGCCAGAATTTTCTCAGCCAGCCGGACATCCTCGGGCTTGTCCACGTCGATGGCCGCCTCGGGGCTGGTCATCTCGACCACGGCGAGGCGCGCGCCCACCCGCCGCGACAGCCGCCGGGCGGCGCCCTCCAGGGTTAACAGACCCAGCGACCACAGCAGCAGCGAGCCCCAACCCAAAGCGCGCACCATGGCGCCAGGGTCCTTGCGGTGGGAGTCCATGTGGGTCCAGAAGCGCACCACCTTGCGCGCCGACGGGCCGGCCAGCAGGAACAGGTTGCAGCCGGTCACACGGGCGCGGCGAAAGCGCAGATAAGTGCGCTTGGCCTCGGGATAGGCCCCTTGCACCGTCTCATCCCGCGCCACGGCCACGGCGCAATCGCAATCCACCGGCACCTTGCCGAGAAATTCCTCGATGATAGCGGGAGTCAGTAGCGGATGGTCGATGGTGGTGATCAACAGCGGCAACGGCACCCCGTCCAACACCGCTTCCACCGTTTCGCCGATGGTGGAACCGGCTACCACCGGCACCCAATTGTCCCGTGCCAAGCCCTCCAGCGAACGCCAATCGGCGGCCACCAGGATGCGCCCCACCGCCGGGCAGCCCCGCAACGCGTCCATGACCCATTCGCCCATGGGACGTCCAGCCATGGGCAGCACTGCCTTGTGGGGAACAGCGAAGGCCCTGGCCAGCCCATCGCCGCCCGCGCGTTGGCCGGCCAGCACCAGGACGGTGAGCTTGGGCGCGCTCACTGCAACGCCCTTTCGTACAGCCGCCACCGCTTGCTCATCACTCCACCAACGGCCTCGGCCATACGGCGCATGGGCAGATTGTCCTCCAATATCCACGACATCTCCACCCGCCGGTAACCTTGCGCGCGCAGATGGGGCCGCACCGCCTCGACCATGGCGAAAGGGATTGCGGCGCCCAGTGCAGAGCCGGCCACGTCGCGGCGCACCCCCATCAACGGTACCCGCGCGCCTTTCAGCCCCTTGATTTTCAGCCGCCACAGCGCCTTTGCCCAGCCCAACGGCATCAACCGGCCTTTAAGGCCACGGATGGCCTCGTTAAGGTCGGGCAGCGCGATGATCATGCCCACGGGTTCGCCGTCCATCTCGGCAAAGCAGGTCATGCGTTCGTCCAAAAGGGGCCGAAGGGACACGGCCAAAGCGCGCATCTCGTCCTCGGTCAGGGGCACGAACCCCCAATTATCGCGCCACGCATCATTGAACACCCCAAGCGCCCGGATGATTTCGGCGGTCAAATCGCCAAGACGGAACGGGCGCAGGGTCAGCCGCCCTGCCGGCAAACCCGCCAAGCGGCGCGCCAGCGGCGTTGGCGTCTCGTCCACCGGCACGGCATAGGCCAGCAAATCGCGCGCCTTGCCATAGCCCAAACCTTCCAGCGCCGGGCCAAGATGGGGCAGATCATGAGGCGTCAGCATGAAAGGCGGGGTGTCGCGCCCATCCACCAGCAGGCCGGCCTCCTGGTTGATGGACAGGTTGAACGGGCCGAGCAGGCGGGCCATTCCCCTGGCCGCGAGGAAGCGTTCCACCGCCCCCATCAGGGCCGCCACCACGTCATCATCTTCGGCGGCAAGCAGACCGAAATGGCCCACGGGACCATGGCGTTCCACCGCATTGTGGTCGATTTGGGCGCTCACCCGGCCGACCGGCTGACCGTGACGCCATGCCAGGAACAGCGCCACCTCGGCATGGCAGAAATAGGGGTTGCGGGCGCAGTCCAGCATCTCGCGCCGGTGGGCCATAAGCGGTGCCACGTAAAGCGGATCGCCGGCATGCAGGCGATCGGGCAGGCCCATGAACAGCGCGCGGTCACGCCGCGTCAGCACAGGGACCACTTTGATCGTCTGGACCAATGCCTATCCCTCCACAAACAGCAGCATGGCCCCGCCGATGCACGCGAATGCGGCATGCGCCAGCCACGCGGCCATGATGGGGGGCAGGCTGCCTGCTTCACCCAATGCTCCCAAGATTCCGTCCAACAGCAGATAGGACAAGCCTGCCGCAAGGCCCACCGCCATTCCGGCTGTGATACCACCGCCCCGTGGGGTGCCCCCCGCAACCGGTGTAGCCAGAACGATCAGCAGCACAACAGCCAGCGGCGCGGCGACGGTGTGCAGCAACCGGGTTTCCAGCACCTTGGGGGAGTAGCGGGTGGCCCAACGTCCGTGCAGCGCCGCCATCAAATGCCCGGTGGACAACAGCGGTGCAGGCCGCGCCAGTTCGGCAAGATTGGCCGGGACCAGATGGGTGGTCCAATGCAGGCGTTCGAACGGCTGGACGCCGCCTTCGGCCCCACGCTGGCTGCCCCCCACCAAATCCCAGCGCCCGTCCCCCCATTCCGCCCGCTCTGCCGCAATCCATTGCGCCAGCCTTCCGTCGGGTTGACGCCGCACCACTTCCATGCCGATCAGGCGCGCCCCTTCGGCCTCGACCCGATCCACCCCCACCACGTCCATGCCGTCACGGAACCACAGCCGCTCTGGTTCGGCGTCGTCCGTGTGCCACCAGCGGGCAAAGGCGGCATCGGCGGCAGGTGCCACCCGGTCGGCCAACACGAAATCAAGGGCGGCCACGGCCAAGGCCACCGGGATCAGCCCGCCCACCAACCGCGCCACCGGCAGCCCGGCAGCCCGCATTGCGGCGATCTCGCCGCGCCGGGCCAGGGCGGCCAAGGTCAGCGTGGCGGCCATCAGCACGGCAATGGGCAGGACCGCGCCCAGCACCAGCGGCAGGTGATAAAACGCGAAACGTGCCATGCCGGCGACGCCCAATCCCCGCTCCAGGATTTCGTCGGCCTTGTCCATCAGCTCGACCAGTTGCAGCAACCCGGCCAGCGCCAGCAATCCGGCTATCAGCCGCGCCAGGAACATGCGCGACAGATAAAAAGCGAATGTCATCGCCGCCCCCAGGCCAGAATGGTCACGGGGCCACGGTCGAGCCCGAGGTAAAGCCAAAGATTGATGGCGGCGAACAGCAGGAACGGCCCCCACAGGGCGGTCATGAATTCGGCGCGCCCGCTTTCGGCCAGACTTTCGCCGGTCAGCAGGGCGTGATGGTAAAGGAACAGCAGCAGCCCCCCCGCCATCAGGCCAAGCCCGCGCGGCGTGCGCTTGGCCGTCACCCCCAAACCAACCGCCAGCATGGGCAGAAATGGCAGCGAGGCAGCACGCACCAGCCGGGCATGCAGTTCTGCCTTCAGGCGATGGGGCGGAATGGCACCCTGTTGCGAGACCAGCTCCGGCAGGGTCAGTTCGCTTTCCTCGACGCCACGGGCGCGGAAGGGAATCGGCACAACCCGCACGGCGACCACGTCGGCGAAGGCGGTGAAGCGCAACACCTGAACGCCGCCATCGGCCGCGCGGCGCAACTGTTCCCCATCCTCAAGCTGAATGCGCATGTGGATACGATCCGCCGCCATCACCATGCGGCCAAACCGCGCGGTGGTGATGGCGACCGTGCCGTCCGCGCGGCTTTGGCGCACGAACACCCCCTCCAGGCGGCTGCCGCCCGCCTCGACCATTTCCGCCGAAATCAGCAGGCCGTCGCCCGCCTGCACCAGGGCGCCAGTGGGCAAAACGCCGTCCCAGACCTGTTGGCTGACGGCATGGGCAAGTGCGCGGTATTGATAGCGGCCCAAGGGTTGCAGCCAGCCGACCACAGTCAGGGTGGCGACGCCAAGGCCCAGTGCCAGCAGCAGGAAGGCCCGGGATGCCCGCTTCAGCGAGATCCCGACGCCGCGCAACGCATCCAGCTCGCTATCGGCATCCAGGCGCGATACCACCGCATGGATCGTGAAGAACAATGCCGCCGGGACGGCAAGGCCAAGATAATGGGGCACCAGATTAAGGGCCATCCAGGCCACCAGATCCAACGGCCCGCCGCCGCTGGCGACCAGACGGAACAGCCGCAGCAGGCGCTCCATCAACAGCGCCAGCAGCACTATCGTCAAGGTGGCCGCCAGCGGCCGCAACGCGGCGGCCAGCAGATAGCGGTCCAGACGATTGAAGACGGGGGTAGCCATGGACCACATATGGTCAGCCCCATGGGCCAGCACACCGCCCACCACCGAGCCTAAACCGATGGTTCTATCCCGATGCGATACTACTGAAAGCGCGCCGACCGCACCGTATGGGACGTCGCCTCCGTGGCGGGCTCGGATGTATCGGTGAAGGATGTCCGTTTCCCAATCAAATCCCCTTGCGGCGCGCTGGATCGGTTGCGCTCCCATTCGCATCTGGGGACTGCCGTCCGCAGCGTGGACCGGGTCGCCATGATGCGGGTCGCCCTAATCCGCAATCCGCTGAGCCGGCGCAATGCCGGAGGTGCACGCCCGCTTTCCCTCCCCACCGCCGAACCCCATGGCAGCCAGGAATTGCGGCGCGCGCTGGCCGGCTTCCGCGCCGATGGGATCGAGGTCGTGGCGGTGGATGGCGGCGACGGCACCGTGCGCGAGGTCATGACCGCCCTGGTGGAGATGGACTGGTTCCCCCGTCTTGCCATCCTGCCGGGCGGGAACACCAATCTGATTGCCCGAGACGTGGGTTTCCCCCGCCGCCGCGCGTTTACAGAGGACAAAGTTCAAATCCAACGCCGCCGGCTGCTGCGCCTCGACCACGCGGGCGGTTCCAGCTATGGCATGTTCCTGGGGGCTGCCGGCTTCCGCTTTGCTTGGGAATTGGCGAACCGCCACCTCCGGGGGCTCAACAGCGCGGCAACCATCGTCGCCGCCATGGCCCTGACGCTCGGGCGGGCGGGCGGTGATGCTGGCGAAGCCATGAGTGTTCGCCTTGATCACGGCAGCCCCATGGAGGGCCGCCGCTTCCTGCTGCTGGCGACCACGCTCGACAGCCTGATGCTTGGGCTATGGCCGTTTTGGGGCGAGGGTCCGGGTCTGCGCCTGCTGGACATTGCGGCACCGCCCCGCCGGCTGCTGGCGGCACTGCCGGCCTTGGCGCGCGGGCGGCCCACCCCATGGATGGAAGAGTCCGGCTACCGCAGTTGCCGCGCCAATCTGGTCGAACTTCGTCCCAAAGGCCCGGT
>JACMLB010000305.1 GCA_014379805.1 Rhodospirillales bacterium | reverse complement strand
GACTCCAACGCCCTGACCTTCGAAATCGCCGCCAAGGCTTGCTTCCGTGAGGCCATCCGCAAGGCCTCGCCGATCATCCTGGAGCCGGTCATGAAGGTCGAAGTGGTGACCCCCGAGGATTACCTGGGTGACGTCATCGGCGACGTGAACCGTCGTCGTGGCATGATCCAGGGCCAGCTGGAGCGTGGCACCAACATCGCTGTCGAGGCCACCGTGCCGTTGAACGAGATGTTCGGCTACATCGGCCAGCTGCGTGGCATGACCTCGGGCCGCGCCTCCTACACCATGGAATTCTCGCACTACGAGCCCGTTCCGCGTCAGGTTGCCGACGAAATCGTCGCCGGCAAGTCCAAGGCCGCGTAACTCTCGTTTCGAGAAACGTGATGAAGCACCCGCCGCGGGAAACCACGGCGGGTGTTTCGTTTTGACGCCCTTCCCCCTCCCCCCTTCGCGTGACAAATCACGTCGCAACCCTTCCGCTGTTGGCGTTTACCCCCGTGGCGTGGTTTATTGTGGCTGTGGCATCCAAGACTTTAGGGGGAGACGGAATGACGGCGGAGGTGACGGCACAGAGACCGGCTGAACAGCCAGGACTTAAGCCGACTTCGCCCGGCTTCTTCGGCCAGTTCCTTAACCTTGCCCTGCCCTATTGGAATTCCGATTGGCGGACGCGCGGCATTTTGGTGCTGTTCGTGGCGCTGACCATGGCCCAAGTCGTGATCCCCATTCTGGTCAATCTATGGAGCGCCAATCTGTTCAACGCGCTCGAACAGCGCTCCATGGACCGCTTCGTGGCCCAGGCCGGCGCGCTGCTGGGTATCCTGGCCTTGGCCATGACCATCACCTCAACCCATTTGGTGGTGAAGCGGCGCATGCAGATCGGCTGGCGCCGTTGGCTGACCCGGCAAGTGCTGGACGATTGGATGGCCGAAAGCCGTCACTATCTGGTCAGCCACATGCCCGGCGACCACGACAATCCCGATGGCCGCATTTCCGAAGACATCCGCAACACCTGCGAAAGCGCCATCGATCTGGCCCATTCGCTGTTCTATTGCCTGCTGCTGCTGATCAGCTTCATCCAGATTCTGTGGTCGCTGTCGGGCGTCATCATCGTGACCCTGTTTGACACGCCCCTGCCCATCCCCGGCCACATGGTGTTCGTATCCATACTGTACGCCAGCGCCGGCACCACCGCCGCCGTGCTGCTTGGCCGTCCGCTGGTGAGCACGGTGAACATGCGCCAGACGGTGGAGGCCAATTTCCGCTTCGGTTTGGTGCGCGTGCGCGAAAATTCCGAAGCCATCGCGCTGCTGCACGGTGAACCCGACGAACGCCGCCGTCTGTCGGACTTGTTCACCGCCGCCCGCCACGGCTTCAACTTGCAGACCACCGCGCTGGCCAAGGTGTTTGTATTCTCGTCGGGCTACAGCGTGCTGGCGACCGGCTTTCCCTTCCTGATCGCCGCGCCGCGCTACATCTCGGGCGCCATTTCGCTGGGCGAGTTGATGCAGATCGCCCAGGCGTTCCAGCAGATGACCTCGGCCCTGTCGTGGCCGGTGGACAACCTGTCCAAGGCGGCGGAATGGAAAGCCTCGGTCGAGCGTGTGCTGTCCCTGCACAACGCCTTGCAAGAGCTGAAGCGCCATCAGGCCGTGGCCGACCAGACCCACACCATCACCGTGGTCGCCGGCGACCGTCCCGCCTTGGTGTTCAATGATCTTTGCGTCTCCAAGGCCGACGGCTCAGGCATCGTATCCAACTTCAGCGAGACCATCGAACAGGGCGAGCGGGTGCTGATTTCGGGCGATCCCGGCGCCGCCATCAAGTTGTTCAAAGTGGTGGCCGGGCTGTGGCCGTGGGGCTGCGGCCATGTGCTCAAGCCCAACGACGCCGACATCTTCTTCATGCCGCAGCGGCCATATCTGCCCATCGCCCGGCTGCGCAGCGTGCTGGCCTATCCCGCCGGTCCCGACAATTTCGAGCAAGCGACCCTGGCCGCTGCCTTGGACCGAGTGGGCCTAAGCCACCTGACCCAAGTGCTGGAAGACACCACTACCTGGGACAACGTGCTGACCTTGGGCGAGCAGCAACGCCTGGGCTTCGCCCGCCTGCTGCTGCATCGGCCCAACTGGATCTTCATCCAGGAAGCCACCGACGGCCTGCATGCCGATGGCGAGCATGAGATGATGCAGTTGGTGCGTGAAGAGTTCCCCACGGCCACGGTCATCACCGTGGGCTACCATTCGTCCCTGGAAGCCTATCACGAGCGCAAGCTGTCCCTGGAGCCGAGCAAGGACGGCCCCATCCAGGTTAAGGCCAGCCCGCTGGACGGCAGCGAACGCCGCCGCAAGATGTCGCCGTTGGACCTGCGCAACTGGCTGATCCACCCGCTGCGCCGCCAGACCGAACGGCGCGACACCTAACGCCATAGCATTGAATTGCATGCGATGACATACTACCCAAGGAGAAACCGACTCCCTAGGGACGTAGAAGCCCATGCCGTCGACCAGAACGTTTTCCGATATCGTTCTCGAACAGTCCCGCGACGTCATTTCCATTGTCGGCCCCGATTATCGTTATCGCTACGCCAACCCCGCCTGTGAACGCTTTTTGGGCGTGACGGCAGAGCGTATCCAGGGTTCGCGCCAGCGACATCCTGGGCGCCGAAATCTTCATGGGAACGGTCAAACCCAATCTGGACCGGGCGCTGGCGGGCGAGGCGGTGCGCTATCAGGCGTGGTTCAACAGGCCGGCCCTGGGCTGCTGCTGCATGGACGTGCAGTACTCGCCTTTGTTGACCGAAGACGGCGCGGTGAAGGGAGTTGTGGTGGTCTCCACGGACATCACCCAATGGAAGCAAGCCGAGGAAGCCGCCATCCAGGCCGAGCAACGCCTGAGCTTGGCGCTCAAGGCCGCCAAGGCGGCGGCATGGCAATGGGATGCGCATACCAATCTTTGTTCCTGGTCGGACGAAGCGTTCCGCCTGCTGGGCCATGAGCCGAGAGGCGTCGAGGCGTCCTACCAGACCTGGCTTGACGCGCTGCATCCCGACGACCGTGACTGCGCCCACGAGCAAACGATGCACGCCGTTGCGGCCGACGAAGACCTGACCATGGAATACCGGGTGCTGTGGCCCAATGGGGAAATCCATTGGGTCCATTCCATTGCCCAGCCCCTGCACGATGCCCATGGCAAGCCCATTGGCATGACCGGAATAGCCCTGGACGTCACTGTCCGCAAGCAAGCCGAAACCGTCCTGGAACAGGCAAAGCGCGATGTGGAATATGCCAATCAAGGCAAATCCAGCTTCCTGGCCGCCGCCAGCCACGACCTGCGCCAGCCCTTCCAGGCCATGCGGCTGTTTCATCAGGTGCTGGAAACGCGCTGCGACGAAACCCTGCGCCCGGTCGTCCAGCATCTGGGCACGGCCATGGCCAATGGCGAGGAATTGCTGTCCAGCCTGTTGGACATCTCGACCCTGGACGCCGGCAGGGTCGAGGCCAAGATAACCTTCATGGCCATCGGCCCCATCCTGTCCGAGGTGGTGGCCGATTGCAGTTCGGTGGCCGAGGCCGCCAAGCTGAAACTGGTGGCCATGCCCTGCCGCGCCGTGGTCCGAAGCGACCGCGTGCTGTTGAAGCGCATGATCCGCAATTTGCTGGTCAACAGTATCCGCTACACCAAGGAAGGCGGCATCGTGCTGGGCTGCCGTTATCGCGGCGACCATCTGGTGATCCAGGTGGTGGATACCGGCATCGGCATCGCCCGCGAACGCCAGGAAATGATCTTCGAAAATTTTTACCAGATCGGTAATCCGAGTCGGGAAAGCAGCCGCGGCATGGGCCTGGGGCTGGCCATCGTCAGTCGGCTGGGCAAGCTGCTGGAGCACCCGGTCACGGTGTCCTCTCGCCTTGGGCACGGTTCGATCTTCAGCATCCAGGTGCCCCTGGCCGGGCGCGACCCCGCTGTGCCCGAACATAATGATCCAGGTTACTAACGGGCTGTACTGCCACCTCCATCACCGTTAAAGTTGTTAATGCAGCGGTAATGGGACGACCTTGGCATGTACGATATCACCATGGCGGTGTTCGGAATAACCGGCTTGCTGGCTTTGGTGACATTGCTGGTGCCGCTGGCCGCCCGCGCCAATGTGGCGTTCTCGCTGGTGCTGGCTTTAGCAGGTATCGCGCTGGGCTTGACCTCCAACGCCGTAGAAGGCTGGAATCTGGGCGGACCGCTTGGCAACTTCCTTGTGGTGCTGGGCCAGTTCGACCTGTCGTCCGAAGCCTTCATCCTGGTCTTCCTGCCGGCCCTGTTATTCGAGACCGCCTTAGTCATCGACGTGCGGCGCCTGATGGACGACATCGCCCCCATCCTGCTGTTGGCGGTGGTGGCGGTGCTGCTGTCCACCTTCATGGTGGGATTCGGCTTGAGCACGGTCGCTGGCATCGGCGTGGTGCCCTGCCTGCTGCTGGCGGCCATCCTGTCCACCACCGACCCCATCGCCGTGGTCGCCATCTTCCGCGATTTGGGCGTTCCCCATCGCCTGAGCCTGCTGGTGGAAGGCGAAAGCCTGTTTAACGATGCCGCCGCCATTTCCCTGTTCACCCTGTTCCTCGGCATGGTGACCGGTGACCGCCAACCCGACTTCCTGGATGGTGCGGCCACCTTCCTGCGCGGCTTCGTCGGCGGCTTGCTCATGGGCTATGTGAGTGGGCGCATGGTGTGCTGGGGGTTCTCGCTGCTGCGCGGCCAGCGCTCGGCCCAGATCACCGTCACTGTGTCCGCCGCCTATCTGGTCTTCCTGCTGGGCGAGCATTACCTGCATGTCTCGGGCGTGGTCGCCGTGGTCACCACCGCCCTGGTCATCAGTTATTACGGCCGCACCCAGGTGGTGGCCGAGACATGGGCCAGCTTGGTGGATGTCTGGCAGCAGGTGGCCTATTGGGCCAGCTCGCTGATCTTCCTGTTGGCGACCATGCGGGTGCCGGGAATGCTGGCCGGCATGGGTCCCGGCGATTTCGGCTTGCTGGCGGTGCTGATCGTCACCGCCATGGCGGCGCGGGCTTTGGTGCTGTTCGGCCTGTTCCCGGTCCTGACCGCCGTGGGCTGGTCCGAACCGGTGGGTGTGCCGTTACGCGCCGTGGTGCTGTGGGGCGGTTTGCGCGGCGCCATTTCCCTGGCCCTGGCCTTGGCCGTGGTGGAAAACCCCAAGGTGCCGCCCGAGGTGAAATCCTTCGTCGCCGTGCTGTGCACCGCCTTCGTGTTGTCCACCCTGTTTATCAACGCGCCGCTGCTGCGTCCGCTGATCCGCCTGTTGGGCCTGGACCGGCTGTCGCCAGCCGACATGGCGGTACGCGGCCGCGCCATAGCCACCACCCTGGCCACCGTCCGCCAGCGCGTGTCCGACGCCGCATTGGGCTATGGTATAGACCATCAACTGGCGGTCGAACTGGCCGAGAGCTACACCAAACGCCTTGGCGCCGCCGAAGCCCAGGTGGCCGGGCAGTTGTCGCTGAACTGCGACGAGGAAGTGCGCGGCGGCCTTGCCATGCTGGCCGAGCGTGAACAGGCCATTTACCTGCGGCATTTCCGCGAGGGCATCGTTTCGGGCAGCATTACCCGCAGCCTGCTGGCAGTGGCTGCCCGGCTGCAGGACGGCGTGAAAACCGGTGGCGCTGCCGGCTATGTGGCCGCCCACCAAGCCACTATCGCCTTCCCGCTGCGGTTCCGCGCGGCCATGGCGCTGCATCGCAGGTTCGGCTTCGACCGCCCGCTGGCCGGCGAAATCGCCAACCGGTTCGAAATCCTGCTGATGCTTCATGCCGCTATCGGCAAACTGGCCGAATTGGCCGAACGCAAGCTGCCCGCCGTCATCGGCCCCGATGCAGCCAGCGAGGTCAAGGCGCTGGTCGCCGCCCGGCTGGATGCTGTCGAGACCGCATTGGCCGCATTACGGCTGCAATATGCCGACTTCTCCCGCGCGCTCCAGCTGCAATATTTGGAACGCGCTGCCGTGCGCATCGAGGAAGCCGAATATCGCCGCCTGCGCAGCGAAGCGGTCATCGGCCACGAAGTGTTCAACGATCTGCAGACGGATTTGCGCGAGCGCGCCCACCGCCTGGACCGCCGCCCACCCATCGACCTGCAACTGGAACCCGAGGTCATGGTGGCGCGGGTGCCGCCCTTCGGCGAATTGCCGCCCGGCGAATTATCTCAAATCACCCGATTGCTGCGGCCCCTGCTGGCCCTTCCGGGTGAGGTCATCGTGCGCAAAGGCGATGTGGGCGACGCCATGTACTTCATCGCCTCGGGCGCGGTGGAAGTCCACCTGTCCCCCGCCCCGGTACGCCTGGGCAGCGGCGAATTCTTCGGCGAGTTGGCCCTGATCACCCGCTCGCCACGCAGCGCCGACGTGGTCTCGCTGGGGTTTTGCTCGCTGTTGGTGTTGGACGCGCCGGATTTCGAAGCGCTACTACAAGCCAGCCCGGAATTGCGCAGCCACATCCACGAGACGGCAAGGCAAAGGTTGGCGCGCGATGTGGTAGCAACGGCTACATAACGGCGGTGAGGGCTGCCTCCACCCTGAAATCGGACACGAATGAAAACGAATGGGTCAGGACAAACGGCCCCGGCATTACCCCGAACCTCGCCCACCCCAAAATTTGTCATTCCGAGCGCATGCGAGGAATCTCTTTCTGGTAAGGCATCGGCCAATGCGAACTCCCCAATCGCCGTGCCAAGCGGAGATCCCTCACGTTCGTTCGGGATGACAAGCGGGGGAGTGGCTGCCGACTTTCGTTAAACCGGACAGCACCCGGCCATGACGGCAGGGGCGACTGGCGTCTACCCCCGCAACTCGCCCTTGACCAGGGCCTGATACCACGCAAACGAATCCTTGGGCGTGCGCTTCAAGGTGTCGAAATCCACATGGACGATGCCGAAGCGGTTGCCGTAGCCTGAGCCCCATTCGAAATTGTCCAGCAGCGACCAGATGAAATAGCCGCGCACGTCCACGCCGTCGCGGATGGCTTGGGCCATGGCTGCCGTGTACAGCTTTAAATAGGCGATGCGGTACGGGTCGGCCACGCGGCCTTGGGAATCCACCACCTCTTCCGCCGCACCCCGGCCCATGCCATTTTCGGTCACATAGACCGGCAGCTTGTAGCGCTTGGCGCAACGCTTCAGTTCGTCGGTGAAGGCGTCGGGATAGATGGGCCAGCCGATATCGGGATGGGGCACCGGGTTGGGGTTGTCGCCCCAGGCGAAGCCCAATTGGTTGGTTTCGTCGGCGCGGGTCCAAATGGGGCCGTAATGGTTCATGCCGAACCAATCCACCTTGCGGCAGATGCGCGCCATGTCGCCGGCCTGCACATAGGGCTCGAATTCGTTGGCGACGATGGCGGGATAAGTGCCCAGGATCTGCGGGTCGGCATAGACCAGATTCCAATGGGCATCCAGCACTGCCGCCGCCTTGCGGTTCTCAGGCGTGTCGCTTTCCGGGTGAACCGGCTGGACGTTGTAGATGGAGCCGATCTGGGCGTCAGGCACCCAGTTGCGCACCACATCCACGGCGGCGCCATGGGCCAAATTCAAATGATGGGCGGCGCGGAAATAGGCGGCGCGGTCTTGGACCGCCGGGGCGCACCACGTCATGGCATAGCCGAACAGGGTGGCCACGTTGGGTTCGTTGAAGGTGGAGAAGTGCCGCACCCGGTCGCCGAAGCGCCGTGCCACCAAGGTGGTGTAATCGGCGAACCAGCCGGCCACGTCGCGATTGGTCCAGCCGCCCAGCTCGGACAGCTTCTGCGGCAGGTCCCAGTGGTACAGGCACAGCCATGGTTCCATGCCCGCTTCCAGCACGCCGTCCAGCAGGCGGTCGTAGAAATCCAGGCCCTTGTCGTTGACCGCACCGCGCCCGCGCGGCAGCACGCGCGGCCATGAGACCGAGAAGCGATAGGCGCCCACGCCCAGTTGCTTGAGCAGCGCCACATCCTCGGGCCAGCGATGGTAATGGTCGCAGGCGACGTCGCCGTTATGGGCGTTATTGGTGCGTCCGGGCAGCCGGGAATGAATGTCCCAGATGCTTTCGCCACGCCCATCTTCCGCCGCCGCACCCTCGATCTGATAGGCCGAGGTCGAGGCGCCCCACAGAAAGCCCTCGGGCACGCCCAAGGGATGGCTGGGCTTTTTGGCGGATGCGGTCATGGTTTCCCCCGTTGATCAGCCCAGCGCCCGCAGCGATTGGGCCAGTTTGTCCACGCCACGGAAGGCAGCGCCCAGTTCCTCATGGGCGTCGCGCATGGCGCCTGCATCCGGGCAGGGATGACCGCCCAGGCGGTTAGCCTGAAGCATGCGCACGGCCGCAGCCAGGCTTTGGCCCTTGACGAAGTCGGACACCCGCTGGACGGCAGCGTAGTGCACGCTGGCATTGGCAGCCAGTTTGGGCGGCAGCAGGTGGATGTTGGCCTGAACGGCGCGGAAGCCGGTATCGATGCCGGCCAGCGACGTCACCGAGGACACGAACGATACCCCGGCCTCGGCATTGGGCGGCAAGGGAACGGATTCAAAGGCCAACCGGCGGGTTTCCAATTCGGTGGCCAGGGTGGCGGCCACGGAGCGGCGGCGTTCCCTGCCCTCGCCACGGCGCAGCAGCAAGGCCGTCAGGATGCCGAACAAGGCGGCCAGGAAGGCGCCGGCCAGCACCAGCACGCCAAGCGCCCAAGCCGGGAAGCCGGCGGTCAGCGCCACGGGCGGCAAGTCAGTCATG
>JACMLB010000304.1 GCA_014379805.1 Rhodospirillales bacterium | reverse complement strand
GGTGCCGACCACCACGGTGGTGGGCATTTCCAGCACATAGATCATCAGCGGCACCATGACAAAGCCGCCGCCCACTCCCATGATGGCGGACAGCACGCCGCCGAAGGTGCCGACGCTCAGCGGCATCAGCACGCTGATGTACAGGCCAGAGCGGGGAAAACGCATCTTCAGCGGCAGGCTGGGCCACGGGTGGCGGTGACGCTTGCGCGGGATCACCGAGCTGGCGCCCTTGCGGATGGTGGACAGGGACTCCCAGCCCATGGTCAAGCCGATGAAGCCCAGGAAAATCACATAGCTGAGCGCGATGACCAGATCGATCTGGCCCAAATTCTTGAGCCAGCCGAACAGGAACACACCCACGGACGAACCGGCGACGCCGCCCACCAGCAGCACCGCGCCCATGCGCCAATCCACATTTTTGCGCCGCCAATGGGCGATCAGCCCGGACATGGAGGCACCCACCACCTGATTGGCCCCCGTCGCCACGGCCACCGCCGGGGGGATGCCCATGAACATCAGGAACGGGGTCAGCAGAAAGCCGCCGCCGACGCCGAACAGGCCCGACAGGAAACCGACGCCGCAGCCCAGCACCAGTAGGGCATAGACGTCCACCGATAGGCCGGCAATGGGAAGGTAAATGGACATTGGGCGACGTTAACAAACGGCGCTCGCAACGTCGACGTGGATTAGTGGCCCTAGCCCTTCCGCCTGCTTGATGCAGTGCCGCCGCCGGCGCCATCTCCAGACGGATAACCGGAGGGGATTGCCATGACGCGCTTGCTGCTTGCCGTATTCGCCTTGGCTTTGCCGGTGGCGGCATTCGCGCAAGATTTGCTCAACGACGCCAGCCCCGAGCGGGGGGAAATGGGTAATCCGGTCATTGGCGGCCCGCTGGGCAACAACGATCCCGAAGACATCGTGCCGGTCCCGCTGGGCGCCCCGGCGCCGCTGCCCTCTACCCCGCAGCAGCAGGACCAGTTGCGCGAGCTGTTGGTGGGCAAGCCGGTTTACGGCGGTGGTGGCGGAGGACGCATCGGCCAAGTCAGCGACATCATCGTCGGCGCCGATCAACGGGTGACCAATGTGGTGATCCAGGTGGATTCCGCCCTTGATCCCGACCGCGCCAATGTGCCGGTGCCATGGACCTGGATCAGCAGCCAATTGGACGCGCCCACTTTGGTGGTGCCGTGGAATGCCGCCTTGGTCGCGTGGCTGACCGAACCCGGCCGCTCGCGCCGCACTGTGTTGCAAGCTGCGCCCAGCGTGGCCGAGCGGCAGGCCTATGAGCAGCAGGCGGCGGCGGAACTGGATCAATGGCGCGACCGCATCGACACCCAGGCGCGCAGCGTGGATCGGCGCGACAGCGGATTGCGCCAACTGCAATTGGCCTACGGCGCCGCCCGCGACCGCTGGGAACGCCTGACCCAGGCCGACCCGGATGGCTGGGGTGTCGAGCAAGGCAAGTTGCAGGCGGATATGGACGATTTGCGCGAGACGTGGACCGAGGTGGCGGAGGTGTCCCGCTAATTTGCGAACAGCTTCGAATTCTCATACGGCTCCAGCGCCCTCAAATCCGCTGCCGTCATGGGCGGTTGTGGGCGTATGGGCTCGCGGCTGTCCAGGGCTTGCTGGTAGGGGCTGGCGCAGCCGGCCAGCAGCACCAGTACGGCCAAGATGAGCGCCCTCATTCTGGCAACCGCATGCCGCGCGGGCCAACATCGGGGTCGCTGATGCCGCCGTCATAGAACCCGTCGCGCATGTAGCTGCCGCCGCTGGCGGTGGGGGCGGAACTGGTCTGCTCACCGGCACTGGGCGACGAGTGGTAACCGCCGCAAGCCGACAGCGTCAGCACCAACAGCATACAGACGATCCGCATGGCATGGACCTCCCAGGATAGGCCTGGAAGGTGGGCATAGGCGCAAGGGGTTCAACGGGACCGAAGGGAGAAGTGCCCGGCTATAAAGCCATCATGCGAACCGCATTCCCGGTCAGCGTCCGTTCGGCCAGATCCACCATGTGGCGGTTATGGGTGAAGAACAGCACCTGGGTCTTGGTCGCCAGCTCGGCCAGCACGGACAAAGCGGCGGCGGCGCGGTCGTCGTCGAAATGGATCAGCAGATCGTCGGCGATGAAGGGCAGGCGGCGGCCCGAGGCCAGATGCTGCTCCACCGCCGCCAGCCGCAGGGCCAGGAACAATTGGTCGCGGGTGCCTTCGCTCAGGCCCTGGATGTCCACGGCTTTGCCGTCGTCGCGCACGGCCAGCAGGATGGGCTGGTCCGCTTTGTCGAAGCCGGTGTCCAGCCCGGCATAGGAGTCCAGGGTCAGGCGGCGGAACAGTTCGGCGGCGCGGGCCATCAGCGGGCCTTGGTGGCGCTGGCGATAGTTCTCCACCGCTTGGCGCAGCAGGGCATGGCCTAGGCGAAGGCGGATGTATTGGCTGGCATCCTCGCGGATTTCAGCGGCAAGGCGTTCGGCTTCCTGGGCGGCGTGGGCCGTGGCGCTGTCGCCGTTCATGGCCTCCTGCGCCGCCTTGTGCAGGGCCAGTTCGTCGCGCAACGCCCCGCCGTCTTCTTCCAGTCGGGCAAGCTGGTCGTCCAGGGACTGGGTCGCGGCGGCGATCTGGTCGCGGTCCATGGATGCGGCCTCGGCGGCTAACTCGGCTAGTCCCAGCCCGTCGCCGTTTTCCAGCAACGAACGCTCCTGCGCCGCCTTGTCTTGCTCGGCTTGCTGGCGGCGGGCAGAACGGCGTTCGACGTCTTCCAATTCCTCGGGGGCCGCGCATCCGGCTTGGCGGCACAGTTGCTCCAGCACGGTGTCAGCCTCAGCCAAGCCGTCCTTGGCGGTACGGTGGGCGTCTTGGGCTTCGGTCAATTGCTGGCGCAGGTCGCGGGCAGTGCGGTCGCCGTCGCGGGCGGCTTCCACCCGCGCGGCCAGGGCGGACAGCGTGTCCAGTGGTGCTTGGCAGCCAAGGTCGCCGCCAACCAGGGCCGTCACCTCGGCATCGAAGGCCGCCACATCGGCTTCCATGGCCTGGATGCGGTGGTCTAGGCCGTCGGTTTGGCGCACCAGATCGGCCAGGGCGTCCAGAATGGTCAGAACCTCTTCCACCTGGGCGGTGCCGGCCTCAGGCGGCAGGTCCAGCGGCAGCAAGGCCGCGCCCCAGCGCTGACGCCACAGGGCCAAGGCCTCCACCGCCGCTTGGTGACGTTGGCCGGCGGTTTGAGCATCCGTGCGATCGACGGCCAAGCGGCCTTCCAGGCTGCGGCGTTGCGTGTCGATTTGGTCCAGGCGCTGGCAACGGCTTTCGGCGCGGGCCAGCAGCGCGGCGAAGTCCAGACCGGCGCAGTCTTCGCCCAAGACGGCACTTAGCCGTTGGCTGCCTTCGGTGACCGCGTGGCGCAAGCGGGTCAGCGCTTTTTCCGTGACGGCTTGCTGCTCCAGCTTGACCAGCACCTTGGCGCGGCCCTCCAGGAAGTCCAGCATCACCCGCGCCGAACCTGGGATCACACCGCTGTCCTGCCACAGGGCAGTCCAGGCCGCATCCGCTGTCGACTGGGCTTGGGCAGCCAAGACCGCTTCCGCTTCGGCGCCGGCAACCTTGTGATCGGCCAGCCGCTTTTGCTTGGTGAATTCTTCCAGCCGGGTTACCCGCTGAGCCTCGCCCTTGACGCGGTCGGCCAGGGCGTCGGCTTCGGCCACGATTTGCTCATAGGCATCGGCGGTGTCTACCTGGGCGCCCTCGGTGAAGCGGCGGCGGATCAGGCGCCAGCCTTCGTCGCGCTGGCGCCGCGCCGCCCCCACCGCAGCCTCGGTGGCCAGCGAGCCCGTTACAGACAGCCCGGCCAGTTCGGCCTCGCACCGTTGCTGATCGTCGCGGGCGGCTTTCAGGGCGGCATCGGCGTCGTTCACCCGCTGGGCCGCGATGCGCCGGGCTTCGTCGGTGGCGCGCAAGGCGGCAGGAGTGGGCAAACTCAGCCGGGCCAGTGTGGTGACGTCGCCCGACCACACCGGCAACTCGGCCACAGCGGCGGCGATGGAGGTGTGGTGGCGGGCCAATTCCGCCTCGGCCTCACGCAGCAGATCGTCTGCATGGCCCTGGCGGGTAACGTCCTTGATGGCGTCTTTCAGCGGCTGGGACTCGGCGCCCGGCGGCACTTGCGCCAGTTCGGCCTCCAGCCGGGCAATGCGGGCTTGGCTGGCTTCGGCGTTCTGGCGGGTCTGGCGGATTTCGGCGGAAAGCTCGGCTTCCGCGCTCATCAGCGCGCGGATTTGCGCCACCAAAGGTCGGGCGGGCAGGATCGTGCGCAAATCGGTGGACTGTCGGCCAAGCTCACGCAAGGCGGCGGCGATCTGCGCGGTCAGTTGGGCGCGTTCCGCCCGGCGTGCGGGCATGTCCAGCAGGGCCTTGGCGACGGCGCCATGCTGCTTCTGTAGACGGCCAATACTGTCGTGCATATGCAGCAGGCGAGGATCAATCGACAGCCGCCCCAGCTTTTCACTCAGCCGTTCCATCTGGCTTTCGGCCTCGCGCAAAGCGTGGCGGTAGCGCGACTGGGCCTCTTGCGCCTCGCGCCGTTGGCGGGCCGCGTCTGTGGGCAGCAGGGGAACCGCTGCAAGTTCCGCCACTTCGCGGGCCAATTCCTGGTGACGGGCCAGCAGCGGCAGCACTCGGCGGATGCGTTCCAGCTTTGACCGCTGGCCCCGCAAGGTCTGAATCTGGCCGCGCAGTTCCGTCAGCAACCCGTCCAGCCGCGCCGCCTCGTCGCGCGCTTGGGTCCAGGCATCGCCTTTCAGCGCGCCCTTGGTCATCTCGGAGCGGGCGTCCTTGTACTGAGAGATACCGGCATTGATGCGTGGGTTGCGGCCCTGGGGCGAGAACAACTGCGCCGAATCGTTCTCCAACTTGCCCAGCACGGCGTGCAGATCGCGGATGGCGGCGCCGGCCTGGAACAGGCTTTGGCCCAGATCGCCCTTGGCCGAGTGGATTTCCTCGCCGCCCTGACGCAGGCGCACATGGTCCAGGCCGAACATGCCGGTAAAGAACGCCCTGTCGGCGGGACCCCGCAGGGCCGCCAGCTTGGCTTCGTCCATGGGACTGCCGGCTTCGTCCAGCAGGGTGTTCTTGTCGCCTTTGCGGCGGCGGAAGCTCAGGCTGGTGCCGTTGCCGGTGACCGTGGCGGCAAGCAACAACGCGTTGTCGTGCAGGAAGCGATAGCGGCTGAATTTCTCGATGCCGAACAGCAGATCGGCGATGGCGGCCAGAGTGGTGCTTTTGCCCGCTTCGTTGCGGCCGAAGACCATGTGGAAGTCGGGCGCAGCGTCACCGAATTCCAGGGTCTTTTCGGTGAAGTGGCCGAAGGCCGACAGGGTCAGGCGCTCGAACCTCATGCGGGGGCCAGTTCGGTCAGGGCGGAAACCAGCAGGTCCTCCACCTCGGACAGGCAGGCGCGGAACGCCTCGGGTTCGGTCAGATCGGGCAGGCCGTCGCGCAAATCGGGCGGCAGCTTGTCCCATAGTGGGCTAAGATCGCGCAGCAGGTCTTGGCCGGATGCGGGCGCGGCGCTCAACCCATCCAGCAGCGCCAGCAATTCCCCCACCGCGTCGTCTTGGCCACGCAAGGCCGCACGGTCTACGGCGGGCCGGGTGGCGAGGTCGACCTTCTCGATCCACACCGCATCGCTGACATCGGTGGCCACCGCGCGCACTTCCTCGCGTAAGGTTGTGCGGTCGCGCACCAATTGGGCGTGGGCGGGCGAAGCCCCGGTCAGGCGGATACGCGCGGCCAGGATGCGGCCATCGGAATCGTCCACCGCGCCTTCCAGGGCAGTCCGCAACCGCGACAGGGCCGCCGCGCTGTCGTCGCAATCGGACACGTCCGCAGTGACCAGCGCCCAGCGCAGCACGTCCAGCGGGCGATGTTCCATGGCCTGCACTGCCCCGTCGGCCACGGTCACCAACGTGGCGCCCTTGGCCCCGGTCTCGCGGATGTGGCGGCCCTGCAGATTGCCGGGGAAGACGATGTGCGGCCCTTCATGGATGACCTCGCGGGCATGCACATGGCCCAGCGCCCAGTAGTCATAGCCGTGATTGACCAATTGGTCCAAGCGGCACGGCGCATAGGCCTCGTGGCCCGGACGCCCCGTCAGGGCGGTGTGCAGCAGGCCGATATTGAAGCCGGGCAGGGGCACCGGATAGCGGGCCGCCAGATCGTCGCTGATGGCGCGGGTGGCGAAGCTTTGGCCGTGGATGGTGACGTCCAGCCCATGCACCGCGCATGATTCCGGGCGCTTGGCCGACAAGATGTGCACATGGTCCTGGCGGGGCAGCGACTTGGTGATGACGGCGGCGGCATCGTGGTTGCCCAGAACCATATAGACGCGGATGCCGGCCCGGCCCAGCCGCGCCATCTGCTGGGCGAAGAACAGCCCGGTCTGGAAGTCCTTCCAATCGCCGTCATACAGATCGCCGGCGATGACGACGAAATCCACCGCC
>JACMLB010000303.1 GCA_014379805.1 Rhodospirillales bacterium | reverse complement strand
GTCACCCAGATGGACGAAATGACCCAGCAGAACGCGGCCCTGGTGGAGGAATCCGCCGCTGCCGCCCATGCGCTGGAAGACCAGTCGCGCGAGCTGAACCGGTTGATGGGCTTCTTCCACACCGGTGCCCAGCCCGCCCAGGCCGTCCCAGTGGTTCAGAAAGCCGCCCCCCGCCCCGCGGCCAAGCCGGCAGCGAAGGCGATCAAGACGGCGCCCCGGCCCAAAGCCACCGCCGCCTCGGCGGACAAGGACTGGGCCGAGTTCTAAGGCAGAAGTAGTGTGACAAACCGCCCCTTCGGTCTCCGGAGGGGCGGTTTTTGTTTGGCCCGAGGTACAAGAAAAAAACAGGCGCAACGCGGATGGACCCGGATATCCACGGATGAACACGGATAAGGATTAATCCTGCTTATCCGTGCTGACGGCGAAGCCGTCATCTGTGTCCATCCGTGTTGCTCCTGGTTTTTTGTATCTCAGCCCTACGCAATGACCTCGTCGGCGTCCCCTCGCCCGTTGTTCGGCTAGCGCATCCCCCGCCACAATGGGATAGTGGGCCTTCCCGTTGGTTGGTGATTGTTTCCCACATGCGCGCCTTGCCCCTGTATGCCGCCGCCTTGCTGCTGTGCTCGACCGCCCTGCCCGCCTTGGCCGGCTGGGATGACGGTGTGAACGCCTATCAGCGCAAAGATTGGGCGAGTGCGGCCAAGGAATTCCAGCCGCTCGCCGCCGCCGGCCATGTGGGCGCGCTCAACCGGTTGGGGCAAATGACCCTGAACGGCCAGGGCGTGGTGAAGAATGAGAGCGAAGCCCTGCGGCTGCTGCTCAGTGCCGCAGAAAAGGGCGATGCGGCGGCGCAGAACGCCGTCGGCAGCCTGTATTTCAAGGGCATCGGCACGGCACGCGACGTCGCCCAGGCGTTGATCTGGTTTGGCCGCGCCGCCGATCAGGGCGATGCCCGGGCCACCAACAATCTCGGCCAACTCTATCTGCTCGGCAACGGGGTGCCCAAGGACGAACGCAGGGGAGTGGAGATGCTGCGCCGGTCCGCCGACAAGAACATTCCCGCCAGTTGGGAGGCCTTGGGCATGGCCTATTGGGACGGACGAGGCGTCACCGCCGATCATGCGGAATCCGTGCGCTGGTATCGCAAGGCGGCGGAGCGCGGCTTAGTCTTGGCGCAAAACCGGCTGGGCTCGGCGTTATGGAATGGCGACGGCACCGCCAAGAACGTGACCGAGGCGGTCAAATGGTTCGAACAGGCAGCGGCACAAGGCGACGGCAGTTCGCTCTACAACATGTCGCTTGCTAATCTGCATGGCGTGGGAACCGCCAAGGATGGCGAGAAGGCCGCGCTTTACGCCATTCTCGCCGCCCGTTTCGCCAAGCCCGCCGACAAGGCGCGGTTCGAGGAGGCCCGCAACAAGACACGAGAACGCACCGGCGACGAAAATTGGGCGCGCGCCGAACAAAAAGCCGCCGCCTGGACGCCGAAAGCAGTGGATGCGGAGGGAACACCCGCCAAAGCCGAGCCGACACCCACTTCAGCCGCCCCGCCCCGCCGGCAATTCTCCGCTGGATCGGGTATCGTGGTCGGGCGTGACGGTGTGGTGCTGACCAATTCCCATGTGGTCGAGCGCTGCCGCAACATCCGCGTCACCCTGGAAGGCGTGCCCGCCGAAGCCGCCACCGTGGTCGCCCGCGATGCCGGCAACGACCTTGCCGCTTTGAAGGCCTCATTCCGCCCGACAGAAGTGGCGCGGTTCCGCGAGGACAAGCCGTTGCGCTCGGGCGATGGGGTCGTCGCCATCGGTTATCCGTTGTCGAGCCTGCTGTCGCGCGAGCCCAATATCACCACCGGAACCATCAGCGCCCTGGCCGGTATGAAGGGCGACAAGCGCAGTTACCAAATCACGGCCCCGGTGCAGAAGGGCAATTCCGGCGGCCCGTTGGCGGACATGAGCGGCAATGTGGTGGGCATCGTCAGCGCCAAGCTCAACGCCATGAAGATCGCCGACAGCACCGGCGATTTGCCCCAAAATGTGAACTTCGCCATCAAATCCGACTTGGCGCGAAAATTCCTGACCGATAACGGCCTGACTTTTGAGACAGCCCCAGCCGCCAGCACCCTGTCGCCCGCCGATGTGGGCGAGATCGTCAAGAAGGTAACGGCGTTTGTGGAGTGTGAGGGTTAACCTATCTTCACCCCACCCTTCTCGGTAAACGCATATTTCGGCACCTCAAGATTCTTCGGCGCCGGACCTTTGCGGATGCGGGCAGAATGGTCGTAATGGGAGCCATGGCAGGGGCAAAACCAGCCGTCGAAATCACCGTGCGGATCGGCGCTTTTCTGCCCCAAGGGGATGCAGCCCAGATGGGTGCAGATACCGACCACGATCAGCCATTCCGGCTTTATCGCCCGCTTCTCGTCGGGTTCGGGGTCGCGCAACGAGGCTAGGTCCACTTGGCGGGCTTGCTCGATCTGCTGCGGCGTACGGTGGGCGATGAAGACCGGTTTGCCACGCCATTGCACGGTGATGCGGCTACCCACCTGGATGGGGACAAGATCGATTTCGGTGGTGGATAGGGCTTTGGTGTCGGCGGCAGGGTTCATGCTGTCAATGAACGGCCACAGGCTAAGGCCGGTGCCGACCACCCCTAGGGTCACCGTGGCATAGGTAAGGAAGTCCCGCCGGCCCACTTCCGCCATGTCGCACCTCCGACATTGAGGCTCAACACGCAAAGCGGCGGCAAGGTTCCTGCTCTAGCGGGCTTGCAGATTCAAGTCCACATCGCCGGCCCGGTTGCGGGCACGGACCGGACGGGGGCGATCAGGCGACAGGTCGTATTTGACCTCTTCCGCATAGGACTTACCGGCGGCGCGGTGTTCGTCCACCAGGGCGCCCAGCACGGCGACGCCCCCGGTTGCTACCATGAAGGCGGAATTGCCCCAGATCCAACCGCCAGCGGTGGCGTCCAAGGTGTATGAGGTCGGGCGGAAACCGGCGGCCTGACAGGTGACCGTCACCGGTGCTGCCGCCGTGGGAATGCTGATGGAGGCCGGGGTTTCCACCGAGGCAATGAAGCCTTCATGGCCGCGCAATTCGCAACGGGCTTTGTCCGGATTGGTGCTGATCTGCACGGTGGATTGGGTCGAGCCCACCACCGATGCACAGGCGGTCAGCCCAGCCAGGGCCACCAATGCGGCCAATCTCGGAATCAAACCCATGCCCCCTGCCCCACTTCGAAATCGAAGCGCAACTATCCCAAGGGGATGGCCGGCTGGCAAGGGAATAGGGCCGGTCCCCCCGGAACCGGCCCGATCTCAGCTACATCAACAAGCGCCGTTCGCCCACCTTGACCTCGGGAGCGGGCTCGTAGGCGACGATCCAATAGCCGCCCTTTTCATGCCAGCGGGCGGTCAAGTATTCCTCGGTCTGATGACGCTCGCCGCCAATATGAATGGCTGCAATGTCCAATGCCTCGGCGGCGGAATCCGCCACTCGATCCAGAACTTCGGTAATACGGAAAGGCTGGGAATCGGTGCCGGGGATAGTGGTCTGGATAACGACGAGAGGCATGGTCCTACAGCGCTCCTGGCGAAAGTATGGCGACGCGCCTTTCCTACGCTGTGCACCTTGCCGCTTAGTTAATCCCTAGCCAGCCCTCCCATCAGCGCGCGGCCGTATCACGATCGGTAGATAGACGATGACGAACAACAGCCACGCCAAGGCCCAAAACGTGCCGCCCGCGTGGGTCAGCCCCATCTGCGCGTTGGGCAACAGCGGCGCCAGGACCCGCAGCACCGTGCCCAGGGACACCAAGACATAGGCCACCACCACTGCCTTGGACAGCACCAGCGGTCGGCCCGAATGGCCCAAGGCGGCGCGGGTCATGACACCCAGGATCATAGTGCCGATGCAGCCCGCCGTCAGCGCATGCACCGCCGCCGAGATCGGGAATGCGTCGATGAAGCTGGCGATGCCCAGCAGGGCCAGACCGATCACCAGCCACAAATAGCCCAGATGCAGCACCCATAGAATTGGAGCGGACAAGGTGCGCAGGCCAAACCAGCGGCTGAGGCGCAGCAGATGGATGGCGGCTGCCGCCAGCAGCACCGCGCCCGCCGCCACCGAGCCGGGGAAGATGGAGGCCAGCACGCCGCCCAGCACCACGCTGCCCACGGCGCCGCCCTTCTCGACCCACGCCAGCGGCTTCAGCTCCACCGGCTGGCCCTGCATGCGCAGCCAGTTCTGCGTGAAGGACGGCACGATGCGGCCGCCGACAATGGCGATCATCACCAGCAGCAGCATGATGCCCAGATAGACGCCGCGCATGGGGTCAGCGCCGAAATGGACCAGGGCGTTGGCCAGCAGGAACAGGGTCAGGATGGGAATGAAAGCGATGTTGCGCCACTTGCCGGCACGGACCAGCGGCTTGGCCAGCATCACCGCCAGAACCGGCACATAGAGAAGGTCGAGACCAGCCACCAGCAACGGCGGCAACGTCCCCGCCAGGGTGAAGGCGATGCGGCCCGCCAGCCAGATGGCGAACAGTGCCATCAGCGGCTTTCCGCTCACATGGGGCGTGTTGGTCCAACTGGGCACCGCTGTCAGCAGGAAACCGCCCACCGCCGCACCGGCGAAACCGAACACCATTTCATGCCCATGCCAGACGGCGGCGGCGAAGGGCAGGTTCAGCGATACGGCGCCGGTATAGACCGCCAGCCACAGGGGCAGCATCACCGCAGCCTGGATGCCGGCGAACAGAAAGAACGGACGGAAGCCGGCGGCGAAGAACAGGGGACCGTCCTTGCCGCGATAGCTGGGCTCTTGCAGCGGAATGGTGGCCATGGGGAACTCCTCTACGCAAATCTCAGCCGAGACTGAGGCTGAACTATCCCCCCGGCATTGATGGGGATCAAGGCTTCAGGGCTTTGTCGCAACACCGACAGGGCGTCGGACATGCGACAGGCAAACAGCCGGACTGCCAAGACCGATCCTAGGGTTTCCGCCATCTTGGGCAGTTGGCACGGCCATTGCTTTTACTCATTCCGGTACGATCCCCTGATCGCGGAGGCCGCCGGTGAGCAGCAACGTCATCCCCCTCTCGAGCATTCTGGCTCAGCGTCCTCAAGCGGCGGCTGATGCCAAGCCCGCCGGCGGCTGTTCCGCAAGTTCCTGCGGTTCGTCCAAAGGCGCCGGCGACATGCCGGACCATGTGTGGAACAAGATCAAGGACCATCCTTGCTATAGCGAGGAGGCTCACCACTACTTTGCCCGCATGCATGTGGCCGTGGCGCCCGCATGCAACATTCAATGCAATTATTGCAATCGCAAGTACGATTGCTCCAACGAGTCCCGCCCTGGTGTCACCAGCGAGCGCATGACGCCGGAACAGGCGGCGCGCAAGGTCATCGCGGTGGCCAACCGGGTGCCGCAGATGTCGGTGCTGGGCATCGCCGGTCCCGGCGATTCCATGTACGACTGGCGCAACACCTTCGCCACCTTCAAGCTGGTCGAGAAGACGCTGCCGGATTTGAAATTCTGCGTGTCCACCAACGGCTTGGCCCTACCCGACCATATCGACGAGCTGGCCGAGCACAACATCGATCACGTGACCATCACCATCAACATGGTGGATCCCGAGATCGGCACGCTGATCTATCCGTGGATTTACTTCAACGGTAAGCGCTACACCGGCCTGGAAGCGTCGAAAATCCTGCATGAGCGCCAGATGGAAAGCCTGGAGCGCCTGAAGGACAAGGACATTCTGGTCAAGGTCAACTCGGTGATGATCCCCGGCATCAACGACCAGCATCTGCTGGACGTGAACGCCGCCATCAAAGAGCGTGGCGCTTTCCTGCACAACGTCATGCCGCTGATCAGCGACGCGGCCCATGGCACCCATTTCGGCCTGACCGGCCAGCGCGGCCCGACCCCGGCCGAGCTTAAGGACCTTCAGGACAAGCTGGCCGGCGGCGCCAATCTCATGCGCCATTGCCGCCAGTGCCGCGCCGATGCGGTCGGCATGCTGGGTGAGGATTTGTCCCAAGACTTCACCATGGACAAGATCGCCGACGAGGTCGTCTACGACCCCGAGCCCCGGCGCTTGTACCGCGAAGTGGTGGAGCGCGAGCGCGCCGACCACCGCAAGGCCACCGAAGCCGCCACGGTCGAGCTGGCCGCCACCGAAGCTGCCGCGCCGGCCAAGCTGGTCGCCATCGCCACCAAGGGCGGCGGGCGCATCAATCAGCACTTCGGCCATGCCAGCGAGTTCCAGATCTACGAAGTGGACTCCGCCGGCGTGCGCTTCGTCGGCCACCGCAAGGTCGAGAACTACTGCCAAGGCGGTTGGGGCGACGACGACGTGCTGGAAGACAAAGTCATTCCGGTGCTGGAAGGCTTGGACGCGGTATTCGTCGCCAAGATCGGCGGCTGCCCCAAGAAAGACTTGGCAAAGGCCGGCATCGTTGCGGTTGATGACTATCCGTTCGAATATATCGAAACCGCCATTGCCGCCTGGTACGCCGAGGCGTTCGCGGCAGCTGAGCGGGACTTCGCCTAAATCCTGTTGTGTTTAAAAGAGAGGAGTACTTCCCATGGCCCTGAAGATCACTGCTTCCAGCTGCTCCGTTTGTGGCGCCTGCGAGTTCGAGTGCCCCAACGCCGCCATCTCCATGAAGAATGACATGTACGTCATCAAGGCGACCGCCTGCACCGAGTGCGACGGCGACGATCCGAAATGCGCTGCCGTGTGCCCGGTGGACGGCTGCATCGTCCAGGCTTGATCGGTCAAGCCTGCGTCTGTCTGACAGGAGGTGCCGATGGAAGAGGCCAGCGAGCTGTACGAAGACCCGGCCTTCGAGGCCGGGGACAAGGTCCACGCCATACGCGCCGTGCGCAATGACGGCACGTATCCGGGTGTCCCCATGGGTCATTTCCTGATCCAAAGCGGTGACGTCGGCTATGTGAAATCCGTCGGCACCTACCTGAACCGTTTCTACGTCTATGCCATCGACTTCGTCGATCGTGGCATCATGGTCGGCATGCGCCGGCACGAACTGGAAATGCTGGAGCCCGCACCATGAAGGTCACGCTGCGCAAGGTTGCCGATTACTACGAAATCTACGTCCCCAAGAAGGATCTGGAAGAGAAAATCGTCGCCATGGAGAACGGCACCCCGTGGGGTGGCGTCATCACCATCAGCAACGGCTGGAAGTTCCAGATGCCGGACATGCCCCTGGACACGCCGCTGCCGCTGACGGTCGAAGCGCGGAAACTCGGCGAAGACGAATGAGTATGGCCCCCGAGACCCGTGCGCTGATGGAAACCCTGGCGGCTGACATGGCCGCCGGTCGGATGATCCCCTATCTCGGCCCCGAGGTCTTGACCCTGGGCCCGGTCGAATCGCCGGTGCCCACCGGGGCACGCGAACTTGCGGCGAAATTGTGCAGCCGGGTGGCCGTCCCCGGCCGCATCCGCAATAATCTGTGGCACACCGCTCAGTATATCGAGACCTTCCGCCACCGGGTCACCGTGGACAAGCTGCTGGCGGAAACGTTCAAGCCGGTGCCCGAGCCGACCCATCTGCACCGCTGGCTGGCCTCGCTGGACCGGCTGCCCATGATTGTCGACACCTGGTATGACGGAACCATGCGCGAGGCCCTGGCCGGGCGCAGCGATTGGGGCTCGGTCCAGGGCGCGTCCAAGGCGCGGCGCACCACCGATGTGCCGTGGACCCGCCACCATGATGCCACTGGGGCCGAAGTGTCGCCCGAAATTGCGACCGGTTGGGCAACGTTGCTGTACAAGCCCCACGGCGCCGCCCATCCCGATGGCGACGTGCTGGCCTCCGATGCGGATTACGTGGAAGTCCTGACCGACATCGACCTGCAGACGCCCATTCCCCAAGCGGTGCAGCTGCGCCGTACCGGGACCGGTTTCGTCTTCCTGGGCTGTCGCTTCTACGACCAGATTTTGCGGACCTTCGCACGCTGCATCATGCGCCGCTCGGGTGGCCCGCATTACGCCGTGATGCCGGAAGACATGACCGCGAACGAGCGCAAGTTCTTCGAGGTCGAGGGCATCACACCCATCATCGTGCCGTTGGCCGAGGCCGCTCTCGCGCTCACCGGCGCGCCCGCTGACCATCAAGGATTGGTGGTCTAAACCACCAGAGAGAGAGAG
>JACMLB010000302.1 GCA_014379805.1 Rhodospirillales bacterium | reverse complement strand
GTCGATCTTATCCTCCTGGCGCTGAGTCAATTCCAATTGCGCCTGAAATTTTGCCCTGATGTCGGGATAGTGCTCCAGGTGATCCACCTGTTGCTTCAGATTGTCGATGGATGCGCGTTCCATGGCGTGCGCGTCGCGCAGCCAGTCCAGCATGATTTCGCGGGTCTCGGCCATTGCTGCTGCCTCCTATTGGGCTCAGTCGCTCAACGGCACAAAACAGCTAAGGCTAGGCCCGCGTTCCCTTTAGACCCGTTCGTTGCACGCCGACGGCTCTTCCATTTCAGGCACCTTGAAGTATTTGTCTACCGCAGCCCAGGCGGTGTTGACCGCAATGGCTTGGACGTCGAAGCGGCCCATGGGGGAGTACAGCGATGCGGCTTGGTACAGGCCGATCTCATCCACTTCGCCAATGTTGAAGATGATCTCTCCGCGCGGCAGATCCAGCCGCGTCTTGGTGCCCACGGCGCCGGTGATCTGGTCGGGCCGCGTGGGCAGCAGCACGAAGTTCATGAACCACGGCGTCACCAGGATGCCGGCCAGCCAATCGTCCCAGCGGCGAAAGCCCACGGTCTCGACTTTGAGGTTGTGATTATACAGGCCGATATCTTTCATCCCCTCCTCACCGATGCGAATAAACGCAGCCGCCAGCTGGTTGACGCGGGCAAGATCGTCGGGGGTCATGGGATCGAACATCGGGCACTCCTGCGGGAAAGGCGGCGGAGTGTAGCGAATATGGTGGGCGTAAGCACGCGATCGGATTGCCAACAGCAAAGAGGATGGAGTAGGAGTTGGCTTCCACGCGCATGCGCGCCGGCAAGATCAACGTCCAGAGAGTGACCAATGCCCTACAAGCGGATTACGCTCACCCATTTCCTGTTGCAGGAACAGCGCCGGCTGAAGTCGTCGGGCGTGTTCACCTCGCTGGTGAATGACATCCTGACCGCCTGCAAAATGGTCTCGCACGAGGTCAATCGCGGCGCGTTGGTGGGCAATCACGGCGTTGCCGGCAGCGAGAACATCCAGGGCGAAGAGCAGAAGAAGCTGGACGTGCTGGCCAACGACATCTTCCTGCACATGAACGAGTTGGGCGGCAATTACGCCGCCATGGCCTCGGAAGAGCTGGAAGACGTCCAAGCGGTGAAAGGCACCGCCGATGGCCGCTATCTGCTGCTGTTCGATCCGCTGGATGGGTCCAGCAATATCGACGTGAATATCTCGGTGGGTAGCATCTTCTCGATCCTGCGCCTGCCCGACGGCGCCGATCCCAAGAGTGAAGGCGCCTTTCTGCAGCCCGGCGTCAAGCAGGTTGCCGCTGGCTACGCTTTGTACGGCTCGTCCACCATGCTGGTGCTGACCACCGGCAATGGCGTCAATGGCTTCACCTTGGACCGCGACGTGGGCATGTTCTTCCTGACCCACCCCGGCATGACCATCCCCGCCGACACTCAGGAATACGCCATCAATGCGTCGCGCGCGCGCCATTGGGAACCGCCGGTGAAGCGCTATGTGGACGAGTGCCAGGCCGGCACCGAAGGACCGCGCGGTAAGGATTTCAACATGCGTTGGGTCGCCTCCATGGTGGCCGAGGTTCACCGCATCCTGGTGCGCGGTGGCGTTTTCCTGTATCCCGCCGATGCCGAGAACATGAAGAAGGGTGGCAAGCTGCGCCTGATGTATGAAGCCAACCCCATGGCCTTCATCGTCGAACAGGCTGGCGGCGTCGCTTCGACCGGCCGTCAACGCCTGATGGATGTGGCGCCCAAGGGCCTGCATCAGCGCGTCCCGGTGATCCTTGGTTCGAAGAACGAGGTAGAGCGGGTGATCGCCTATCACGGCGAGTACGACGCGAAGTAGGCGGGAAAACAAAAAAAGGGCGGCGGGGTTGTTTCCCGCCGCCCTTTCTGTTTCTGCCCGGCCCTATTGCTTGACCAGGGTATACTCCAACGCCTGTTCGGCGGCGCGCACCAAAGCGCGGGCCTTGTTCAGGCATTCCTCATGCTCGCTCTCGGGCACCGAATCGGCGACGATGCCTGCGCCGGCCTGGACGTACATGGTGCCGTCCTTGATCAGGGTGGTGCGCAACGCGATGCAGGTGTCCATGTTGCCGTTGCCGGCCAGATAGCCGATGCAGCCGGCATAGAAGCTGCGGCGTTCCGGCTCCAGCTCGTCGATGATTTCCATGGCTCGGATCTTGGGCGCGCCCGAGGTGGTGCCGGCGGGGAAGCCGGCCATGAGCGCGTCCATGGCGTCGCAGCCCTCGCGGATGCGGCCTTCGACGTTGGAAACGATGTGCATGACGTGGCTGTAGTATTCCACGTTCATCTTTTTGGTGACCTTGACCGAGCCGATCTCGGCCACCCGGCCCACATCGTTGCGGCCCAAATCCAGCAGCATCAGATGCTCGGCCAGTTCCTTGGGGTCGGCCAGCAGATCGGCGGCCAATTCTTCATCCTCGGCGGGGGTTGCGCCGCGACGGCGGGTGCCGGCGATGGGACGGATGGTCACCCCGCCGTCGCGCAGCCGCACCAGAATTTCCGGGCTCGAGCCCACCAGTTGGAAGTCGCCGAAGTTCAGGAAGAACAGGAACGGCGACGGGTTCAGGCGACGCAGCGACCGATACAGCGAGAACGGCGGCAGCTTGAACGGAACCTTTAGCCGCTGCGACAGCACCACCTGGAAGATGTCGCCAGCGGCGATGTATTCCTGGGCCTTGAGGACCTTGGCACAGTATTCCTCGGGCGACATGGAGGGCACCGGCGTGGGCGCATGGCCCTCGCGGTCGATGCCGCCCAACATCACATGGGGCAACGGGCTGTCGAGCGCCTCGACCACATGCTCAAGCCGTTCATTGGCCAGATCGAACGCGGCCTGGGCGTCCAAGCCTTCCCGCGGCCACACCGGCACAACGGCGGTCAGGGTGCCGTTGACGTTGTCGAACGCCGCCATCACCGTCGGCCGCATAAAGATGCCGTCGGGCACGCCGATGACGTCGGGGTTATTGTCGGGCAGGCTCTCGACCAGACGCACCATGTCGTAGGACATGTAGCCGATCAGGCCGGCGGACATGGGCGGCAAATGGGCGGGAATGTCGATCTGACTCTCGGCCACCAGGGCGCGCAATGAGTCCAGCGAACCATGCTCGGCGGCAACCGGGCAGGGGGCAAACTGGTCGGGCGCGGTGCGGGCGTCTCGATTGATCCAGGCTTGATTGCCTTCGCACTTCCAGATCAGATCGGGCTTCATGCCCAGCACCGAGTAGCGGCCACGCACGGCGCCGCCCTCGACGGATTCCAACAAGAAAGTGTGCGACTGGCCGTTGGCCAGTTTCATGAAGGCCGAAACCGGGGTTTCCAGATCGGCCACCAGAATTCGCCACATCACCTGCGGCCGCCCAGACTCATAGGTGGCGCGGAAGGTGGCGAAATCGATGGGGTTGGTCATGTTTACTCTTCGCGGGCAAGCTGGCTGCGGTCAACCTTGACGCCGATGGAGGCGTTGAGGGCGGCCAGATACTGATCGACCAGATCGCCGGCCACGGCGGCGGAGATACGGCGCTGGGC
>JACMLB010000301.1 GCA_014379805.1 Rhodospirillales bacterium | reverse complement strand
GGTCATTTATAAAACTGCTGAGACAGTTCGAATTTTCCGATAACCCTAGAGGAGAACAGCCTTGCGCGACAGGCTCCTCCCGGCCCTGATTTTGGGGATCATGGCCGTGACTACTCAGGCCCTTGCGGGCGACGTCACCCCCTCCAAAGGGGCAGTCGTTCAGCAGTTGGCCGCGGCCCCTGGCAACGAGGGAACCCTCACTGCTGCGGTGATGCCCGGCATCGGACGCGAAGCCCGCGTCGCGCCCCTGCCCCGACCACTTGCTGCTTCGGACGTGGACGCCTATGCGCGCGTCTTCAAGCTGCAATCCGAGGGTCAGTTCGGCGCCGCCGACCGCGAGCTTGGCAAGGTCAAGGACGACATCCTCAAAGGCCACGTGCTGGCCAGCCGCTACCTTTCTTCGGGCTACAAGCCCAAGTATCAGGAACTGCGCGCCTGGATGGCGGAATACTCCGACCTGCCCCAGGCCGAATCCATCCACAAGCTGGCCACCACCAAGGGCATCAAAGGCTTCGGCGCCATCAAGACGCCGGTGCGCGGTTACCTTAAGGGCACCGGCATCGACACCTCGGATGACGGCGCCAATTGGGAAGATGGCACCTTCTCCCCCGATCGCGGCAACGCCAAGGCGCGCGCGGTCAAGGCCAAGTTCCGTCTGCTGCTGAAGAAGAATGATTCCGCCGCTGCTTTGACGGTGATGACCGGCGCCGACGCCCGTGCGTTGGACCGTCAGGACATGGATGAATTGAAGCTGGCCCTGGCCGCCGATCATTTCGCCGGTGGCCGCGACGCTGAAGCCGCTGCCTGGGCGACCCAGGCTGCCGAACGCTCGGGCGTCGAGCTGCCGGCGTCGCACTGGATCGCCGGTCTGGCGCAATGGCGTCAGGGCAAGCCCGAGCTGGCTCGCCGTCACTTTGAAGAAGTCGCCAACGCCGACGATGCCTCGCCGAGGATGGTGTCCGCGGCCGCCTGTTGGGCCGCGCGCGCCAATCTGGTGTCGCGCCGTCCCGAACTGGTCAATCACTGGCTGGAAATCGCCGCCACCTATCCGCGCACCTTCTATGGCCTGCTGGCCCGCCAGACCTTGGGCTACGAGACCTTGTTCTCGTGGGAGACGCCGCCGTTCACCGAGGCTGATGCCGATCTGCTGACCCGTGTGCCGGGGACGCGGCGCGCTTTGGCCTTGTTGCAGCTGAACGACCGTCAGTCCTCCGAGGAAGAGCTGCGCAAGATCTATCCGCGTTCCACCAAGAATCTGCGCCAGTCCATGCTGGTGCTGGCCCAGGCCGGCGACATGCCCGCCTTGGCGGTGCGCCTGGGTGGCATGGCCCCCGGCCTGATCAACGACGCCGCCGCCTTCCCGGTGCCCGAGTGGAACCCCAGGGGCGGCTGGCAGGTGGACAAGGCCCTGGTCTTCGCCTTCGTGCGTCAGGAATCCTCGTTCAACCCCAAGGCCCTCAGCCCGGCGGGCGCGTCGGGTCTGATGCAGTTGATGCCGGCCACGGCGACGTCCCTGGCGGGCCGTCAGGTCAAGGACAAGCTGGGCGAACCCGAGTTCAATCTGGGTCTGGGCCAGAAGTACCTGACCAAGCTGCTGGCGGAAGACCCGGTGAACGGCAATCTGCTCATGCTGGCCGCTGCCTACAATGCCGGTCCCGGCAAGCTGGGCCAGTGGCTGTCGGGCATGAAGCACGGCAACGATCCGTTGTTGTTCATCGAAAGTCTGCCGTCGCGTGAGACTCGCGCCTTTGTCGAGCGGGTGATGACCAACTTCTGGATCTACCGCTCGCGCCTGGGCCAGCAATCGCCGTCCCTGGACGCGGTCGCATCTGGCGCATGGCCCCTGTACGAAGCCGCCGATGCCGGCCCGCGCCGCAAGGGTTCCAAGATTTAATCCAGCAATAAGCCCTCTCCCGCCAGCGGGAGAGGGTTAAGTTCAATTTGCCACCGGGGCATGCGCGCGCTTTCGCTTGCTCCGGGCGGCGGCTGTGGTATGAAACCAACCCATGCATATCCTGGAATTTGAAAAGCCCATCGCTGAGCTCGAGGGCAAAATCGAAGAGCTGCGGCACCTCGCAGACAACGGCGATGTCAACATTGCCGAAGAGGTCAGCCGGCTCCAGGCCAAGGTCGATAAGCTCTTGCGCTCGACCTACGCCAAGCTCACGCCGTGGCAGAAGACTCAGGTGGCCCGCCACCCTGAGCGGCCGCATACGCTTGATTACATCAAGACGCTGATTACCGACTTCACGCCATTGGCGGGCGACCGCTGCTTCGGCGAGGACAAGGCCATCATCGGCGGCTTGGGCCGCTTCCGGGGCCAGTCGGTGATGTTGTTGGGCCATGAGAAGGGCCACGACACCGACACGCGCCTGAAGCACAATTTCGGCATGGCCAAGCCCGAGGGCTACCGCAAGGCGGTCCGTTTGATGGAAATGGCCGACCATTTCGGCGTGCCGGTCATCACCTTGGTGGACACCGCCGGCGCCTATCCGGGCGTGGATGCGGAAGCACGCGGTCAGGCGGAAGCCATTGCGCGCTCCATCGAGACCTGCCTGGACATCCGGGTGCCCTTCGTCTCCGTCGTCATCGGTGAAGGCGGTTCGGGCGGCGCCATCGCGCTGGCCTCGGCCAATTCGGTGCTCATGATGGAACACGCCATCTATTCGGTCATCAGCCCCGAAGGTTGCGCCTCTATCCTGTGGCGTTCGGCGACCCATGCCAAGGATGCCGCCGAGGCGTTGAAGCTGACCGCGCAGGACCTGCATAAGCTGGCCATCATCGACGAGGTGGTGCCCGAGCCCCTGGGCGGCGCCCATCGCAATCCCGATTTGGCCATGCAGACCCTGTCTCAGGCGATCGATGCTCAGCTCAAGGAATTGGGCGGCCTCGAAGGTGGCGTGCTGCGTGCCCGCCGGCGTGAGAAGTTCCTGGAAATGGGCCGGGTCGGATTGGCCTGAAGGCCAATCCGCCAAATTGTTTGTTTCCAGGCTTTGCCTGGGGTCGGATTGGTCTGACAAGATTAGGATTGGCCCATGGCGGCCAATCCTTCCCTTCCCCGCCCCGGCGGGTGTAGATAGGCCCGACTTTGTACCTCAAGGCCGTTCGAGCACATGACCACCGCCCTCCCGGATATCGCCGTCGTCGTCCCCGTCAAGAACGAGGCCGACAACATCTTCCCGCTGGTGGAGGAAATCCACGCCGCCCTTGAGGGCAAGCTGGAGTTCGAGGTGGTCTATGTGGACGATGGGTCCACCGACGCCACCCCCGCTAAATTGGCCGAGGCCCAGGCCCGCTTCCCGCGCCTGCGCTTCCTGCGCCACCGCGCCAGCTGTGGCCAAAGCCAGGCCATCGCCACCGCCGTCAAGGCCGCCCGCGCCCCGCTGATCGCCATGCTGGACGGCGACGGCCAGAACGATCCCGCCGACATTCCCAAGATGGTCGAACGCTGGCGGGCCGAGCCCGAGGCGAGCCGGGAAAAGCTGCTGATCGCTGGCTGGCGCGCCAATCGCCGCGACACCTCGTCGCGCCGCTGGGCGTCCAAGGCGGCCAACGCCATCCGCGCCGCCATGCTGCGCGACGACACCCCCGACACCGGCTGCGGCTCGAAGCTGTTCGCCCGCGCCCTGTTCCTGGATCTGCCGCGTTTCGACCACATGCACCGCTATCTGCCGGCGCTGACCATCCGGGCCGGCGGCTCGGTGGTGTCGGTCAAGGTCAACCACCGCCCGCGTGGCGCCGGTGCCTCCAACTACAGTAATTTGCGCCGTGGTCTGGTGGGCATTCCCGATCTGCTGGGGGTCATGTGGCTCATGCGCCGCTCGCGCAACCCCATCGTCGAATCCGAGAAGTGACCGCCGCCGTGCCGGCCAAGCGCCATCCGTTGCTCGATCCCCGTATCCTGATGCGCGGGCTGATTTTGATCGCCACCCTGGCCGCCATCGGTTTCCTGTTCGAGGGCCTGGGGCTAAAATCCATGCTGGATGCCGGCTGGGTCGATCACGAGGTCCGTGGCAAGGGTCTGTTGGGCGAGGGACTGTTCCTGCTGGTGGGCGCCGTCGTCATCGCCGTGGGTTTGCCGCGTCAGGTGGTGTGTTTCCTGGGCGGCTATGCCTTCGGCTTCGGCCTGGGCACCGGCCTGTCCCTGATCGCCACTCTGATGGGGTCGGCCACGGCCTTCTTCTATGCCCGCTTCATGGGCCGCGACCTGCTGGTCAGGCGCTTCCCCGGCAAGATCAAGCGGCTGGACGATTTCCTGGCAGGCAACCCCATCGTCATGGCGCTGGTCCTCAGGTTGTCGCCGTTGTCCTATGGTCTGGCGGCCAATATCGGCGCTGGCGTTTCGGGCGTGCGGGCGGCACCGTTCTTCCTGGGCTCGGCCCTGGGCTATCTGCCGCAGACCTTGGTGTTCGCCTTGCTGGGTGGCGGCATCCAGCTTGACCCGGTGATGAGCACGGCGCTGTCGGTGCTGCTGTTCGTGGTCTCCTCGGTGCTTGGCCTGTGGCTGTGGCGGCGTTACCGCGTCGCCCAGGGCTTGCCGGAAGACGAAAAGGAAGCGTAATGCGCCGTCTGGCAGCCTTGGCCGTAACCGTCTTGCTGGCCGCCTGCCAGACCACCGAAGCCCCCCATCCGGTGGCCGCAATCCCCGCCATCGAGCGCCCGCGCGCCATGGCCGTCAGGGATGATGCGGTCAAAACCCAGGTCGCCCGCCGCGTGGCCGACCTGGGCCGCGCCTACCGCTCCGTCACCGTGGAAGCCTGGGGCGGACGGGTGCTGTTGATGGGCGCCGTCATCAAGCCCGAGCAGCGCCGCAAGGCCGAACAGACGGCGCGGGCCGCCGAGGGCGTTACCGAGGTGCTGAACGAACTGGTGCTGGCCGAGGACAAGGCTCTGGACGCCTTTACCGCCGACCCCGCCCGCGAAGGCGCCGCCCGTCGTGCCCTAGGCATCGAGGGCAGTGCCGGCACTATCGTCCGCGTCATCAACGGCGTCGCCTTCCTGCTGGGCGCCACCCCCACTCCTGATGCAGCCGCCGCCATGAAGGCCGACGCGACCGAGGTCGAGGGGGTTAAGTGGGTGGTGAGTCACCTCAGGGCCTCGCCCTAATCCACTCCTTCAGGCGTCACCCCGGACAAGCTTAGCGCAGATCCGGTGTCCATGGTGGTGCAGCTGAGATGGATCACGGCTCTTCGGACGGGATGGCGAACGTGCAGTGGCCCGATTCATTTCCCTAGCCATATCAACCGCTTGGCGCCATGTATGCCAAAAACCTGTCCTTTCGCGCTTGACAGGCAGTCCTCCCGCACCTAGATCGTTGGCACTCACCGCCGAGGAGTGCTAACAACTCCTCGTTCCGGTCCAAAGACATTTGTGTCAGATAACCAAACCGCATTTGACGGAGGTTTTTATGAAGTTCCGACCGCTCCATGATCGTGTGTTGGTGAAGCGCCTTGAGGCGGAAGAGAAGACCGCTGGCGGCATCATCATCCCCGATACCGCCAAGGAAAAGCCGATGCAGGGCGAAGTCGTCGCCGTCGGTTCCGGCGTGCGCGGCGAAGACGGCAAGATTGTTGCCCTCGACGTCAAGGCTGGCGATCGCATCCTGTTCGGCAAGTGGTCCGGCACCGAAGTCAAGATCGATGGCGACGAGCTGTTGATCATGAAGGAATCCGACATCCTGGGCATCCTCGCCTAAGGGTCGCTTTGACCTTCGCACCTATCTACGAAATTTAGAGGTTTACGAACATGGCTGCTAAGGAAGTCAAGTTTTCCATCGAGGCGCGCACCAAGATGC
>JACMLB010000300.1 GCA_014379805.1 Rhodospirillales bacterium | reverse complement strand
GCCGCCAAACTCAAGGCAATGGGGCCAGGATCTCCGCCCGTTCCGGGCTCCAATCCTGGCCCCATTGCCCAAACCGCGCCCGACGGCGTAACTTCGGCCAAGGCTCTACTTTCAGCCGGATGAGAGTTCCAGAGCAGGTCAATGGCAACGCGGGTGGCATCATGGGCGTGCTGTTTGATCACGATTCGGCTCCCTATGACGCTCGCTGAAATAGAATGTGATTGGCAAATTTTCTCGGCTTGGACTGTGAGGTCGCACAAAAAGGAAGTTGTGTCAGGTCGGGTTTCCGGTTCTGGCGCACTACGAGGTTATGAGCGCAGCCCTATTTGACCTTACTGGCGTTCCCTGACGTCCGAGGCTAACCCAGCTTCCGCGCAAGATCGTGAGCTCGGAGATTTGTGTACCGCTTGAGCATCTGGAGGTCCTGGTGGCCGGTGACGGCGGCCACTTCCATGATATTCCATCCGCGCTCGAATAGCCCCCGCGCCGGACCTTGGCCTGGTAGCCGATTAGCTGGCCCTTGGCATTACGCCGTTCACAAATGGTCGCCATGACACCCCCATACGCGTGTCCCTGAGAGGGCGAGTGTCCCCGATTTGTCCCCGAAAATCAAATAAGGCGCGGAAAGTTTGGTGCACCCGACTGGATTCGAACCAGTGGCCTCTGCCTTCGGAGGGCTGGACCTATCCGTTTTCGCGTGCTTACCCGAGTTTTCTACAACTTACTAACCACTGGAAATGGCTCAGTTATCCGGCTATCGTGAGGGCAGTGGTAAAGACGGGAATATTCCTTATTTTGCTTACCCGTGCTTACCCCATGCTTACCCGGCAGAGGCCACCCCATGAAGCTGACCATTCGTTCCATCGCAGGAATCGCTTCTGACCCAGGCAAGGATATCTACGTCTGGGACGATGACCTTGGGGGCTTCGGGGTGCGAGTGAAGCCGAGCGGGGTTAAGTCGTTCATGCTTCAATATCGCAATGCAGGCGGGGTTAGCCGGCGCGTGACGTTGGGCAAGCTGGGGGCACTGACACCAGACCAAGCCCGCAAGCTGGCAAAGGAAAAGCTGGCTGAAGTGGCGAAGGGTGGCGACCCGGCGGAGGCGCGGGCCGAAGAACGGAAGGCCATGACCATGAGGCAGCTTTGCGCGGAATACCTTTCTGCTACCGAAAAGGGGCTGATCCTGGGAAAGCGGGGGCTGCCGAAGAAAGATTCAACGCTGGCGACAGACCGAGGCCGGATTGACCGGCATATCCTGCCACTGCTGGGCAATCGCAAGGTTCGCGACCTGACGACGCCAGATATCGTCCGCTTCCTGCGAGACGTGGCGACGGGCAAAACCGCCGCCGATGTTAAAACCGGGTTGTTTGGCCGCGCCATCGTTGAAGGGGGTAAAGGTGCAGCCACCCGGACGGTAGGGCTGTTGGGTGGCATATTCAGCTTTGCCGTATCAGAGGGCGTTATCCCAAGCAATCCCGTCCGAGGTGTAAAGCGGCCAGCCGATGAACGGCGCGAAGTTCGCCTTTCCCCGGATCAGTACCGCGGGCTGGGCAAGGCCCTGGCTGCCGCCGAAGCCGACCGCGAACCCTGGCAGGCAACGACCGCTGTTCGATTGCTGGCCCTGACGGGGTGCCGGCGGAATGAAATCGCGGCGTTGCGCTGGGATGATGTGGACCTTGCTGGGCGCTGCCTGCGTCTGTCGGACAGCAAGACCGGCAAGAGCGTTCGCCCGCTTGGGGATGCCGCCGCCGCCCTCCTTGCCGCCCTGCCGCGCACGGACGCCTTCGTGCTGCCGGGACGGCTGGCGGGCAAAGCGTTTTCCGGCTTGCCGAAGGTGTGGCCGCGCATCATCACCCGCGCCACTCAGGCGGAGGGATGCGGTACAGCCGACGAGATGGCTGGGCTGGCGGACCTTACCCCCCATGGGCTGCGCCATGGCTTTGCCTCCATCGCGGCGGACCTTGGTTTCACTGAAATCACCATCGCGGCGCTGCTGGGGCATTCCGCTGCCAGCGTGACCGGGCGCTATATCCATCATGTTGATACCGCCCTGGTGTCCGCTGCCGACCGGGTAGCCGCGCGCATTGCCGCCGCCATGGATGGCAGACAGACCGGGGCAGAGGTGGTGCCGCTACGGCGGGGCTGAATTTCACCAATCGGCGGGGATAGGGGGCACCCAACAAGCGCGGACACCGCACTGCGCTTCCCCGCCGACAACCGTGCGAGCACCTACGGGGGTGTCATGGATCGTCAAAAGGCAGGCGCTTTTCCGCCTAAGGTAGTCAGCGTCCCAAAGCTGCACTATCCAGCACCAGAACAAAAACGCCCAGCCTTCGTCCCGAATGGCTGGCTGCTATTTTTCGACGCAATTGACCGCCTTGGACGCGGGCTTTATGGCGAGGCATGGACTGGCGCGGAGGTGCAAGCAAGGGACCTGCCTCCGTGGAGCGGCAAAGAGGCGAAACTTGATGTGCTATTGGGGGAGGGTGCCGCACAGCGACTAAGAGAAAATCATGAGGCCGAATATGCGGCACGCCAGAGGAGAAACAAGGCTGCACTTCAATTGCGCCAGCACCTTTTTGAGGGGCGGTTAACAGCATGCCACTTCACCGAAGGAGGTGAGACGGTGATTCCTGCCTCTAAATGGGGGCCGGCAAATGAACCGTTCTTCGTATTTGCATGTCAATTTGGCTGCACAAACACTTCATTGGGGCGTCCTGAGATTTTCGTCAAGGAAGTTGGCTTGGATTTTGGTTCAAGTGAGGCGAAGGCAGTGGTATCCGCTGATGTTGTACACGTCGCTGACGAAGCCGCCGGCAAAGTTTATTCCACTAAGCTGCTGTCTGTGGTGGATGCATTGAGGGCCAAGATCGCAGCCGACCCTTCCCCCGCAAATTGGACGCGTGATTCGATTATGGCAGAGAGTCGTGGCCTACGCCCGGAGCTTTCAGATCGAGATGCAGGGGCTATTGCAACCGTCCTTCTCCCCGACGCTAAGCGCGGAAAATAAAAAATGGGGTGCCACCCAACAAAGCGTTTGCTTTCAATATGTTGGGCTGGGGTGTCACCCCTCAAATCCCCTTTTTGACTTGGTAGGGTGTCAGGGGGTGACACCTCCCGTTCGATCTTTGTTTCTGCTCTCTTTCCTCTACGTCAACCGCCGGAATGTTCCGGTAAACGTAGAGGAAAGCCCATGCTCCCCAATACCATCGGACAGCCCCGCCGTTACCGCCGTGCCGAGGCGAGCGCCTATCTCAAAAGCACCTGGGGTATCGACTACAAGCCCGCGACCCTTGCCAAGGTGGCGAGCCTTGGGGGCGGCCCCCGCTTTGAGCTTGCCGGGCGCTTCCCGCTTTATCCCGAGCCTGAGCTTGATAGCTGGGCTTCCGCGCGCCTGTCGCCGCTGAAGTCCTCGACCTCCGACGCCGGGGCCATCTGATCCATGTCCCGCACATGGAAAGACCCGGCGGGGGCTGGCACCCCCAACCGGGCCGGTATCTTCGGCAAGCTGGAATGCGCCGATCTTACCACCGTCGTCCGTCCCGATGAAACCACCGCATTGCCGGCCCTGCTGTGCGGGGTGGCGCTATGATGACGCCCATCCATACCGCCAGCATCAACGGCCACCCGGTGCGCCTCTTCCGTTCGCCGCTGAACGATGGGCGCCCGGACTTTAATTGGGTGGCCTGGGACGATCTGCTAGCCGCCTTCCCGCTTCCGAGCGACATGAAAACCGACTTCATCCGGCGCCTTCGCTCTGACTGGCCGGATGAATCCCGAACCGTCGCCACTGCCGAAGGGCTGGCGGTGCTGGTGGCCCATCATGCCGCCCAAGGCTTCCTCGCCGCGATGACCGAATGCTTGGGAATCGACGCGGAATGCAATTACGCCATGGGTGCAGCGGCGGCGCTGAAGCTGATGACCGGGCATCTGGCCTTCCCTGATGGTGTGGTGGCCTATGCCGCCGCTGCTTCGCGCCGCTGGGATGCGGAAGGCGGTACCGCATGAAGCCCGGACGGATCGACTTCGCCCGCATCAATGCCGCCGCCTTGTCCGCGTTGCCGGCCATCCTGAACCGCTTTGCCCCCGGTGGCTCCGTCCGTGCTGGCGAGTGGTCTGGCCGCAATCCGCGCCGCTCCGACCGTAAACCGGGCTCGTTCAAGGTCAACGTCCGCACCGGGCTGTGGGCGGATTTCGCCGCCAGCGAAAGCGGCAATGACCCCGTTTCCCTGGTGGCCTACCTGACCGGCCTGCCCATGGGCGAAACCGCGAAGAAGCTGGCCGACATGCTGGGGGTGCCCCATGGCTGACATGCCCCCGGATGACCAATTCCGCCCCCTGGATGAAACGGAAATCATCATTACGCCCCCCGGAATTCCGGTGGACCCGCCCGAAGATGCCGCCGCCAAGATCGCCATTGCCCGCGCCCTGATGCGGGAATGCGGCCCCATCGCCGGAACGCCCGCCGCCCTGTATCTGTCCAGCCGCAGTATCGACCCCGCCGCTTTGCCGGGTGGCGTGGTGGGCTGGCATGGACCAAGCGGCGCAATCCTGTTCGTCGCCAATGACGCCAACGGCAAGGTGCAGGCCGTCCAGCGCGTCTATCTCACGCCCGATGGCACCAAGGCCAACCGCAAGCCGGTAAAGCAGACCAACGGGCCGCTGAAGGGCGCCGCCATGACGCTGCCGGGCAATGGGGGCGAGGTGCTGTTGTGCGAGGGGCCGGAAGACGCCCTGAGCCTGTGGCAGGCCACCGGGCAGCCGGTCCGCTGCGCCTTTGGTATCTCTGCCTTGGGTGAAGTGCCATTGCCTGCCGACGCCGTGGCCGTGCTGGTGGCCGACAACGACGCCCCGGACAGTCCGACCCATGCCGCCATTCGCAAGGCCATCAACCGTCTGGTGGAGCGCGGCTTTGCGGTCAAGCTGACCCGCCCGCCGGCTGGGGTGAAAGACAGCAACGACCTGTTGCGCGACCAGGGCGCCGAAGCCGTCACGGCGATGGTAGCCGCTGCCGTGGCGATGGAACCACCCACGGTGCAACAGAAGACGGCGAACAAGGTAAAAGCCCCCGCCGGCTACCGCATGGGCAAGGATGGGCTGTGGTGGGTGCCGAATGACCCGGAGAAGCCATCTATCCTTGTTTCCGGTCCGTTTGAGGTGCAGGCCGAAACCCGCAATGACCACGGTGAAGCCTGGGGCGTGCTGATTGCGTGGAATGACAATGACAGCCGACACCACGAATGGGCGCTCCCTCGTAACCTCTTGGCAGGTGATGCCTCCGAGGTGCGCGCGCGGTTACTGGACCGGGGATTGTATGTCGCCCCGAGTAATCAGGGCCGGCAATTGCTGACCTCCTATCTGATTGCCGCGAAGACCGACGCCCGCGCCCGCTGTGTTGATGCCACCGGGTGGCATGGCGCCGCCTATGTCACCCCTGGCAGGGTCTACGGCGATACATCCGGCGAACGCGTCATTCTCCAAGCCGGCGGAAGCGTGGCCGACTTCGATTGCGTGGGGACGTTGGAAGGGTGGCAGTCTGAAGTTGCGGCCCTTGCCGTGGGCAATTCCCGGCTAGCCCTGGCTTTGTCCGTCGCCTTCGTCGGGCCGCTGCTGCATCTGGTGGGGGAGGAAAGCCACGGCTTCCATTTCTCCGGCGGATCGTCCAGCGGCAAGACAACGGCCCTACGGTTGGCCTCAAGCGCCTGGGGTATCCCTATCCACACGTGGCGGACCACCGACAACGCCGCCGAAGGGCTGGCCCGCGCCGCCAATGACGGCCTGTTGCTGTTGGATGAGTTGTCGCAGGTGGATGGCCGCGCCGCCGACGCCATGGCCTACATGCTGGGCAATGGCCAAGGCAAAGGGCGGATGCGCAAGGATTCCACCAACAAGCCGGTGGCGTCGTGGCGTCTGGCCTTCCTATCGACCGGCGAAGTGGGATTAGCGGAAAAGATTGGTGAGACTGGCAAGAAGGCCAAGGCCGGGCAGTCGGTGCGCCTGATTGAAATCCCCGCCGATGCCGGTGCCGGTCACAAGATGTTCGACACATTGCACAGCTTCGACGGTGGTGACGCCCTGGCCCGCCATCTGCGCACCGCCACCGAACGCCACCGGGGGCACGCTGGCCGGCTATTGCTCGAACAGATTACGGCAGACCTCCCGGCCTTGGCCGACGCCCTCAGCGCCGAAAAGGCTGAATGGCTTGCTCACCATCTGCCGGCTGGGGCCGATGGGCAGGTATCCCGCGTTGCCTCCCGCTTCGCCCTGGCCGCCGCTGCCGGTCAATTGGCAACCGATATTGGTATATGTCCCTGGCCCGAGGGCGAGGCCGCCCGTGCTGCCGCTGTCTGTTTTCGCGCGTGGTTGGACCGGCGGGGTGGTGTCGGCGCCGCTGAAACTGAGGCGGGGTTGTCGCAGGTACGCGCCTTCATTGAAGCCCATGGCGTGTCCCGGTTCCAGCCCATTGGTTCCGAGACAGATACTCGGATACTCCATCGGGCCGGTTTCCGCCGCCTGGGTGATGGTGGCCGGTGGGAATATCTGGTTCTGCCGGAAACTTGGAAGGGCGAGGTGTGCAAGGGGCAGGACGCCCGCGCCATCGCAAAAGATTTGATTGCCCGCAAGCTGTTGCTGCCGGGGGGCGATGGGAAAGCGTCACGAACCGAATACATCCCCGGCGTTGGGCGCTCGCGCGTTTACCTGCTGACCGCCGACATTCTGGAAGGGGGTGAATGATGGGGCGGTTCGCTCAATTCGCCGCACGGCATGACCATAATTTAGGTGTTACCGGTGTTACGGGTGTTACCGCCTTCAATAAACCCAACATTTCCGCCATTTTTTCGGGGGGTGAGGGCGTAACACCCGCCCGTGCGGAAGGTGTTGCCGGTGTTACCGAATTTGGGCAGGTAACACCTTTGGTAACACCCGTAACACCTTCAAAAATTGGAGAAATGGCGAAAGGTGTTACGGAAAAATACAGCAATAACAATGACTTGATGCCTGAGGTAACACCTGTAACACCGGTAACACCTTTTTTTGACAATGGTCATCGCTACATCGACCCGGCCATTGATCTGCAAGGCTGGATCGACGCGACGAATGAAAAGGTAGAGGCCGGGGTTCGCGCCATGAAGGCGGCTGCGCTGGCCGAGGACGAGGAGGGGGCACCATGAACCGTCGCCCATCGCAACGCCTTCTCGCCCTTCCCGCCGACAAGGACGGCGCCCGCGCCCGTGCCTCGCAACTGCTGCCCGCCCATGCCGGCCTGTGGTGCCGCGCCAAGTATGATGGCCGGGCCGAGGCCGCACTGATCGCCTATTACGGCGCCACCCTCTCGGAGACCAGAACATGACGTGCGATGCTGAAAATGCAGAGGGAAAGCAGCGGGGTAAGCCCTTCCCTAAAGGCCAATCCGGCAACCCTGCTGGCAAGCCCAAGGGCGCCCTTCACCACGCAACCCGCGCCGTGATGACCCTGCTTGATGGTGAAGCCGACGCCCTGACCCGCAAGGCGGTGGAACTCGCCCTTGCTGGCGACACGACCGCGTTGCGGCTGTGCCTGGAGCGGTTGGCGCCACCGGCCAAGGACAAGCCCATATCGGTTTCCCTGCCGCCAATGGCGGGGGCCGAAGATGCCTCCAAGGCCATGGCTGCGGTGGTGGCAGCAATGGGGGCTGGCGACATCACCCCCAGCGAAGCGGCTGCCGTGGCGGGTGTGGTCGAGACCTACAGGCGCACCGTTGAGACCTGCGACATTGAGCGGCGGTTGGCCGCGCTTGAAGAGAAAGGAACAGCGAAGTGACTGCGAATATCGGGAAACGCCTCGCCCGTCTGGAGGCTGACCATTCCAAGCCCTTGACCCATGAAGAAGCTCTCTTTGCCCTGCTGCGGCAAGAAAACCCGCCGCCAAGCTACACAGCCGAACAACGAGCCGCTGACGTTGAAATTCTCGAACGTGACCAAGCGGCCCTTCTCGCCGCAGGCCTGAACTGAACGAAAGGTATCCTGCCATGAAGAATATTCAAACTCGACTGACGAAACTGGAAGCCGCCAATGGGAATGGGGATACCGGCCCTATGGTTATCTTCCGCAACATTATCGACCATGTTGGTGACGAGCCAATTTGTGCGGAATTGAGCCGCCATGACGGGGAAACATGTCCGCATTGGGATAGGCAGGATGGAGAAAGCATTGACCTGTTTCAGGCCCGCATTGCAGCCGACTTGCCAACGGTAGCGCCCGGTAGGGCTGCCTATGTGGTTATGACCTATCCGACCCGCCACTGATGCTGCGGGCAGTCTAATCAAGATTTAACGGCCTGCGGCTATGGGGGCGGAACACCCGTGGCCGCTTTGGCTGTTGTGCGGCGTTTTCGCGAGGGTTGTTCTGACCCTCATTTGACCATGGCGCCCCGTCCGGTTGGCAGCGCAGTGAGCGGGCGCTCCTAATTGCCCGGTCGTCGTCCCGCACATTGGGCAGACCACAAACGAATATCGGCACTCTAACGGGATGGCCCCGCTAAACACCCCTAGGTGGGATGAACCACACAAGCGGGACGCAGAAACGGACGAAACCTGTTGAACCGAGGACCGGCCAAAAAGCCCCCGTCATCACTGGCGGGGGCTTGCACTTGCAGGCTCCTTTTGAACTGCGTCCTTACATTCTACGATGATGCTCTGATTGTTCGACGGGATGAAGTACCCGCCGTAGATGACGCCCCCGCTGGTGGACGTGTCCGAACCGACAAGCCGGTAGCCTTTCGGGCACTTCATGGCGGCGGCGTTGTAGCAGTCCCCGAGCGTGTTTGCGCCCCGGCTACAGTCGATTTCGTAGGCGAGGCCGTTCGGGCCGTTAATGGGAGTGGTCGAGACGGCGCAGGCGCTCAAGAGCGCGGCTGAAGCAATGGCGGCAAGGCGAAGCATGACGGTTCTCCTTGGTGGATACCTGCGCCAAGGGTGGAGCCGCAATGGCCTCATCACCCCCGCGCGCGCCATCATAACGCGACTCCCGTTGGTTGAGAATGTATCGCTAGCCCTTAACCGTTCATGAGCTTTAGTCTGACGCCCGGCCCGGCGCCCTGGCTGGCATCGCCTTCCCCGATAAATTCAATCCCGGCAGCCTCAAGGGCACGCTGTACCTTTTCAGCGTTGCCCGCGCTGCTGCGCTCCATGCCGAGCTTTTCCATGCGCTGGATCGTCGGGAGCGACACGCCCGACGCGGAAGCTAGATCCTTCTGTTCCCAGCCAAGGAAGATGCGAGAGGCTTTCATCTGTGAGGGGCTAATCATGTCTGAAACGTCACCCGTGATATTTGACGCTTGACGCTCAAGCTGTCATGGATTATGTTTGAAACATAACCTATGACGCACGAAAGCGCAAACGCCATGTCCACCATCGACCGCAGCCAGCTTTTCCGCCTCGCATGGAAGCGCGCCAAGGCCACCGCCGCCAGCTACCGCCCCCTGCGCACGGCCTTCGCTGCCGCGCTGCGTTCCGTGTGGTCACTGGTGAAAGCGGCCATGGCCGAGGAAGCCCGCCGCCCCGTCCGTACCGTAGAACCCGTCAATTCCTGGGTGTCCGAGAACCCTTACCGCGCAGCCGCCGTCGCCGCGCGCAAGGCCCGCCTCGGCACCTATTGCACCAACGCTTGGTAGGAGGTTTCGCCATGCCTACGATCCGCGCCACCATCGGCAATGCGCTCTTGCTGCTCGCCCGGTGGATCAACCCGCCCCGCATCGAGGGCGTCTTCCTTGTCAACCGCGCCGGGCATTGCTGGCGCGCCTGACTACTCCAGACTGAGAGATTGACCATGACCAAGAAGACCACGCGCCACGATGGCGCGGATGCCCCCGCTTTGCCCTCGCGCCGGAAAGCCATCGTCGGCACTGCCGCCACCTTGGCTTCGGTGGCCGCTGTTCCGGCCATGGCCTTCGTCAATCCGAAGCTGACTGCCGGGCAGTCGGAATTCGCCAAGGCGGTTGCCGCCTGGAGGCCGTTAGAGGCTGAGAGCGCCCGCCTTTCCGGCGTATTGGAGGCGGCTTACGTGCGGCGTAAGCCATATAGCGACCGCCACGCCGAGGCGTACCTCCATTTCAAGAAGGTCCGAGATGAGGCGCGCCACCGCGCCGCGACCTCGCCCGAACACCGGCAGCGGGCGGATGAACTCTATGCCTCACATAGGGGAGACTTTGACGCGCTCAGGGCGGCGGGAGCTTCCGAGGACGACATTATCAGCGCGGCGGTAGAGCTGACTTCCCTGGTGTGGGATGAGGATAACGCCCGCGCCGATGCTTCCCCCGAGGTGCTGGAAGCCAAGCGAGCCGCCGAAACCGCCGAAGCCGCCCTAGAGGCCTTCGACGCCGCCGAGTCCCTGGACGACATGGAGACGGCAGAAGAGCGGGCGGCAAGTGCGGCCTATGATGCCTTCCGCCGCATCGCTTGCGGAAAGCCGGGAAGCCCGTCCGAATGGTTCGCCAAGCTGGATTTCCTGACCGTCAATTTCAGCGGGAACGGTCTGGATATCTCCGATTTCCTTGACCTTGCCTGTGACGACCTCTTGCCCCTGCTAGGTCTGGATTATCGGCAGAGTGCCGAGGCCATGGAGGTGGATCGCCAATGGTGCCGCCGCCCGGAAGCCGTGGAAGGTGCGGCGGCATGAGCGCCTTACTCTGAATGCATGCCGCAGCATAACAGCACCCGCGTCCGCTAATATGTGGATCGCACGTGCGAGCGGTTGGGTGTGCGCGTCACTTGCGGCGGCGCTTTGCCTTTGGCTTCGGGGTTGGCGGCTCAGGTATTGGCGCCCAGTGGGCTCTCTGTTTTTCGAGGGCTGCATTGAGCGCGCGAACCCCATCCCGGAACTCGTTATGTCCGACAGACCTGTGGGTTGATTGCTGCAACAAACCGGACGCGCACATCTGAAGCACGCCCCGGCAAATCTCATGTTCAGCCCAATTCACGTCTAACGTCCCATCGCGCTCCCAACGGTCGATATCTTCTTTGGAAAAGCGGCCCTCCTCCACTCGTGCCTGCATTCTACTGCCAGGGTCAGGTAGACGCAGCGCTCCTTCGATAACAGAGGAGTCAGGCCAATAGCCTTCGAGGTCTTTGAGCTCGCTTGATGCCGATATGACAGCGGCCATCTGCTCCAGCAAGTCCGCTGAACTCCCTGCACCTCTCACCACTCTTAAGAGATTGGCGGCAAGCTCTCGGTATCGCCAGTGCACCCGGTTCGCGGCTTCACGCCTTCTCAGGTCCGCCTCAGATTGCTCTGAAACAACACGCATCGTCGCACTCCCCTTGGGATGGCGAGTGAAGCCTATGCCCGGATGCCATGAACATCTAGCCGACAGCAGGGGTAGGGCAAATATGCAGAAGGCGGACTGCGGGCCGAAGCGGCGCCTACGAGTGGAGGGCTGGACAAGGTGAACATCAACGGGCTGGGCGTGGTTCGCTGGTTGCTGTAGCACAGTGGCGCACCACAGCATTCAAGGTTGGGCTTGCCGCCAATCCATTGTGACCGCAGGCGGGGCAATTCTACCGCGCTCCAATGACGGAGAGGGTGGCCTCGATTCCTGACATTCGCGCTAAATCAAACGATGGCACCGCCACCTTGTAATTGCAGGCCGGACAGTGAAATTCGACATCTATGCCAGCGGCAACAAGTGTGCTGATCCGCAATTCGCTCAGGCCCATCATTCCACCCCGACTTTTGAAAGAGGATAGGCGCGCTAGCTGCGGCGAAACACCGGGCGAAGCGGATATCAGGCCATGCCTTCGGGCGGGGTTGCCGACCGGCGCCGTGCGCGCCAAATAGCGAGAGTGGCTGGACTTCTCCTCTGGACGAACCCCGAACCCCGTCAGCATTCCCCCTGCTGGCGGGGTTTCAGCTTGTGGGGCTGCCATCTGTCGTTGGCCTATCCGGCCATAAGGGGGTTGGCTGCAGGGCCGGTTGCAGGCTCATACGCGCACGAGGCTGCATCTGTCGCCACGCTGGTGGGGCCATTGGCGGGCAGGCGCGGGACGTTACAACGTAACATCTGCGTGCCCTGGCCTCGATTTATGGGGCAAGAAAGGACGGCCTGCCGCACGGTGCTTTAAGGCGCCCCCGGCATATGATTTTTGGTCTGCTGCTTACCCCCTGCTTACCCGGCTCTAAGCCGGTATGGAGGGAAAGGCGCTAAGTCTTTGAGAAGATTGGTGCACCCGACTGGATTCGAACCAGTGGCCTCTGCCTTCGGAGGGCAGCGCTCTATCCAGCTGAGCTACGGGTGCGCTGGTCTCGGACGTGCGAGAGCGACGGTTTATAGCGCAAGGCGGGGCGGATGGCAAAGGGGGAAGTGTGGCGAGTGGGAGATGGGGGGAGGCGGGTAAGCAGCGCACCCTTCAGAGGTGGTTTTCCATTTGCCACGCGCCCCACGCCATGCGGTCGTTGGGGCATTGCTGGCGGACCAAAGCCGGGATGACGTGCTGCAATTGGGTGACGTTGGTGGAGGCTTCCGCCGTCGTCGTCAGCAAATACACCCCGATATGGTCGTGGATGAAAAATGCGGTGATGCCGGGGAAGGTTCGCATCACTTCATAATGGTCCCAATCGTCCTTCACGTGGACTTCATAGGGGTTCCCGAACGTCTCGTCCTGGGCATATTCGACCACCGGAATGGAGATCAGCACATAGGGCGCAACGGCACTGGCGCGGGCAACCACGTCCATGGCCTCGCTCTTGGTCATGTGCTCCAGCACGTCGCCGAAAATGGCTAGGTCCACCGGGCCGAACTTGTCGAAAGCGGCTCGCCGAAGGTCTTCAACCACAAGCCTGTCATAACGTTCCGCCAGCTTGAACGCGTCCACATAGGGCTGCCACACCTCGATGCCGATCCATTTGGCCCCCGGCAGATGCGGCCCCAACAGTGTCCTATAGGTCCCCTCACCGCAGCCGCCGTCCAGCACCGTGTGGATGTGGCAGCTCTCGCCCAGTTTGCGGAGCATGAGCAGGGTGTCGCGGCGCCGGTCGAGCGCCCCTGGGGTGCCGATCAATTCGGCCACCTGCTGGTCGAGGCGCTCAGGGGGCGCGCGGAAGATGACGCCCCCCTCGTCTGGTTGCGCACCTGCCTCCAGCAGGCTGGATCCGTCGGATAGGCTGCAAGCCCCCCGCGACAGGCCATAGAAGACCCGCTCGTGGGCGCCGCCACGAAAGGGCATGAAGTTGAGTAAAAGCTTCGTCTGTTCCATGAGCGCCAGGCCATGCGCGAACGAGGCCGGGCCAATCCGCACACACGTATCGGGCAGGCGAATCGTCGGGTCGATCGCCCCCATGACATGAACGGATGCGCTCCGTATGGCCTGCAGGGCGGCAATTCGCTGCATGGCGTTGGCTCGCCCTTCAATGGCCAGGGTTAACCGGGCCGCCAAGGGAAGGGGCGGGGCTATCCTCTTCGCTGCAGGCAGCCAGCACGGCAGACAAGGTGTCGCCTTCTCCGTGCCAGTGGTTGTCGAATGCGCGCTGAGCCGCCCGGACCGTGGGGCCCAAATCCAAGGACGCCAGCCACTCCGCTTCGCTCGGCACGGGGCCAAGATTTCCCATGAACAGCACGTCGATGGGGCGCTTCGTGGTTTGCGGCACGTCGTGAAGCGGTTGCGGTCCGGGCGACAGCAAGGCCGCCCGGGTTGGCAGCCCCAAATGTTTCAGGGCACGCAGATGTGATGGGTCTACTACGGAGATGGCGAGATTTTTCGGCGCGGTGGCCAGGTGAGAGAGGTGGTTGAGCGGGCTGGATTCAAAAAACGATAAACGGGGGATATTCCACGCGTCGTGGACGGAGATGGGCTCCCCCGCTGCGGTCTTAAGAAAGAATTGCGTCTTGCCGTTTACGTCGATAACGAAACGCGGGCCATCGTAATTGCGAAGGTCGGCAATTAATCCCTGCACCAAGGCAGGGTTAGGCGTTTGGGGCGTATCAAGTAACACTCGGGTGAAAACGCCTGCGCGGCTGAGGGCCGCGCCCAAGTCGGAGAGCATGGTGTCAATGGACGCTTGAAGGGTCAGCGTCGAGATGATCAGGCATTGCGCTCGCACGTGCAGCCCCCGCAGGAATTCATGAAATGCCAGCGGACATGCTATCTACGGAGACTGTGACAGCCTAGCGCGTTCTTTAAGCGGCGCTTAGGGAATCGGCGAAGCCGCGTGCGGCGGAGAATAATTGTCCGCCAGCGAGTATCATGGTGCCCGACACCTTCTGAAGCTGGACGCTGCGGGCGGTATAGCGGTCGCGGGCCTCCTGACGCTCGTCGTCATTCCTGGCTTGCTTCAATTCTTCGTGGTGCAGCCGTGTCAGCTTGTTCAGGGCGACCAGCGCGTTCAGCCCGGCCATGTCCTTGAACTGCTTGGCTAGTTCGCGGTCTTCGGTGAACAGCTTTTCGATCTTTTCCTTGAACGGCCCCTCAGCATGGACGGTCCCGGACGAATCCACCCGCAGGCGCAGGGGCTCGTCGGTGGGAATGTGTTTGTCGCGCAGCCGCTCCATCAGGGTGTCGGCCAGCTTCTGGGTTTCCCGATCCACCCGCGCGGCGAGTTCCTCGTCGGGCTCCATGCGATGGGCATAGGCTGCCGCAACCGCCGAGGCATTGGCCTCCACGGTGTCGGGCCAGTTGGTGTCGGACTGTAATGCCGAGCCAGAGGTCAGCTGACCGCCGGTCAACGGCGTGGACACCGTGGTATTGGCGGTGCCCGATGCGGTCGGCGATGGGGTGATGGCGGCTTTGCCGCTTACCACGGGCGATGTCGGCGTGGTGGTCGCGCGCTCAATCTGCATGGCTCACCTTTTCGCATCCGTTGGCGAAGCTGCCACCACCGATGCTAAGCCAGTACGCGTAAAAATGCAATTAACGGTGAAGATGGGAAGGGTCTTCTGCTGAGGGACGGTGCGCTAGCTCAGCCGGTCCACTTTCCGCAGGGCCGGGAAGCGCCATGCCCACACTCCGGCCACCACCAAGGTGCCAATCCCGCCGATGATGACTGCGGGAACCACGCCGAACCAAGCGGCGGTCAGGCCGGACTCGAACTCGCCCAATTCGTTGCTGGCGCCGATGAACACCCAGTTCACCGCGCTGACCCGGCCACGCATGGCATCGGGGGTACGCACTTGCACCAGGGTTTGGCGCACCACCACGCTGATCATGTCGCTGGCGCCCAGCACCATCAAAGCGGCCAGGGACAGCCAGAAGCTGGTGGACAGGCCAAATACGATGGTGGCGAGGCCGAACACGGCGACCGCCAGGAACAGCTTGTGGCCGGCTTGGGAATTCAAGGGCCGGTGGGCGAGCAACAGCGCCATCATGGCGGCGCCGGCAGCCGGGGCGGCGCGCAGCAGGCCCAAGCCCAATGGCCCGACCATCAGGATATCGCGGGCATAGATCGGCAGCAGCGCGGTGGCGCCGCCCAGCAGGACGGCGAACAAGTCCAGGGACACGGCGCCCAGGATGTCCTTGCGGCTCAGCACATAGCGCACGCCGGCCAGCAGGCCCTCAAGCCCGGTTTCGATGGCCGCATGGACCTGCAATCGGGTCTTCAGGCGCGACACCGACAGGGCCGCCATCAGCAACAGGCAGGCGGCGGTGCCGTAAACGGCGGCGGCGCCCAAGGCATAAAGCAATCCGCCCAAGGCAGGGCCGGCGATCACCGCAACCTGCCACGAGGTGGAACTCCACGCCACCGCGCGGGGGAATAATTCCGCCGGAACCAGCAGGGGCACCAGCGACTGGCTGGCTGGGTGGAGAAAGGCTCGGGTTGCTCCCATCACCGCCAACACCGGATACAGCACCATCAGCGACGGCTGGGATGACAGCGCCACGCCCATCAGGGCCAGGATACACAACCCTTCCACCGCCATGCAGACCAGCAATATGTGGCGGCGCTCGAAGCGGTCGGCCACGTGGCCACCGGGCAGGGCGCAGGCAAAGCCGGGCAGGAACTGCGCCAGCCCCACATAGCCCAGATGCAGCGGGTCGCCGGTCAGGTCGTACACCTGCCAGCCCACCGCCACGCCAACCATCTGCAACGCAATGGCGGACAGGAAGCGGGAGCCGAGGAAATAGCGGAAGTCGCGCAGAGCCAGGACTGCGCGGGCGGATGATGTGGTCATACCGTCACATTACCGGTGCCGCGCGACCCACGGCAAGGCGGGGGCGCCGCAGACGGGGTATGCGTTAAGGCGCCGGCGCCAGATAGCCGCGCCGTACGGATTCCTCTACCAATCCCTTGGCGTAGTCGCCCAAAACGGGGGCACCGGCACTGATGCGCTCAACCAGCTTCAGCACCTTATCGGCGGTGACGTGGTTGGACTTCCAGGTGCCGCCCTCGGTGGCGAAGTTGTTCATGATGGGCTGCAAGCGGTCCAGCGCATCGGCGAAGCGGGCGGTGGGGGTGGCGCGCTCTTCATACTCGTCCCACAAGGCGCGCAGGTTGGCGGCTTGGTCGGCGGGCAGCATGCCATACAGCCGGTCGGCTGCTTTGGTTTCGCGCGCGGCCTTGTCGGCATTGCCCTTGTCGTCATGGATGAAGGTATCGCCGGCGTCGATCTCCACCACGTCGTGGAACAAGAGCATGCGCGAGGCGGCCAGCGGGTCGGCGCCCTCGGGCGCATATTCGGCCAGCAGCACCGCCATCATGGCCACGTGCCAGGAATGCTCAGCGTCGTTTTCCTGGCGCGACGAATCGGTCAGCAGGGTCTGGCGCAGGATGGTTTTCAGTTTGTCCAACTCCAGCACGAAGGCGAGTTGGCTGGTCAGGCGATCGGTGTTCATGGCGTGGGGATACTCCTGAAATGGACTCAATCCCATTGAAATCAACGGCGCACCGGTGTAAACGATGCCCCTTCGGCGCGGCACCCCTGGAGGCCGCGCCCTTCGTGTATGGAGATACGATATGTCTGATATTAGCGCCATCGCCGCTGAGCTGCGCGATCGGGCTGGAAAGGG
>JACMLB010000299.1 GCA_014379805.1 Rhodospirillales bacterium | reverse complement strand
CGATGGCCAGACGCGCTTCCGTGACCGTATCCATGGCCGCCGAGGCCAGCGGGATGCCGAGTTCGATGGAGCGAGTGATGCGGGAGCGGGTATTGACCTGCGCAGGCAACACGTCCGATTCCGCTGGGACCAGCAGAACATCGTCGAACGTGAGGGCTTCCTTGATTTCCATGCCACCTCCGGGGAGTAGTGGCGCGCTATCATACACAATATGGCCAGTCTCTCAAGCACGCCATGGCAGCCAACTCAAGTTGGATATGGTATAGTAGGCATCTTGGTGCGAGGGGCCTTGTGACGGGGCGCGGCGAACCTGTCTTTGGAAGCCCCCTCGGCGGCTCTGCAAGGGAGGTTGCCATGTGCTCGTCCGAGACCTGGGTCTGCGTATCAGACGGTGCCCACGCCCAATTCTATCACTGCGACGCCCCGGCTTATGCGCTGGAACCGGTCATGGGGTTCGGCGTGCCCGACAGCGGCCGCACCTTCGCCGACCGCCTTGCCGGCCAGCTTGACCGCGCCGCCCGCACCAGCCTGTTCCGCCATTTGGTCATGGTCGGCCCACAGATGGTCCTGCGCGACGTGGAAGACAGCATGGCGCCCGAGACCCGGCGCATGGTGGTGGGCGCGCTGGAAAAGAACCTGTGCAAGGCCACCCCGCGCGAGCTGGAGACCCATCTCAGCGAGATGCTGTCGCATTAGGTTGTTTTTTCAACCCCAGATTGGCACCATCAGGGTTTGTTTCAGCTGCTGCAGCCATACAAGCCCGAGGGTGAGCCATGCCTATGATTATTTTTGAGTGCGGCGAATTGAAGAAAGAGGTCAAGGCTGACTTGATCCAGCAATTGACCGATGTTTCCGCAAAAGTCACCGGGATTCCGAAGGAGCTTTTCTACGTATCAATTCACGAATTGCCGGATGAGCACATTGCAGTAGGTGGTGTTACCGTCAAGGAGCTGAAGCAGAGGCTGAGGGAGAAGGCGAATTCCTGAAGTCAGTCCTCGTCCTCACCCGTATCTACGTCTTCGCTCACCCCCTTGAACCCGGTCGCCACCACATAGGTCTCCGCCGATTCCTTGCGGCTGGCCGGCGGCTTGGCGTGGCGGACCAGGGTGAAGTTCTTTTTCAGCATGTCCAGCAGGGTCTTTTCGGTGCCGCCCTGGAACACCTTGGCCACGAAGGTGCCGCCGGGGGCCAGCACTTCCAAAGCAAAGTGCAGCGCCACCTCCACCAGAGCGATGATGCGCAGATGGTCGGTGGGCGGATGGCCGGTGGTGGGCGCCGCCATGTCGGATACCACCACATCGGCGGGGCCACCCAGGGCATCCTTCAGCCGGTCCGGCGAATCGTCGGCCAGGAAGTCGCCCTGCATGGAAATAGCACCGGGCACCGGATCGTATTCCAGGATGTCCATGCCGACCACCTTGCCTTGCGTTCCCACGCGGGCCACGGCAACCTGGGTCCAACCGCCGGGGGCGGCGCCCAGATCGACCACGCGCAGGCCGGGCTTCAGGATGTGGAAGCGATCGTCCAACTCCAGCAGCTTGAAGGCGGCGCGCGAACGATAGCCCAGCTTGCGGGCCTCGTGCACATAGGGGTCGTTGAGCTGGCGCTGCAGCCAGCGGGTCGAAGACGGCTTGCGCTTCTTGGCGGTCTTGACCTTCTCGAACAGCATGCGGCTGCCCGTGCTGGCAACGCCCCCGCGTCCGCTGTTGGGCTTGGTAGGTTTGGTCGCCATTAAACTTCTCCTAAGGCGGGACGGCGCGCGTCCTCGCCCATCATCGATAGCAGCAGCCCTTCGCGCACGCCCCGGTCGGCCACGCGCAGGGATGCCAGCGGCCACAAGCGGCACATGGCTTCCAAAATGGCGCAGCCGGCCAGCACCAGATCAGCCCGTTCGGGTCCGATGCAGGGATGGCGGGCGCGGTCTGCCGCATTCATGGCGTTCAGCCGTGCGGTGACGGCGGCAATGTCGTCGAAATGCAAATCCACCCCGTCCACCAAAGCGCGCTCATAGCGCTCCAGATTCAGGTGCAGGGCGGCCAAAGTGGTGACGGTGCCCGAGGTGCCCAGCATCTGCACGCTGCCCTCGAGCAGACGCCGGGAAATGGCGTGGCGCGCCTCGAACGGCGCCAGCCTAAGGCTGATATCGGCGACGGCGGCGGCATAGCCTTCGGCGGTGTCGAGCCGTGCGCCCATTTCCTCGGCCAATGTAACCACGCCCACCGGCAGGGATTGGACGCCCATGACGCGGTGGGTGTTTGCTGAATTCTTTACCCACACCAACTCGGTGGAGCCGCCGCCGATGTCGAACACCAGCGCCCACGGCACGGTGGGCCGCATGAGCGAGGCACAGCCGCCCAGGGCCAGCCCGGCCTCTTCCTCAGCCGAGATGATGTCGAGCGCCAGCCCGGTCTCGGCGGAAACGCGTGCGGCGAAATCGGCGTGATTGGCGGCGCGGCGGCAGGCCTCGGTGGCCACCAGACGCACACGGGTGACCCGGTTGCGCGCCATCTTGTCGGCGCAGGCCCGCAGCGCCACCACGGTGCGTGCCATGGCGTCCTCGGACAGAACCCCGCTGGTCGCCAGTCCTTCGCCCAGCCGGGTAATGCGCGAGAAGGCGTCGATGACCCGGAACCCCCGGGCAAGCGGACGCGCCACCAGCATGCGGCAATTGTTGGTGCCGAGATCAAGCGCGGCATAAATGGTGTCACCGGGCGGCGGTGGCGAAGGAGGAACGAAACTCAACGGGGACTCACGATCGCGATTGGCATGGTGCGGGGAGATGCCGAGCCCTTAAGGGCGTGGTTAGGGCAGCCCTAATGTTACCCGTCAAAACCCGGCGCCCCCAAGGAAAATGTCAGGGCGGCCCAAACGCTTTGCGCAAAGCACCCCAACCGCGCAATTTTTCCCTTCCCAAGCTCTGAATTCTTATGTAAAAGGTGCGCCTCTCGCGACGGACCGCCCTTTCCAAGGTGCCCCACCCGTCGCACCGGCAAGCGCCGCTTGTTGGGGGATCGTCTAACGGTAGGACAGCGGACTCTGACTCCGCCAGTCTAGGTTCGAATCCTAGTCCCCCAGCCAGCCTAATTTTCCTTTTATATCAAACGTTTATCGGAATCGGAAGAGATATCTTGTTGCCTGTGTTG
>JACMLB010000298.1 GCA_014379805.1 Rhodospirillales bacterium | reverse complement strand
TCCGCCGCCGCAGAGCGGCTTCGCATCGCCAGACAAAAAATCGGACGCCGCCCGTCCTCCGCTGGCGCTGCGGCCGCAAGCGGTGCGGGTCGGTCGCCCCTGGGCGGCAGGGCGGCCGAGAGCATCTTTGACTTCGTCCAGGGCATCACCGCCGTGGCGCGCGCCAAGGAGCACCAGGACGCGCGGCTTGAGATGGAACAGCGGGCCAAGCGGCTGTTGGATAAGGTCTCGTAAGCCAAGGGCCGCGTCTCTTCGGGGACGCGGCCACTCTCCAATGGATAGCCCGAAAGGGGTAGCCCCCGGCGCGCCGGCCTGCGGCCGGCGCGGTCTACTTCGCCAACAATGTCGCAAACATGCAGAAGGCCCGTCCCTCGTGGGGCGAGCCTTCTGTGGGATGGGTCGGGTTGATTGCTCGTCCGTCGCCATCCTGTCTAGACATATGGGCGGTCCGGATTGTCCCGCCACCCGCCGAAGGCGGTAGTCCCATCGGGGCAAAACGGCGCCGCTCTCTGATTCCGCAAGTCCTATCGCCGAAGGTCATGGTATCGGCATGTCCTTTTTCTGGAATGTTGAGGACTCGTTCGGCCTTGTGCTGAGTTCGGCGGAGTTACGCTCCGTTTCATACAGATAGCCACACTTGCGCTCTGTTCCGCTGAGTTGCGCGGGGATTATCTTGCTTGTGCAGAGTGAAGCGGTGACAAGATGTGGTTTGTGGGCCCACAAACCCGGTTGCTTACATCGCCTGCGGCTCGACGCGATGGCAAGGGAGCAAGGGCATGACCACCAACGATGGCGAATTGGGCGAGGTGCAGCGGCTGGCGGGGACGTCAGCACTGGCCGCCCGGATCGCCCGGCTGCGCGACCAGTTGGCCGCCCAGGTGGAGCGGCTGGCATGATCGCCAAGATCGTTCCCGCTCGCACCAGTGGCGATTTCGTCCGGCTGGGGCGCTACATCACCGATGCCAAGGCCGAGGGTCGCAGCACTGCGGCGGAACGGCTCGCGCTCTATGTCACCGACGACGCCCATGGCGGCAAGAAGGTGGCGTGGTCTCGCGTCACCAATTGCGGCACCGACGAGGTACGGCTGGCCATGCTGCAGATCCGCAACACCCAGGCGTGCAACAGCCGCGCCGCCAACAAGACGCTGCATCTGGTGGTGTCCTTCCCGGCTGGTGAACGGCCCAGCGATAGGCAATTGCACCAGATCGAGGATACCCTGTGCGCCGCTTTGGGCATGGCCGACCATCAACGGCTGTCGGCGCTGCACGTCAACACCGACCATGCCCATCTGCACGTGGCGCTTAATCGCGTTCATCCCGAGACCTTCAAATGCGCCGATCCGTCCTTCGGCCAGCGTAAGCTGATGACGGCATGCCACGAGTTGGAGATGGCGCTGGGCCTCACCCGCACCCATCACGGACTCGGCCGCGACGATGCCTCACTGGCGCTGGTGAAGGGCCGGGCGGCCGACATGGAAGCCCATTCGGGCTTGGCGAGCTTCGCCCGTTGGGTGCGCGACAATGCCCGTGACGATCTGCTGGCGGCCAAGGAGAAGGGCTGGCCAGAACTGCACAAGGCGGCCGCCCTGCACGGCCTGGAGATCAAACCGCGTGGCGCCGGGCTGGTGCTTGCAGATGTCACCAAACCCGACCGCGCGGTGAAGGCCTCCAGTGTCGACCGCAGCCTGTCCATGGGCGCCTTGGTCAAAGCCTGTGGTCCCTATCAGCCGGCCCAAGGCAAAGAGGTGGCGCGGCAGACCTATCAACCGCGTCCGCTGGATCAGGCTAGGGTGCCGCCGCTTGTCGCCCGCTATCGGGCGGAACGGCAGGCGGTGGTGGAAACGCGGGCGCGGCGCATCACCGCGTGGCGGAGCGAGCAGCGCCTGTTCCGCCAGCAGGTGGCGCTGTGGCACCGCGAGGAACGGCAGAAACTGGCCCATGACTGGCTGGCCGCGCTGGCGCCCGACAAGCCGGCCCGATACCGCGAACTGGCCCGCCAGCGCGGCACCCTGCTGGTCCGTTCCCGCCAGGAGGAGAAGGACGGCATCGCCAAGATCCGCTCCGAGCATCCGCTGACGCCCTGGCCCGACTGGCTGCAACGCGAAGCATCGCGGGGCGACACCCAGGCGCTTTCCCAACTGGCCCGGCGCGAGACCGGCATACCCCGCCCTGCGTCCTATGACGTCCCCCAAATGCCTAAGCCGCCGGCCCCGGCCGCTCGTCCTAATGACCCCGCCCCGGCAGCGGCCCCATATCAGCCGTGGTCGGCAGCCCTCGGTGGCGAGTTCACCTATCTCGGCCAGCGCGACCCGGGCGGCGGCCCCGCTTTGGTATGGCAGCAGGGCGGCATCCATTACCTCCAGGCCGCCACCCGCAAGGCGCAGGAGGCTGCCCGCGACGTGGAACCGGGAGATCGGGTGATGTTCTACCAAGGCCGGCCCATCATCACGCACAGCCACGATCTTGGGCATGGGCGATGAACCCACCCCAACAAAAGTAGTGATCTCACTACATTGCGCTTGCCTTCGAATCCTCACCGCTCTGATAATGCCCTCGATCAACGCCCGAGGTGTCCGATGCGTAATATTTCTGCCGCCGATGCCAATCGTCATTTCTCCCGCCTGTTGCGTGACGTGCAGGCCGGGGAGACGGTGACGGTCACCTCGCGGGGGATGCCCGTGGCCACCATCAAGCCTGCGACTTCCGGAGGGGCCGAGCCGAAGACGGCGCGGCAGGCGTTGCTGGCCCGGTTGCAGGGCCAGCCTGCCGTTGGCGTCACCTGGAACCGCGATGAATTGTATGAGGACGAGGTCTCAGCATGATCGTCGCCCTCGACACTAACCTGTTAGCCTATGCCGAGGGCGTCAACGACAGTGCCCGGCAAGCCAAGGCGCTGGACGTCATCCGAGCGCTGCCGGAAGGCGCGGCCATCCTTCCCGTGCAGGTTCTGGGCGAGTTGTTCCGCGTTCTGACCGCCAAGGTGAAGCGTAGCGGGGCTGACGCCCGTGCGGCGATTCTGTCTTGGCGCGATGCCATGCCGGTGCATGACACCACCGACCAAGCCTTGTTGGCGGCCATGGATCTGGTGGCCGATCATGGTTTGCAGATTTGGGATGCCCTGATTCTGGCGGTGGCCGCTGACGCCCGTTGCCGGCTGCTGCTCTCCGAGGATCTGCAGGATGGGTTCACTTGGCGTGGCGTCACCGTGGTTAACCCTTTCGCCGCCAAACTTCACCCGTTGTTAGCGGCGCTGCTGTCTCCCGTTCAGCATTGACGACAACCATCAACGGCGTCCCGATCCGATCATTTCCGCGAAGGCGTGATCGGCTTTCACCGCCCCCTCGATGAGCTTGTCCAAGCGGTTCCTCTGATAATAGCGCAGGGTGGTGGAGCTGTTCACATGGCCGACATTCTCGGCGACCACCTCCAGCCAATTCATGCCCAGGGAGTCCAGGGCGAAATTGATGTAGGCGGATCGAAAATTGTAGGTTTGCAGGTCAAGGTTCCGCTGACACCGCTCGGACACCGCTTTGGCATAATCCTTGACGTCGGCAAGGTAGGGCTTGGCGGGGCTTCCGTCTTTCCGGGTGCGCTTGCCGCCCGGTGTGGGAAAAACCCAGGGGCTGGCGGAAAGGCCGTTGGCGTGCAGCCAATTCTTTTGGTCCTCCAGCACCTTCATACCCAGTTTGGCGACGATGATCTGCCGGGGCCGCCCGGTCTTGCCCCACGTCTTGTGCCGGTCCTTGACGATCCGGGCCACTTTGAAGGTGGTTCCCCCGATGACGGTGGAACACGGCTCCAACTGGTCCCACCGCAGCGACTGTATTTCCTCGGGGCGGGTGCCGGTCAGCATGATCAGGTGAAGGCAGCGCAACCCAGTGGGCGAGGGGCCCGAGCGGTGATCCAGGGTGTCCTTGATCCGCGCCGCCAGATAGCAAGCGTCCAGGCCGGCCATGATGTCCTTCCATTCCTCGCTGCCCCAGGATCGGGCATAGCTGTCCGGCAAGTAGTCCTTCATCCAGGTGAGTTCCGACAGCATGTTGCTGAAGGGATTCTTGTAGCCCGGTGGCATGTCCAGGCCGCTGATGGGGCTCATGGCCCGGTTGAAGGCGGAGGTCATATAGCGCACCAGGGCACTGGTCAGACCGCACGCTCTGACTTCCACACCGCCGTTCACGTGGCGATACAGCGATGACGCCATTTTTCGGCTGGAAATCTTTTGAAGGTCACTCGCGATGGCCGCCCGCCACATGGTTTGGTTAAGCCAGCCGTGGATCAACCGGCTGTCCAAATTAATGAGCGGTCGGTCGCCGTGATCGGTCAGCAGCCGTTTGACCACGCGGGCGACATTGTCCTTTGTGGTGGTCTCGTCCGACAGCTTGGTCATGTAGTGATCCACCACATGGCGCAGGGTGCTGGCGGTCTTCGGGCGGTAATCGATCAGGCTGGGATCGCGGCCATGATCCAGTTCCAGATTGTAGGAATCCGCCTGCTTTTTCGCGGCGTCGTAGCCGATCAGATTGGCATCGCCGATGGTGATCCGCCGGGCCTCTTGGCTGGCATAGCGATAGCGATACCGCCAAGCGCGGCTGGTGGGCGAAAGCCGCAATTCCAGGCCGCGGGTGACGGTGTCCTTATAAATGACTTCTTTCTTTCCCGCCGCCTGGGCCGGATCGAAGGCCAAATTCGCCCATTGCCGTGGCGTCAGTTTCACCCCGCGATTCTCAGCCATCCTGTTCTCCATTGGTCTCCAGGGGGATGTGGTTAAGGGGGGCGAGGGCGCAATCGGTTGCCACGCCGTTGCCACGTCCATATCCCGAAGTGGTCAAAATCAGCCGGTTACCCACACGTATTAGGCGGCAATTTCGGCGCTAGCCGTTTGCCCGTTTGTCGAGAAATCCCAATTTTTACAAAGGCTTATTCGGATAGTCCGGAACCCCGGAACAATGGCGGAACCACTACCGCCGCTTCTTCGACATCAACGATCTCGCCGCTTTGCGCATGGTCGAGGAGCCGGAACTGTTCGCCCGCGCCCACCGCCTGACCTTGGACATGATCCGCGCCGGGCTGATCCAAGGCCTGCGCATCGACCATGTGGATGGCCTGTTCAATCCCGCCGAGTATTGCCGTCACCTTCAGGCCCAGGCGGGCGAGGCGCTGGGCCGGCCCGTGCGCGACGCCGGTGACCAGCCGTTATTGCTGTGGGTGGAGAAAATCCTGGCCTATCACGAGCCGCTGCGCCGCGACTGGCCGGTGGCCGGAACGACGGGCTACGAATACGCCAATCTGGTCAACGGCCTGTTCGTGGACGCCGACGGCGAGGCGGCGCTGGGGGCCATCTATGCGCGCTTCATCGGCTTCGAGATGAATTTCGAACATGAGGTCATCGAGGCCAAGAAGCGCATTATTGACGAACACATGGCCGCTGAATTGCGAGTGCTGGCCGGGCGGTTAGGGCGCATCGCCGCTTCCCATTGGCGCTCGCGGGATTTCACCCTGTCGGTGCTGGTCCAGGCGTTGAAAGAGGTGGTGGCCTGCCTACCGGTCTATCGCACCTATGTGACCTCTCGCCGGGTCACCGATACCGATCGTCGCTACATCGAATGGGCCATGGCTAAGGCGCGGCGGCAAACCGGCATGGACGCCACCGTGTTCGATTTCGTCGCCGCCATGCTGGACACCTCGCTGGCCAAGGACGGGCTGTACTCGCGCCGCGCCGTGGTGGATTTCGCCATGCGGCTGCAGCAATACACCGGCCCGGTCATGGCGAAGGGGTTCGAGGACACCGCCTTGTACCGCTACAACCGCCTGATCTCGTTGAACGAGGTGGGCGGTGAGCCCACGCGCTTCGGCGTCTCGGTTACCGGGTTCCATCAGGCCAACCGGGCGCGTGCCCGCCTTCATCCCCACGCCCTTCTCGCCACCGCCACCCACGACACCAAGCGCGGCGAGGACACCCGCGTCCGCATCGACGTGCTGTCCGAACTGCCCGATGAATGGCGCCAGCATGTGGAGCGCTGGGGCCAGCTCAACCAATCGTTCCGCAAAATGCTGGAAACCGGCCCGGCGCCCGAGCCCAATGACGAAATCTGGATCTACCAGACCCTGGTGGGGGCTTGGCCCAACGATGATGCCGGCTTCGATGCTCGCCTGTCGGCGGTGGTGGTCAAGGTGATGAAGGAGGCCAAGCGGCGCACCTCATGGGCCCATCCGGATGAGGCCTATGAGCAGGCGGTGGTGGAATTCGTCCACCGCATTCTGGAGACCAACCGGCGGAACCCGTTCCTGGACGACTTCCTGGCCTTCCGCCGCCGGGTGCTGCCGGTGGGGCAGTTGAACGGCTTGGCGCAAACCCTGTTGAAGCTGACCGTGCCCGGCGTGCCCGACATCTATCAAGGGACCGAGCTGTGGGACCTGTCCATGGTTGACCCCGACAACCGCCGCCCGGTGGACTACGATTTGCGCCGCCGGTTGTTGGACAGTTTGGACGGCCCCCTGCCGGCAGAGGTGGCGCGCTGGCAGGACGGCGCGGTAAAGCAGGCGCTGATCCGTCGCACCCTGGATCTTCGCCACCGCCACCCCGCTTTGTTCGCCGAGGGCACTTATCGTCCCCTGCTGGTGCGCGGCCCTCGTGCCGCCAATGTGGTGGCCTTCGCCCGTTTGCATGGCGATGCCCAAATGGTGGTGGTCGTGCCGGTGCAGACCGCCCGGCTGTGGTCCGATGGCGCCATTGCTCCCTTGGGCGCGGCATGGCGCGGCATCCATGTGGAAGCGCCCCGGCGCGGCGGGCCGTTCAGGGATTTGCTGTCGGGCCGCACCGTCGAACCGGTGGCTCGGCGCGGCGCCATGGTGCTGGCGGCGACCGATTTATTCGCCGCTTTCCCCATGGCATTGTTGGAAGGCGTTGCGGTGCCAGATGGGGTGGGGGACTGATATTTTGGCCAGAACGAAAGTTTGAATTGCAAATGGCCGCAGAACGGCCTAAATTCCCTTCATCAAACTTTCGTTGTTCGGCCTGCTCTCAAAGCTCGTGATCGAGCGCCGAGCCTGCTACCCCGCCCTACGTTAAAGTCTGATCCGCCGCGCGATTACCGCGTGACGGCACTTAGCTGCATTGGAAATACTATGTCTGTCGGCACCGTCAAGTGGTTCAACGCGACCAAGGGTTATGGCTTCATTCAGCCGGAAGATGGCTCGAAGGACGTGTTCGTTCATATCTCGGACGTTGAGCGCTCGGGCCTCGGCTCTCTGCAGGAAGGCCAAAAGATCAGCTATGAGCTGCAAAAGGGCCAGCAGGGCAAGGTTTCGGCCGCGAACCTGCGTGAAGTCTAAGGGCTGTTAGCCCGGGCGCTAGCGCTAGGCTTATACCTTCCGTCATTGGCGGGTGGTGTGGTTCAGCGCGGCCTGGGAAACATGTTCTGAAGGTTAAGGGGTAGCTTCGGCTACCCCTTTTCTTTTGGGGGTTGGCGATCGCGTCGAAAGGCACCCCGAACGAATGTGAGGGATCTCATCCTGGTAGGGCGCGTGCCGGTTCTGACGCGGTGTGCCAAGCGGAAATCCCTCACATTCGTTCGGGTTGACAATGGCTAGGCGGCGTCGGCCATCTGTGCGTTGCGACCCAATGCGCGCCTTTGGCGACCGCAGAACTGTGATAATTCCACTTCTGCACGCCAAATAGCCCAATTCGCGAATGAATCGCCTTGACTTCAGGGGGGGCTCCGGGCCACTCCCTAAGCGGTATTCCATAGGCGGGAAGGACGTAGAATGAGCCGTGTCGGGCCCTCCGAGGTGAAGCGTCTTGACGGTGACGTCAAGGGTATCCGCGACAGCCTCGCCAGCCACCTGCTGTACTCTGTCGGCAAGGAGCCCGTCAGCGCCACCGCGCGCGATTGGTTCATGGCCGCCGCCTATACGGTTCGCGATCGGCTGTCCGAACGCTGGATGCCCACGCTCAACCGCTATTACGAGCAGGACCAGAAGCGCGTCTATTACATGTCCATGGAATTTCTGATCGGCCGTACGCTGGTTAATTCCATGATCAATCTGGGCATGTACGACCAGTTCAAGGCCGCCATCGACGAGATGGGCCTGGATTTCGACGAGATCGTCGGCTGGGAAGTGGAAGCGGCGCTGGGCAATGGCGGCTTGGGCCGTCTGGCTGCCTGTTTGCTGGATTCCATGGCGTCTCAGGGCGTCGCCGGCTTCGGCTATGGCATCCGCTACGATTACGGCATGTTCACCCAGCACATCGAGCATGGCTGGCAGGTGGAAAGCCCCGAGAACTGGCTGCGCTACGGCAATCCGTGGGAATTCCCCCGGCCCGGCGTAATCTATCCGGTGCGCTTCGGTGGCCGCGTGGTCCATTACAAGGACGTGCTGGGCCAGACCCGCGCTCAGTGGATGGACACCGAGGAAGTCATGGCCATGGCCTATGACATTCCCATCCCTGGCTACGACGGCAAAACCGTAAACAATCTGCGCCTGTGGTCGGCCAAATCCACCCGCGAATTCGATCTGAAGTACTTCAACGCCGGCAATTATATCGAAGCCGTGCGCGATAAGAACGAATCCGAGACGCTGTCCAAGGTGCTGTACCCGTCGGACATCACTTCGCGCGGCAAGGAGCTCCGCTTCAAGCAGGAATACTTCTTCGTCGCCGCGTCCATCCAGGACATCCTTGCCCGCTTCCGCAAGTCCCATACCGATTGGGACATGCTGCCGGAAAAGGTCGCCGTCCAGCTGAACGACACCCACCCCGCCTTGGTGGTGGCCGAGCTGATGCGTGTGCTGGTGGACGAGCATCAGTTGGAGTGGAGCCGCGCCTGGGGCCTGTCCAAGCGCTGCTGCGCCTACACCAACCACACCCTGCTGCCCGAGGCGCTGGAAACCTGGCCGGTGGACATGTTCGAGCGCATCCTGCCGCGTCACATGGAAATCGTGTTCCAGATCAATCACGAATTCCTGCAAGACGTGCGGCACCGCCATCCCGGCGATTCGGACCTGCTGCGCCGGGTCTCCATCATCGGCGAGGACAATGGCCGGCGCGTGCGCATGGCCCATCTGGCGGTGGTCGGCAGCCACAAGGTCAACGGCGTCGCCGCCATCCATACCGGCCTGATGAAATCCACCATCTTCTCGGATTTCGAGCATCTCAGCCCCGGCAAGATCAACAACAAGACCAACGGCGTCACGCCGCGCCGTTGGCTGCTGGCGGCCAACCCGGACTTGTCCAAGCTGATCGATTCCAAAATCGGCAAGGGCTGGGCCACCCATCTGGACCAGTTGAAGAAGCTGGAGCCGTTTGCCGAGGACGCCGCCTTCCGCAAGGCCTTCGCCGCCGTCAAGCGCGCCAACAAGCAGCATCTGGCCTTCGTCATCGGCCAGCGTTTGGGCGTGGACATTGAGGTGGACTCGCTGTTCGACGTGCAGATCAAACGCATCCACGAATACAAGCGTCAGCTGCTGAACGTGCTGCACGTGGTCACCCGCTATTCGCGCATCCGTGCCAACCCGACCTTGGACGTGGTGCCGCGCACCGTGATCATCGGCGGCAAGGCGGCGCCGGGCTATCATGTGGCTAAGATGATCATTAAGCTGATCAATGACGTGGCCGACGTGGTCAACAACGATCCCCTGGTGGGCACTAAGCTCAAGGTGGTGTTCGTCCCCAACTACAACGTCTCCACCGCCGAGCTGGTCATGCCGGCGGCTGAACTGTCCGAACAGATCTCCACCGCCGGCACCGAGGCTTCGGGTACCGGCAACATGAAGATGTCCATGAACGGGGCGCTGACCATCGGCACCTGGGACGGCGCCAATGTGGAAATCTGCGAGGAAGTGGGCGAGGAGAACATGTTCCTGTTCGGCCTGACGGCCCAGGACGTCGCCCGCCGCCGTATTGACGGCTACGACGCCATGGCCGCCATCAACGGCAATGACGATTTGAAGAAAGCGTTGGACATGATCGGCAGCGGCTATTTCTCGCCCGATCAGACCGACCGCTACCGCTCGGTGGTCGAGCTGCTGACCAATGGCGACCACTATCTGCTCAGCGCCGATTATGCGCTGTACATGGCGGCGCAGGATCGGGTGGATCAGCTGTACCGCAATCCGGACGAATGGAACCGCAAGGCCATCCTGAACGTCGCCCGCATGGGCAAGTTCTCGTCCGACCGCACGGTGGCCGAATACGCCCGCGACATCTGGAACGTCAAGACGAACTGAGGGCGCGCGGCTGTCCGGTTTAGCTCAAAACCGGCAGCCGCTTCCCCAGGCGGCCCCCAGGAATTGTCATTCCGAGCGCATGCGAGGAATCTCATCCTGAGCATTGGCCAATGCGAACTCCCCAACCGGCGTGCCAGCGGAGATCCCTCATATTCGTTCGGGATGACAAGCCGGGGAGCGACTGCCGGGTTTCGTTTAAAAAGCACTCCGCCCCGCAACTGGTCGTACCGTAGTATCACAAACTGACACAAGAATAGGGCACTGGCCCTATTCACTCTACCGTAAGTGGGTGGTATTATCCGCGCAACGTCAGCGTGGTTAGGAAAGCCCGTCTTATGAGCCGGTGGCACGACATTCGCCAATTGGCGAGCCTTATCGAGGCGGAATCCGAAGGCCACCTGATCGATCGGGAACATGCCGTCGCCTTGGCACGTCTGGTGGCCTTGGATCATCCCCATATCGGCGCCAGTCTGAACATGATCGTCGCGCGGATGGAATCTCGGCCCCAGGACGGCGCTGCCCAGACTGCTGTTTTGTAATCGAACTGTCGGTTGCACTGCAGCATTGCAATCCCCATAACTGGGTTATTGCAAGGGAGTGACCGCCATGGACTACCGCCTGCACGACATCAGCCAGCTTGCCCAAATCCTTGAAGCCGAAGCCTGCGGCCGGCCATTCGACCGCGCTTTGGGTCATCGTCTTGCCTCGACCTTAGCCGAGTATCAGCCGGAAATCGGCAATTCCATGCGCCAGATCGCCGAGCGCATGGGCGAGCGGCGCTAGCTGTCCGTCGCTTCTGGCCAGGGCGTCCCGGTGATGAAGGGTCAGCGGCGCAACGGTGTGGGGGCGGGCACGAAGCCGATCAGGCGGTCGTTGCCTTCGTTATAGGGCTGCGCATAGCAGCTGGGCCGCGCCAGCGAGGCATAGCAATAGACCTGCTGTTGCGGCGGCGGCGGACCCGGCCATTCCGTGCACCATGCCCCCTCGCGCTGGGCGCGAATGGTGGAGCAATCCTTGCCGGTGACCCAGGTGGCCACGTGGTCGGTCAGTGTCTTCTTGGTATTGATGACGCTAAGGACTTCAAGATTCACCAGGGCCACAGCGGGGCTGGGCGCCGACATTCCTGCGTTGAAGCCCTCTTGGTCGATCCAAGTGCAGCCGGAAAGTAGCAGAAACCCTGCCAGGGGGGCGATGCGCCTGATCATGTTCTATGACCCCATTGTCCGATCCGCTATATTGTCGGCCCAATGCCGGCCAAGGGTCAAAGGGTTTCTTCCCATAGGCTGGGCCAACATAGCTTAATTCGTGCGGAGGTGGTCATGGCGGTGGAAACGCCGGTGTGCGATTTCGGCTGGAAGGCCCCCCATTTCCACCTGCCCGGCATCGACGGACGGCAGTGGAGCCTGACGGACGTGCGCGGCGCCAAGGGTCTTCTGGTCATGTTCATCTGCAATCATTGCCCCTATGTGCAGGCGGTGGCGGACCGGTTGGTGCGCGACGCACGGCAGTTGCAGGGGCTGAGCATCGGCGTTGCGGCCATCATGTCCAACGACGCCCACGCCTATCCCGAGGATTCCTTCGATAACATGAAGACCTTCGCTGCCCGCCACGGCTTTACCTTCCCCTATCTGCTGGACGAGACCCAAGAGGTGGCGCGGGCCTATGGCGCCGTATGCACCCCGGATTTCTTCGGTTTCGATGCCGGACTTGGCCTGCAATACCGTGGACGGCTGGACGCATCGCGCCGCGACGCCGGTCCCGCCGACGCCCGGCGCGAGTTGTTCGAGGCCATGGCCCAGGTGGCGGAAGCCGGATGCGGCCCCTCCGTTCAGGTGCCGTCCATGGGCTGTTCCATTAAATGGAGGGGCGAGTAAGCCTCTGACCTCACGCTAGGTTTGCCTCTGGCGGCGGGGCAGACTATGTTACGCCTGTTCGATCTCTGGAGAGCCCTTCCTTGACCACCAAGAATGACGATGCCTCGGCCAATCTGCTGATCCAAGAGGTGGATGACGAGCTGCGGCACGAGCAGATGCAGCAGCTCTGGCGGAAATACGGCAATCTGGCCGTAGGCGCCGCCGTGGCGCTGGTGTTGTCGGTGGCCGGCTGGCAGGGCTGGAGCACTTGGCAGACCAAGCAGCGCGTCCAGTCCGGGGCCGCCTTCGCCGCCGCCATTCAGGCGCTGGAGCAGGGTAAGCGGGACGAGGCGCTGGCCGCCTTGGGCAGTCTCGCCGCCGATGGCAGCGCGGGGTATCGGGTGCTGGCCGACATGAAGCTGGCCGACATTAAGCTGAATGCCGGCGATCGTGACGGCGCCATCGCGCTGTATGATCGTGTGGCCGCCAGCGGCGCCGACGAGGTTTACCGCGATCTGGCCGTGCTGAAGGCCGCCTATCTCAAGTTGGATGGCGCCGAGCCGGCTGTGGTCGAGAAGATGGTGGAAAAGCTGGCCGTGGAATCAAGCCCGTGGCGCCACTCCGCCCGCGAGGTGCTGGCCCTGGCCGCCACCAAGCGCGGCGACGAGGCCAAGGCCGCCGAGCTGTTCCGCAAGATCGCCGACGACCCGGCAGCGCCCCAGGGCGTGCGTGCCCGTGCCGCTGAATTGCTTGCCGCCTCCGGCGCCAAGGCCAAAGGCTAATTTCTCAGGGGAACTGCCATGATTCGTCGTCTGGCTTTGGTCGTGGTGGCCTCCATGGGCGTGGCCGCGTGCTCCAGCTGGCTGGGTGGAAATTCCAATCCGCCGCTGCCGGGTAAGCGTATTTCGGTGCTGACCCGGGAAAACACCCTGGAAGCCGAGCTTAAGGGCTCGGCCATCGAGATCAAGCTGCCGCCGCCCGAGGCCAACGAGGATTGGCCCCAGGCCGGCGGCTATGCCAACCACGCCATGCACCACATGGAAGTGGGCGATCGTCTGGACCGCGTCTGGCGCACCGACATCGGCGCGGGATCGGGCAAGCGTGCGCGTCTGCTGGCCCAGCCCATCGTCGCCGAAGGCCGGGTCTACACCATGGATGCCGGGGCCGAAGTCCGTGCCGTGGATGCCAAGACCGGGTCCAAGGTGTGGTCGCGTGACGTGGCGCCCAAGGACGAAGACGATACCTTCGCCGGCGGTGGCCTCGCCTATGAGGAAGGCCAGATCTTCGTTTCCACCGGTTTTGCCCAAGTGGTGTCGCTGGAGGCCAAGACCGGCAAGGTGATTTGGCGCCAAAGCCTTTCCGGCCCCATGCGCGGCGCCCCGACCGTGCGCGGCGGCCGTGTTTTCATCATCACCGTGGACAACCAGACCCACGCCCTGGCCGCCGACGATGGCGCCGTGCTGTGGACCCATCAGGGCATCTCGGAAGGTGCCAGCCTGCTGGGCGGTTCCAGTCCGGCGGTGGACGGCAATGTGGTGGTGGTGCCCTATTCCTCGGGCGAGCTGTTCGCCCTGCGCGTCGATAACGGCTCCGTGCTGTGGCAGGACCAACTGACCACCGTGCGCCGCACCGACAACGTTGCCACCCTGTCCGACATCCGTGGCCGCCCCATCATCGATCGCGGGCGTGTCTATGCCATTGGCCATGCGGATTTGCTGGTCGCCATCGACCTGCGCTCGGGCCGGCGCCTGTGGGAGCGCGAGATCGGCGGCATTCAAAGCCCCTGGGTGGGCGGCGACTACCTGTTCCTGGTCAGCAACAAGAACGAGGCCGTGGCCCTGGATTCCAAGACCGGTCGCGTTCTGTGGGTGACCCAGTTGCAGGTGTGGGACAACGAAGAGGACCGCGAGGGCCGGATCGTCTGGGCCGGCCCGGTGCTGGCTTCGGACCGCCTGTTGCTGGGCAGCTCGAACGGCAAGCTGATCTCGCTGTCGCCCTATTCGGGCGAAGTGTTGGGCCGGATCAAAGTCTCCGATGGGGTAACCATCCCGCCGTCGGTGGCGTCCAACACCATTTACTTCCTTACCAACGATGCAGATTTGGTGGCATACCGCTGATATGACTTTTACTGTTGCCATCGTAGGCCGACCCAATGTCGGCAAATCCACGCTTTTCAACCGCTTGGTTGGGCGCCGGGTCGCCATTGTCCATGACATGCCGGGTGTGACCCGCGATCGCCGCGAGGGCGACGGCTCCCTGCTGGGCATGGAATTCCGCGTGATCGACACCGCCGGCTTCGAGGACGCCACTGGCGATTCCATCGAGGCGCGCATGCGTAAGCAGACCGACATGGCGGTGCTGGAAGCCGATGTCTGCCTGCTGCTCATCGACGCCCGTGCCGGTGTCACGCCGCTGGACCGCCACTTCGCCGATTTGCTGCGCAAGGTGAAGACGCCGGTGATCCTGGTCGCCAACAAGTGCGAGGGTAAGGCGGGCGAGCCCGGCTATTACGAATCCTTCGGTCTCGGCCTGGGCGATCCGGTCCCGCTGTCGGCGGAACATGCCGAGGGGATGTCCGACCTGTTCTTCGCCATTCAGCCCTATGCCGAAAAGGCCGGTCTGCTGAATTTCGAGGAAGAAGAGGAGCCCTTCACCGACGAGGAAATCATCCTTGAGGTGGAGGAAGAGGAAGACAACCGCCCGCAGCGCCCGCTGCAACTGGTCATCGCCGGGCGCCCCAATGTGGGCAAATCCACCCTGGTGAACCGCCTGCTGGGCGAAGACCGCATGCTGACCGGCCCCGAGGCCGGTCTGACCCGCGACGCTATCTCCACCGAATGGGAGCATCGCGGACGCCGCATCCGCTTGGTGGATACCGCTGGCCTGCGCAAGCGCGCCAACATTGCCGACCCGGTGGAAAAGCTGTCGGTCACTAACACCCTGGAAGCCATCCGTTTGGCCGAAGTGGTGGTGCTGGTGATGGAATGCGACGCCATCCTGGACAAGCAGGATTTGACCATCGCCCGCATGGTGGTGGAAGAAGGCCGCGCGCTGGTCATCGCCATCAACAAATGGGACACGGTAGCCAAGCCGGAAGAGGCGCTGAAGCGGCTCCAGGACCGGTTGGCGACCTCGTTGGCGCAGGCCCGCGGTCTGCCCACCATCACCATCAGCGCCCTGGCCGGCCAAGGCATCGAGCGCCTGATGGACGGCGTGCTGGACGCCCATAAGGTGTGGAACCGCCGCATTCCGACGTCCAAGCTTAACCAGTGGCTGGAAGACGTGATCGCGCACCACCCGCCGCCGGCCCTGCATGGCGGTCAGCGCATCAAAATCCGCTACATGACCCAGGCGAAAAGCCGCCCGCCGACTTTCATCATCTTCGCTTCCAAGCCCGATGACTTGCCGGAGGCCTATTCGCGCTATCTCATCAACGGCCTGCGCGACACCTTCGGCCTGCCCGGCGTACCGTTGCGGCTGCATGTGCGTGGCGGCAAGAACCCGTACGCTGAAAAGAAGTAGAATGAAAAGGGCGCCGCGGGGCGCCCTTTTTGTTTTCTTGGGGTGATGCCCGCCCCATCACTTATGCTTGCTGAACAAATCCAACGTCTTGCACAGCAGCGCACCGATGGGTCGGGGCTTGGGTGGGGACAAGGTTTCGGCCAGATAGCCGGCCACCGCTTTCACCGCGTCGGTCTCGGCGGTCAAGGCGACGGTGATGCCGCGCTTTTCCATGTGTTTCAGGAAGCCCTCGCCCGCCGAATGGGCGATGATCGCATGGATGCCGTCCAGCGGATGGGGCCGGTCGTGTTCGAAATAGTGGAAGACCATTTCGGCCTCCAGCTCCACCCGTGACGGCGCGCCCATGCTGCCGTCTTCGCTCACGTCGAACAGCAGCCATTTGCGGGCGCGTCCGGCGTGGCCGCTGACTTTGGTGTAATCGGAACTGGCGATGGCGACCCGCATTGCCCAAAATCTCCCCAGATATCATCTTGTGCCCATGAAACACGCAATCCTGTGCCGGGGGCAAGGGGGGAGTGTTTTCTCTACGCCACACGCAGGCGTCGGCTCTCGATTCCCGTGCGGATTTAGGGCATTGTGCGCGCGGTCTCTATCCGAACGATGGTTAAGACTTCAAAGGAGGACGTTCGCGTGCCCATTCGTATCCTGATCGCCGAGGACCAGCAACTCGTGCGCCAGGGGCTCGCCGCCCTGTTGAAGTCCGATGATGTGGAGATCGTCGGCGAAGCCGAGGACGGTGCTGTCGCCGTCGAGATGGCCGTCGCGATTAAGCCCGACATCGTGCTGATGGATCTGTCCATGCCGGTGCTGGACGGGGTCGAGGCCACCCGCCGCGTCAAGCGGGCCGTTCCCCAGACCCGCGTGCTGATCCTGACCGTCGCCAATTGCGAGCGCCGCGTGGCCGAGGCATTGGCCGCCGGAGCGGATGGCTATGCCTTGAAGAAGCTGGGCCATGACGAGCTGATGGCCGCCATCACTTCGGTGCGCGCCGGCAAGCAGTACCTTGGTCCGGGGCTCAATCAAGAGCAGGTGCGTGAGTTCCTGGACGGCGCCGATACCTCGAACGTGGCGCTGACCGCCCGCGAGCGCGAGGTCCTGCGGCTGATCGCCCAGGGGTTGAAAAACCGCGAGATCGCCGACACCTTGTCCATCGCCATCAAGACGGTGGAGACCCATCGCACCAAGATCATGCAAAAGCTTGATCTGCATAACTCGGCCGATCTGGCAACCTACGCCATCCGCCGCGGACTCATCGAGTAGTTCTTTCGAACGATTGGGTAGTTCTAAGGTGGGCTCGCACTGTGGCGCCGGCCCTGATATTACCGTGACGTCGCCGATGCTTGGTGGCGTCGGGCATAAGGGCAATCGGTGGACTACGGACGGTTGAAATTACGGGGACTTCCGTCAGGAGCAGGTTCCTGGGGCGCGGTGGCCGGTTTCAGCCTGTTGGTCGTGGTACTGTGCGTCATCTGGGCCAATAATTTCCTGCTGTTCCACACCCTGGCCGAGATGTTCTCGGTGGTGGTCGGCATCGCCGCCTGCGTGGTCACGTGGTATTCGCGCGATTGGATCGGCCGCAACTACCTGCTGCTGCTGGGCCTGAGCGCCCTGTTCGTCGGCGGCATCGATACCATTCATACCCTTGGCTACAAGGGCTTGATGATTTTCGACAATCACGGCGGCAATCTGTCCACCCAATTATGGCTGTCGGCCCGCCTGATCGAGGCCATCAGCCTGCTGGTAGCGGTGTGGTCATCCCAGCGCCGCTACTCGGTCCCGGTGGTCATCGCCGCGCTTTCGCTGGTTACTGCGGTCTTGATGGCGTCCGTCTTCGCCGATTTTTGGCCGCGAACCTTTGTCGAAGGCGAGGGCGTCACCCCGTTCAAGATGGGGTTCGAATGGGCGTTGGCTGGCCTGTTCCTGGTCGTGCTGGTGCGCCTGCGCCGTAGCGCTAAGGATTTCGATCCGCAGATTTATACCCTGCTGGTCCGATGTGTCATGGCCAAGATCGCGACCGAACTGGCATTTTCGGGCTATTCCGACCTTTATGGAGTGGCGAATTTCATCGGCCATGGGCTCAAAATCGTCAGCGCCTGGTTGTTCCTAAAGGCGGTAGTCGATTGCGGCCTGCGCCGGCCGCAATCCTTGATATTCGGTGCCATGGCCCGCGAAAAGGCCCTGTCCGATGAAGTGTCGCGCCACGCCACCACCCTGGACGCGGTGTTGGACGCCACCGTGGACCCGGTCATCATGTTCGACGCATCCGGGCGTATCCGCTTCCTTAGCCGCGCAGGCGAGCAGTTCTTTGGCCGTACCAGCCGGGAATTGGCCGCGCGCACCTGGCGCGAAGGTGGCTTGCCCGAGGACATCATGGTGCCGCTGGAACGGTTGAGCCGTGACGTCCTTGTGCATGCCCGTCCGCTGACCAAGGAAGTCGTGCGCTCCGCCCGCTGGGGCGGCATCTGCCTGGAATTGCAGGTATCGGCGGTGGCCGAGGGCGAGGCGGTGGTGGCCTGTATCCGCGATATCACCGCCCGCAAGGCCATGGAGGAAGAGCTCAAGGCGTCGCTCAACGACAATCGCGTGCTGATGATGGAGGTCCATCATCGGGTGAAGAACAACCTTCAGATCGTCTCGTCCATCCTGCAGATGCAGGGCTGGCGCATGACCGACCCGGCGTTGCGCCGCAAGTTCGAGGAAGCCTGCGGCCGCATCCTGTCCTTGGCCAAGGTGCACGAACTGCTTTACACGCAGGAAAGCGTCGCCTCGGTGGATTTCGTGGAATATGTTCGCGCCCTATGCGTCGATCTGTTCCGCATGTACGGCGTGCGCGAGGATTGGGTCCGCTTGGATATCGGCGCGGGCAGCCTGCCTTTGCCGGTGGACAAGGCGGAGCCGCTGGCCCTGATCGTCCACGAATTGGTCAGCAATGCCCTCAAGCACGCCTTCACCGAACAAGGTGGCCGGCTCACCATCCATATGGCCGCAATTGGCGAGAATGAGGGCTCGCTGGTGGTGGCCGATGACGGCACCGATGCCACGCGCCAAATGGACTTCGACGGTGAGTCCCTTGGATTGCGCATGGTCGGCGTTCTGGTCAAACAAATCCACGGCACCTTGGCGGTGCATCGCGCCACCGGCACTCAAGTGGAAGTGCGTTTCCCCTTGGACGAAAACGCCCCGGTCGAGTTGGAGTGGGCGGATTAGAGCGTTCTGCGATCCGACTGACTCCCTACCTTCGTCATGGCCGGGCTTGTCCCACGGCTGTCCGGTTTGATTTTCAGCATCCAAAAATGGACAGGGATTTTGAACCACGGAGGCACGGAGACGCGGAGGTAGCTACTAATCGGGACCCGATTCGGGCTCCGTTTGGCGAGGCATCTCCGTGCCTCCGTGGTGCAATTAGTGCATTGTCACCGCAATCCCTGAAGTGCAACCACACCTTCATAAAGGAAGGGTTTTCTTGAATTACGAATTTAAGAAATTCGTCATCTTTTTAAATAAATGCCTCTCATTTTCTTCAATGGAATGCAGGCTTGGATCGTATGCATCATCAGGGGCTGGCGGAATATATCTAATAAATCCGGAGATCTCATCTGGATAATCAAACTCAGCATATATGCTTTCAACAAATGAAAGCTTTTCACCGTTGCTAACATTTAGCCTATAAACATAAAGGAGACACAGGTAAAGCCATTTTTTTTTGATAAACTCCTCTGAAATTGGCCCGCGAATTAATTTCGAAGCGATATCGAAAGCGCTCCAAGAATTGTCCTTCCCAACGTTTGAAAGCTTAACTTCAAGGAGGCTAGCTTTCCTGAGACCAACTTTTTGCTGTGCGATCTCAACTAAATCTTTCCAGCTAATGAGCTGTCTTTCATAGGCCCACACCAAATCTCCCCAATCGACATTAGCATTTTCCAGCAAGAACCTCGCAGATAACATAAACTCCATCATGTGTTTGTCTTTCCGTTGAATTACGGTGACAGTGCACTAATTACTTACCACCGGAACTAAAGCGGCTTATGCACGTAAACCTAGTCTAAACCTTCTCCAACGCCTTGCGCCCGGTCATACCGGCAACCAGGGCGACACGGGCCGCTTCGGTTCGGTTGGCGACGTTCAACTTGCGGAACATGTTGCGCAGATGGGCCTTCACGGTCACCTCTTGCAGCGTCAGGGCGCGGGCGATCACCTTGTTGGGGGCGCCGTCCACGATCATGTCCAGGATGTCGCGTTCGCGCGGGGTCAGCGTTGCCAGCGGTGAACCGGGGGGAATGCTGGCGGCGGCGGCTGTCGCAGTGGTGCCGATGCTGTCGCGGTGCTCGAACAGGAAGGGCGGGATGTACTTCTCGCCCGACAGCACCAGGCGCAGCACGCCGATGATGGTCTCGCCCCGCATGGTCTTGGGCACGAAGCCGCAGGCGCCGGCCTCGATAGCCTGGAAGGCGTCCTCGGGCTTGGTGGAGCCCGACAGAATGACGATGGGAAGGTCGGGGAAGTCGCGGCGCAAGGTGGCAAGGCCGCCCAGCCCGTTCATGCCCGGCATGTAAAGATCGAGAATGGCCATGCCCAGATTGCCGGTGGCGCGGGCGGCTGCCAGCGCTTCCTCGAAGGTCGAGGCTTCCAGCACGGTCGTGCCGGGCTCGAGGCGCTCGAGGAAGGGCACCAACCCGTCACGCACCATGGCATGGTCGTCGGCGAGCAGGATCTCCATGGTCAGACTCCCTCTTTCTCTCGTGATTCACTGTGGTGGTCGAGGCGGGATAAATGGTCTCGTAAATCCTGTAGCTGAAATGGCTTGGACATCATAGCCACCACGTTGGCGCCCAACTCGGTGACGTGGCTTTCTTTCAGATGCCCCGTCACCACGATGACAGGCGTTCCGGGCTGCAGCTCGTCCAATTGGTCGATCAGTTCATGGCCGTCCATGCGCGGCATGCGGATGTCTGTAATGACGGCGTGATAGACGTGGGTCCGGCATTTTTCCAGGGCTTCCAGCCCGTCATAGGCGGTGTCCACCACATAGCCCTGACGCTCCAGATATTCGGACACCATCATGACCGACAGCGCTTCGTCATCCACCAGCAGCAGGCGGCGTTCCTCGGTGAAGTCGTCGTCGTCCTGGGCGTCGGTCCAATGCAGTTCGGCCATGGGGGCGGGAGGAAGCGGGGTTTCCTCTGCCGCGATCGGTTCCAACCCAGGCAGGTCGATGGTGAATTCGGCGCCGCGCTCCAGATTGCGGAAGGTCAGGCTGCCGCCCATCTCGCTGCAGATGCCCCGGCTGATGGACAGGCCCAGGCCACAGCCGCGGCCTTCGTCCTTGGTGGTGAAGAACGGCTCGAAAATATGATGCCCGGCATTGTCGGGGACGCCGGTGCCGTCATCGCTCAGCTTGATGCGCAGCCGGTTGTTCTCGGCGGTGCAGACGATGGTGACGGTGCCGCCCGTATTGCCGTCGCGGTCGAAGCGTTCGCGGATGGAATCACGGGCGTTGTTCAGCAGGTTCAGCAACACCTGCTCCAGCCGGACCTGATGGCCGATGGTGCTGCGGTGGCCCAGGCGGCCCTGTTGCACCAGGGTGATGCCCTCGACCTTCAACAGCGGTTCCATCATGCGAACCGCCGTATCCAGCGCGCCTTGCGGGCGGAACGGGCGTTTTCCCGCGTTGTCGCGCCGGCTGATGGTCCGCATGTGGCCGACCATTTCGGTCAGGCGGTCCACTTGGCTTAGGATGTTGTTGCACCGTTTCGCCACGCGGGTGGGGTCAAGGGCGTCGTCGCCCAGATCCATGCGCAAGGCTTCGGACGCCAGGCGGATCACGTGGAGGCACTGGTTGAATTCGTGGGCAATGCTGGCCGCCATTTCGCCCAGGGTGGCAAGACGGGCCGAGTGCATGAGCTGAAGATCAAGGGCGCGGCGCGGGGTAAGGTCGCTGACCACCAGGGCCGCACCGGCGGGGTTGCCGGCACCGTCCTCCATGCGCGCGATACCGATTTGGACGGGGAAATGGCTGCCGGTCCAGGTGGCGCCCTCAAGTTCGATCTCGGTAACATCCGAGTCCATGGCCGCGCGGATTTCGCTGCCCAGCAGGCGCTCTACCGGGGTGCCGGGCAGCACGGCGTCGCTCCACTGGAACAGGGTCTGGGCGGCGGGGTTGCCGTAGACGACGCGGCCATGGCGATCCACCGCCAGCACCGCGCTGCCGATCTGCTCCAGCAACAAAGCCTGAAGGCGGACACGTTCCTCCGCGTCCCAGCGCGCGGTCACATCTTCGATGGTGACCAGGTTGCGGCCATCGGCGTTGTGCACCGGGGTTACTCGCACCACGCCGCGCACCACCGCGCCGTCCGCGCGGACAAAGCGCCGCGTCCCGGGGCTCCACGGCGCGGCGTTTTCGTCGGGGTGCAGGATGCCGTCCCACCCCAGTTCGGCCAGATGCTCCAGCGGGTGGCCGAAGGTGGTCCGGAAAGCCCGGTTCACCGCCAGCGGGTGCTGGGCGGCATCCAGCAGCACCACCATGGCGGGCGCGGATTCAAAGACGTCGCGGAAGGTGTCTTCGTGCACCCGATAAGTCTGCTGTGTCTTGTTGAATTCGGTGATGTTGGAAAAAACCGTGGCGTGGCACGACTGGCCCAAATCCAGGGTGCGGGCCAGGAAGACATGGCCGTCAGCCATGCGGAAGGACCGCAGACCGGGGATTTTCCCGCGCAGCCGGCACATGGTCTCGATGGTTTGTTCGCGGTCGCTGCCGGGCAACGGGGTGACCTGACCGGATTCCACCAGGGCGGTAATGATTTGCCGGCCAGTGGGGCGCTGCCATTCGGCCAATTGCGGCAGGTAATCGTTGAGGAAGCCCGCCTGCTCGATCAGCCGGTCCTCGGCATCCCAAAGGGCATAGCCTTCGATGATGTGTTCATGGGCAAGGGTGCGCCAGGACAACTGGGATGATGCCGCCCGCCCGGGGCGCAAAAAGGCTGCAATGGCCGCCAGAACCGCCCGCAATGGCTTCGCGCCCTTTCCGGCCATGAACAATCCCCCCTACCTGAGCCAAAGCGATTATGACACTAGATCCAAGGGGGTGGAAGACGGCGGAAGGTATGTTGTAAACGGAGATTAAAGCGGCTCGCTGTCAACCATTAGGCGCATTGCCTGAAGGCGGTTTTGGACGCCCAATTTGCGGAAGACGTTGCCAAGATGGGACTTGACCGTCACTTCGCTGACCTCAAGACGGTTGGCGATGACCTTGTTGGGCAGACCTTCGCGCAGCAGCCGCAGGATGTCGCGTTCACGGGGCGTCAGCTTGCTGATCAAATCGCCGCCGATATCGCCCTCGGCTGCGTCGCGGCTGCGTTCCATCAGCATGGCGGGGATGAACCGTTCGCCCGACAGCACCAATTGCAGCGCCGACACCATGGCGGCGCCCGACAGATGCTTGGGGATGAAGCCGTCGGCACCAAGGCGGATGGCCTCAAGCACATGGTCGCGATCGGCCACCGCCGACAGCATGACGCACCGCATCTGTGGAAACATTTGACGCAGGGTGACCAGACCCTGATAGCCGTTCATGCCGGGCATCTTGAGGTCGAGGATGACAAGGTCCGCCGGTCCATCTTTCAACAGCGCCAAAACATCGGGAAGGCTGCCGGCTTCCTGGACAATTGCGTCGGCGGCTATGCGTTCCACGAACGGCCGTAAACCTTCGCGGATCATCACATGGTCGTCGGCAAGAATAATGCGCATGCGCCGGCTCTCCTTCTTATATCTTTCGTAGCGTTGTTCCGGTGCCGAATTCAAGTCCCGATCGGCCTGAAGGCTATTTGCGGAATGACTTTTTCCGTGAGCCATAATAGGCGACCAGTTCATCCAACTCTTGCGCGATTTGCTCCAGCCCAACCGGTTTGCGCAGCACCATGACGGCGCCGGCGGTGACGGCGCGGCGGGCGTCTTCGCCTTGGGCGGTGGTGACCGCGATAATAATCAGATCTGGGTCGCGAGCATGTAAATGCTCGATCAGCCGCCAGCCATCGCCATCGGCCATGTTCAAATCGGTAACCACCGCATGGCATGGCGCTTGGTCAAATAGCCGCACAGCCTCGTTGCCGCCGCTGGCCATCCGCACGTGCCACCCCTGGCCGGCAAGGTAATCGCCGATTTCCCCGGCAGCTTCGGCCTCGTCATCCACCACCAGCACCGAGCGCGCCCCTGTTGAAGCCGGCAGGCGGATGGTCACGCGCGTGCCGGGCGAGGCGTCTTCGAACTCCACGCTGCCGCCCATTTCGGCGATGATGCCCAGGGCCACGGTCAGGCCGATGCCGGTCCCGCCTTGGGGCAACGCCAGGGCTGCGCGAAGGTCGGGCGGGAGGCCGGGGCCGTTATCCTCCACCGTGATCAGGGCGTCGCCTGCTTCCTCTCGGCAGGCGACCCGCAATACCGCCGGTTCCGCCGTGTGACCAGTCAGCATGCGGGCGGCCAGGGCATCGGCGGCATTGGTCAGCACATTGGTGATCGCCATCTCCAGCCGCACGCCATGACCGCTGACCATGGGCGTGGCAAGATCGGCATGCCAGATCAGGCGGATGGATTGGGTCCGCAGACGCGGCAGGGCCAATGACAGGGCGTGGCGTATGACGGCCACCGGCTGCACCGTTTGGGGCGGGTCCTGCGGGCGGCGGGTGCCTGCCAGCAGGGCATCGATCATGGCCTGCATGCGCCGGCTTTGATCCACCGCCGCATTCAGGCTGCGGCGCATGCGGTCGGGGTCGGCGCGGTGGTGATCCAGGGCGTCCAGCGCCGCCTCGGCGGTCAGGCGGATGACGTTGAGCGGCTGCCCGAAATCATGACCCAGCGAGGCGGTCACCTCGCCCACCTGCCACAGCCGACTCATGCGGGCGGCACGCACATTCGTATGGTCGGCAAAGGCCGGGACGGTGACCTTCGCCACGGCGGCGGGCTTGCGGCCACCCAGCAACCATGCTGCCACCAAACTGAGACCGGCGAACAGCACGGTCAGTGGCAATGCCCATGGCGCTTCCGTCCAGCGCGGAGAGCTGAACGCCACGGCGAAGCGGGCAGTGCCCACGGACAGGGGCATGATGATGTGCGAACGATGGGCATCGTGGCGGCTGCCCGGCGGCCATTGGCCCAGGGTGGTGCCGTCCAGGGTGAATTCCAACCGCAGCGGCAGATGGTCGATGTCGAGCATGGTCTCGCGCAGCAGCTCGTCCATGTCGACCAAGGCCACCAAAGCGGCACCCTTGCCGTCGCCCGGCGCCGACAGGGCCAGGGCCAGCGAGGCAATGCCCCGATAGGTCTCAGGTATTCCGGCCGCCGGATTGCTTTCGGCCATGCGGCTCAGCAAGGCGGTCAAAGCGGGGTCATTGCGGTGGTCGAATTGGGCCATGACCGCCGAGCCCAACAGCATGCGCGGTGCTTCGCCCGCAGCGGGCGCATAGCCCAGCCAGCGCACCGGCGAGAATTCATGGCGGCGCGCCATCAAATACTCGTTCACCGCCCCCTGATTGGCCCCGCCAATCAGCAGGTTCACCATGGCAAGCTCGCGGTGCAGGGCGGACAGGCTTTCCTGCACCTCGTGCAATTCGTGGCCGCGATACCCGGCGGCTTCCTGAAGGTGACGGTCCCATTGTCCATTCGCCACCAGCGCAGTGACCGCAAGCGTCGCCGTCATCAGCAGGAAGGCGACGCGGCGGCGGCGGTTCAGCATGACGCCCCCTTGCGTTCGGCCAGCAGCATGTCGACCTCGCAGGCCAATTGGTTCAAGGCCAGCGGCTTGCGCAGGATAACCGATCCGGGGATGGCCGGGCCGGCCGGCACCGGGCCGCCGGTCATCAGCACGGCGGGCAGCAAGGGCGAGCGGCTGCGCAGGCGTTCCAGCAGTGCCCCCCCTTCCATACCGGGCATGCGCATGTCGGTGATGACCATGTCCAGGCGATATTCGCGCGCCAAATCCAAAGCCGGGCCGGGGCCGGTGGCGGTGACCACCTGGAAGCCACGGCCTTGCAGGAATTCGGCGATGCAATCCACCGCCAGGGCCTCGTCGTCCACCACCAGGATGCGGCCGCGTGGACCGCCCTGGACCGGGGCGGGGGCGCAGATGGCGGGCGGCAGATGGGGCTCGCTCTGGTCTTGGGAATTGCCGGTGGCACGGTGCAGCGGCAACGACACGGTAAAGCACGCACCGGCGCCCAGGTTGCGGCCCTGGATATGGCCGGCCATGCCGGCGACGATGTTGGCGCTGATGGACAGCCCCAATCCGGTGCCGGCACCATCGGCCTTGGTGGTGAAGAAGGGGTCGAACACGGTCTGCCACAGGGGGTCTGGAATGCCGCCGCCATTATCCATGATCATCAGCTGAGCCCAACCGTTCTCGGCCTTCAGGCGCAATTCCACGCGGCCCTGGCCGGTGGGGCAATGGGCGCGCACGGCGTCGCGGGCATTGGCCAGCAGGTTCAGCACCACCTGTTCGATCTGGTTGGGATAGCCGCAAACCTCGGGGCAGGCGGCCTCCACATCGGTCACCAAAGTGATGGCGTCCAATTGGAAATGGGGCGACAGCAGATGGGCCGCCGATTGGACCACTTGGGCCAGGGAGAACGCCCGCTTCTCGCCGCTTTCCGTGCGGCTGAACGAGCGCAAATGGTTGACCATCTCGGACATGCGGGCCACTTGGCCGCAGATGATGGACAGCTTGCGCTCGATCTGATCGGGCGCGGGGGGGGCGTTGTCCGAGGTTTGCAGACAGCTTTCCGCCGACATGCGGATGATGGACAAGGGCTGGTTCAGCTCGTGCGCCACTTCCGAGGCGATTTGGCCCAGCGTTGCCAGCTTGGCCGTCTGAACCAATTGCTCCTCGGCCCGCTTTTGCTGGGTCAGGTCGATCAGCGAGCCGATGAAGCCGGCCACGGTGCCGTCGGCGCCACGGAAGGTGCCCTTGAACACATTCAGCCGGCGGATGCTGCCGTCGCCCCATTTCATGGTGGTTTCATAGCTTTGGACGGCGCCGGGGTTGGCCAGGATTTCCGCGTCGGCACGGGCGTATTCTTCAGCCTTCTCGGGCGGCATGACCTCTTGCAGGGTGCGGCCCACGATCTTGTCCATGGGCAGGCCCAGGGCTTCGGCGAATTTGGTATTGCAGCCCAGGTAGCGGCCGTCGCAGCCCTTGAAGAAGACCGGCAGGGGCAGGGCATCGATCAGGGTTTGCTCGAAGGCCAGTTCGCGGCGCAGGGCTTCCTCGACGCGCTTGCGTGGGCTGACGTCGCGGCGGATGGCGACCCGGCCGCCATCGGCGGTGCGGCGCTCGACGATTTCCAGGCAGCGTCCGTCGGATAGTTTTTGCTCGAACGCTCCGGTGGCGGCGGCGTGGCGGGTCAGGCGGTCGCGCACCCATTCCTCGGCCTGGGCGGGAGAGACGCCGTCATACTGGCCGCGGAGCGCACTGGCCCGCAGCAATTCGGCAAAGGTGACGCCGGGACGGATCATCTCGGTGATGGTGGGGTAAAGGTCGCGGTAGCGGCTGTTGAAGCGCAGCAGGTGGTCTTCGGAATCGAACAGAGAGAACGCGTCGTCGCTGCTTTCCAAAGCGTCGGCCAGCAGACGTTCGGTGGCGCGCAGCTGTTCTTCGCTGGCGGCCAGAGCTTCTTCGGATTGACGGTGCTCGGTGATATCCAGCCACGCCCCCACCACTTCCAGGGGCTGGCCGTCCGCGCCGCGGATCAGCTTGATCTCGTCACGGGTCCAGCGGTAGCTGCCGTCGGCATGACGGAAGCGGTATTTCCATGAGGCGTGCCCGCGTTCCAAAAAGACGGGCCTTGCCGCTTCGAGGTGGGCGACGTCATCGGGATGAAGATGCGTGTGCCAAAAGCCGGGGGTTTCGAGGAAGTCTTCGGGCCGATGGCCGGTCATGTCGCGGATGTTGGGGCTGATGAAGGTAACCGTCATGGCGGCGTCCCAACGGGCGGCATAAACCACCGCCGGCGCCGCCAACAGCAATTGGGCCAGCCGTTCCTGGCTGGCGCAGTGTGACGTCGTGCAGCCGCGAACAGCGTTCACCCCCGCCTTGATCCGCCTGACGACCCCCCAACCAGCCATACCGCCATTCCCTCTGTCCCAACGGGGCATTGTCCCCCGGCACGGCATGCGGACGCAATCAAACAAGCGAAGGATATACCTCGAACGGCCATGGGGATCGGCCATGGGGCTAACTGGTGGCGTTGGGATTGCTTCGGATAAAGTCGCCGGATCGGGAGGAAAACAACATGAAAATCAGCGGCAAGAGGCCCAAGGCCCTGCCGATGACGTTGGAGTTGATCGGTGTGCTTGAGTACCGGCGGGTACTGTTCAAGCGCCAATTCGGTCGGCTTCCACGTCGCGGCGAACCTTTATTCTTTGACCCAGAGCACCCCGAGCCCCGGCGCTTGCCGCCGGACGCCCGGCGTCAGGCGCTGGCCAATGTGCTGGCCCTTGCCGGCTATGGTCACGCATTGGTAGAGGGGGGGTGACGGAGCCCGGGCGGTAGGCCAGATCAGCCAAGTTCCTGTTGAGGAGGGCTGCCGCCATGGGTGAAATTCCCGAGCAGACGATCCGCGAGCGCGCCTATCACATTTGGGAGCGCGAGGGCCGGCCAGAAGGCCGTGCCCTGGATCACTGGCAAATGGCGCGCAGCGAGCTAGCCATCCAGATGAGCCCACCCCCGACCTTGCCCAACCCGGCGGCGGAGCGGGAAGAGGTGGATCACCCCGAACCGGTGGAGCCCCTGCTGGCGGTGGAAAATCAGGGCTCGTTCCCCGGCCTGACCGACCAGGACGAGGAACAGCAATACCCGCGCCATCGCCTGCAGGTGAATTCCCCCGCTTTCGAGTCCGGCGACACCATTCCGCCGGTCTACACCTGCGAGGGCGAGGACATGTCGCCGCCTCTGGAATGGCAGGGCGAACCGGACGATACCCGCAGCTTCCTGGTCTATTGCGAAGACCCCGACGCCCCCAAGGGCACTTTCCACCATTGGGCCGCCTACGACATCCCGCCCGACCGCCATCAATTGGAAGAGGGCGCGGCCCGCGGCCCGCTGCACCAAGGGATCAACGATTTCGGCAAGCGCGGCTATGGCGGCCCTTGCCCACCGCAGCGCCACGGCACCCACCACTACCATTTCCGCCTGTGCGCCCTGTCCACCGACCGGCTACCGGTTCCCGCCGAGGCATCAGTGCGGGACGTGGTCGCAGCGGCGCGGCCCTATGTGCTGGCCGAGGCGGAAATCATGGGGGAATATGCGCGGGCCTAAGCCACTCGCGTAAACACCATGCGCACCAACAGCCCCGGCGCGTTGTCGTCCAGCACCAGATTGGCGCCATGCAGCCGCGCCACCGCCTTGACCAGGGACAGGCCCAGGCCGTTTCCAGGAGTAGAGCGGGTGGAGTCCAGCCGCACGAACCGGTCCAGCACCTTGTCGCGGGAGTCGGCAGGGATGCCCGGCCCGGAATCGGCCACGGTCACCTCGATTCCCGAGGACGTGCCGGCCACGGTGACAGCCACGGTGCCACCCGGCGGGGTGTATTTGACCGCGTTGTCCACAAGGTTCGCCAGGGCCTGGAACATCAAATGCCGGTCGCCTTGCAGCGATAGATCGGGGTCCGCATGGCAGGCCATGGCGATGCCCTTTTCCTCGGCCAGGGGTTCGTAAAGTTCGACCACGTCCTGGGCCAGTTGCGCCGGGTTAAGCGGCTGGAAGTTGTGCAGGCGTTGGCCTGACTCGGCGTTGCTGATGGCAAGCAGGGCGCTGAAGGTCGCCAGCAGGCGGTCGGCCTCGATAACGGTTTCTTCCAGGGTGCGGCGCAGATCGGCGGTATCGGTCTTGGTCATCAACGCCACGTCGATGCGCGAGCGCAGGCGGTTCAGTGGCGTACGCAGATCGTGGGCGATGTTGTCGGTGACCGTGCGGATGCCTTCCACCAGCCGTTCGATTTCGTCCATCATCTCGTTGAAGCTGGTGGCGAGCTGGTCGAATTCGTCCCGCGTCCCGGTCAGCTTCATGCGGCTGGTCATGTCGCCGCCGACGATGCGCCGGGCCGTGCGGCTCATGGCTTCCACGCGGGTCAGCATGTGGCGGCTGGTGAAATAGCCGCCGATGATGCCCAGCAGAACGGTCAGCGCCAAACCCCAGCCCAGCGCCCGGTTGATGGCCGATTTGACCCGCCGGGCGTCGTGCATGGAGCGGCCCACCAGCAGCTTGTAATTCTCGGGCAGTTCATAGGTGCGGGCCAGCACTTCGGTGGCGAAATGGGCGTCGTCCATGCGTTCGATGGTGAAGCGCACCCAGCCGCTGGCGTCGCCCGGTTCATTGGGCCAGCCGAACAGATTGCCGGCGATGCGGGTGCCGTCAGGCGCCAGCAGCAGATAAACCGCGCGGCGCTCAAGGTCTTGATTGGCGCGGTTGCCGATGACTTCGGCCAGACCCTGGATGGAGCGCTCGCGGTATTGCTCGGACAGGCCGGTGGCCTCGGCCTCCACGGTTTCCTGAACCTGCCACTCGATGAAAACCGAGGTGCTCCACGATACCAGCGCCAGCAGCGCCATGGCCGAGACGGTGAAGATGCCCAGATACGACAGCGCCAGCCGGAAGGTGGTGGCGCGCAGCAACGGGGGCAGGGGGAAGCTAGCGGGCCGCACGGAGGGTATATCCTGCGCCGCGCACGGTATGGATCAGCGCCTGGTCGAAGTCTTTGTCCACCTTCTGGCGCAAGCGGCTGATATGCACGTCGATCAGATTGGTCTGGGGGTCGAAATGATACTCCCACACGTTTTCAAGCAGCATGGTGCGGGTCACCACCTGACCGGCATGACGCATGAGGTATTCCAGCAGGCGGAATTCCCGTGGCTGCAAATCGATATCTCGGCTGGCGCGGGCAACGGTGCGCGCCAGCAGGTCCATCTCCAAATCTTCGACCTTCAATTTGGTGTCGGGCTGGTTGCTGGTGACGCGCCGGCCCAGAGCCTCGATGCGGGCTATCAATTCGGCGAAGGCATAGGGCTTGACCAGATAATCGTCGCCGCCGGCCTTAAGCCCGCGCACCCGGTCATCCACCTTGCCCAAAGCCGACAGGATCAGCACCGGCGTGGCGTTGCCGGCGGTGCGTAGCGTTTGGATGATGGTCAGCCCGTCCAGCCCCGGCAGCATGCGGTCCACCACCATCACGTCATAGCGTTCCGAGGTGGCCAGGAACAGGCCATCGGTGCCATTGGCGGCGTGGTCCACATTGTGCCCGGCCTCGCGCAGGCCCTTGGCCAGATAGGCCGCCGCCTCTTGATCGTCTTCGATGAGCAGAATACGCATGGGCTCGGACCTTACTCTTGCAACACCGCACATGAAAAGCCCCCGCAGCCAGGGGGGGAAGCTGCGGGGGCGTTTTTCATTTGGACGAACCTTGCCGGGGGGGGGAGGGGCCGGGTCCGTTAGTCTCGCACCACTCCGGGGGAGAAGTGGGGCGTCCGATCGGCGGGGGAGTTCGGGTCCGCCTGAGCCGGATGCTGGACGGGGAGCGCTAAAACCGTCGGTACATCCCTGCTTGATGACGAGGAGAATGCCGGTTCCCACCTTACGGCCACCTTTCGGCGGGATTAAGCTTTGGTAATGTGGATCAGCGGTCTTCATTGGACAAGGCTTCGGCGCACCCGCCATCCGGGCCCATCTGCGTTGCGGCTGGATTTCTCCGCATGCAACGGCACCAATCTTTGGGGAGAAAAAGCGGGACAGCAGTTGCCCTTGACGGCGCATTGGCGCGGCCTAAATCGTTAGGGCCGGGATTGCCTGATGGGGTTTCGGTACAACGCAACGCCGCCGATTGGGGCGAAGTGAGGACCCATGCGCAGCCCGTATGACATCCTGGGTGTCAAGCCGAGTGCCAGCGAGGATGAGCTTCGCAAGGCATACCGCAAGCTCGCCAAAAAGCATCATCCCGACATGAACCCGGACAACAAGGAGTCCGAGTCTCGGTTCCGCGAGATTAGTGCTGCCTATGACTTGTTGTCCGACCCCACCAAGCGCGCCCGCTTCGACCGGGGCGAAATCGACGCCGAGGGCCGCGAGACCTTTGCCCGTGCCTATTCCGCCGCCCACGGCGCTGGTGCGCGCGGGGCTTACAACTTCTCGTTCGGCGATGGCGGCAGCAGGGCGGAAGATTTGTTCGAGCATCTGTTCGGCGACCGCTTCAGTGCCAAAACTGCACGCGGCCAGGACATCCGCCACGCGTTGACCGTGGATTTGGCTGATGCCGCCCAGGGCGCGGTCAAGCGGGTGGATGTGGGCGGGCGCATGCTGGGTATCTCCATTCCCGCCGGCATCAAGGACGGCCAGACCCTGCGGCTGAAGGGCCAGGGGGAATCGGGCGGCGATTTGCTGCTGGAAATCCATGTGGCGCCCCACCGGCTGTTCACCCGCAATGGCGACGATATCCAGGTGGAAGTGCCGGTAACCCTGGCCGAGGCGGTCAATGGCGGCAAGATCACCGTGCCGACCCTGACTGGCCGGGTGACGGTCACGGTGCCGCCGCGCTCCAACACCGGAACCAAGCTGCGGTTGAAGGGCAAGGGCATCAAGGGCGGGGACCAGTATGTCTCGCTGAAGGTAGTGCTGCCCGACCGCATGGATGACGAACTGGCCGCCTTTGTCGCCCGTTGGAGCGCCAGTCACCCCTATGATCCGCGCGCCGGAATGTAACGGCCATGCCCCGCTTGAACAGCGCAGTTCTCGCCCGTCACCACCGCCGCAACCGCACTCAATCGCTGTTGATCCTGGCGGGCATCGGCGCCTGGATGGCCATGATCGGCTGGCTGGTGGTGGGTCCCGAGGGCATTGTCTGGGCGGTCATTGGAACGGTGCTGGTGTTGCTGGTGCAGCCGGTGCGCTCCACCACCTTGTTGAAGGCGCTGTACGGCGCCGTGCCCCTAGCCCCCGCCGAGGCGCCCGGCCTGCACGGCATCATGCGCGAATTGTCCACCCGCGCCGGGTTGGAGCAAGTACCGCCCCTGCTGTACATCCCCCGGCGCGAGTTGGTGGCGCTGTCCACTGGCTGGGGTGCCGACGGCACCATTGCCCTGTCTGACGGAATGCTGCGCCATCTGCCGGGCCGTGAACTGGCCGCCGTATTGGCCCACGAGACCAGCCACCTGCGCAGCGGCGACCTCAAGCTGCTGCGTCTGGCCGAGGCCGCCGGGCGGCTGACCCGCATGCTGTCCCTGTTCGGCGTGTTCCTGATCCTGCTTTATCTGCCCAGCCTGGACCAGTCGCCCACCATCGCCCTGGCGCTGCTGGTGGTGGCGCCCATGGTCAACGATCTGCTGACGCTGAAACTGTCGCGCACCCGAGAATTTGACGCCGATGCGGGCGGTGCGGAGCTGACCGGCGACCCCGAGGGGCTGATCCGTGCGCTGGACCGCATTGAACGCCTGCAAGGCGTCAATAATTGGGAGCGGCTGACCCGTGGGGGATGGGGCCGTTGGATTCGCACCCATCCGACCATGGAGGAACGGGTCGAGCGCCTGCGCGAACTGGCGCCGCAACCCTTGCCTCAATGGCTGCTGGTCCCCGAATCCCTGATGATGCCCAGCCTGTTGGGCCTGCCGCCGGCCCCGCGTTGGTGGTGGCCGGGACGACGATAGGAGGATCGCATGATGAGGGGGATGGTTCTGGCTGTTCTGCTGCTGGCGGCGTCGCTGCCGGTCTCGGCCCAATTGCCCGAAACCGTTACCACCACGGTGGCGCCCCTGGTACAGAAGGTGACGCCGGCGGTGGTGAATATCTCCATCCGCGCGGTGTCGCCGGCGGCGGAAAATCCGCTGCTCAACGATCCGTTCTTTCGCCGCTTCTTCGACTTGCCGCGCATGCCCAAGCGCGAGACCCGCGCCGCCGGCTCGGGCGTCATCGTCGATGCCCGCAACGGCTATGTGCTGACCAACAACCACGTGGTCGAGGAAGCCGACCGTATCGACGTCACCACCAAGGACAACCGCACCTTCCGCGCCAAGCTGGTGGGCCGCGACGAAGCCACCGACATTGCCGTGCTGAAGATCGACGGCAATTCTCTGTTCGACATTCCCATGAGCAATTCCGACAAGGTGCAGGTGGGCGATTTCGTCCTCGCCATCGGCAACCCGTTTGGGCTGGGCCAGACGGTGACCTCTGGCATGGTCTCGGCCATTGGCCGCTCGGGCCTGGGGATCGAGGGCTATGAGGATTTCATCCAGACCGACGCCTCCATCAATCCCGGCAATTCGGGCGGCGCCCTGGTGAATTTCAAGGGCGAACTGATCGGCATCAACACCGCCATTCTGGCCCCCGGCGGCGGCAATATCGGCATCGGCTTTGCTGTTCCCATCAACATGGCCCGCTCGGTCATGCAGCAATTGGTCCAGCACGGCTCGGTCCATCGTGGCCGCATCGGCATCGCCATTCAGGACCTGACCCCCGACCTTGCCGGCAAGCTGGGTACGGACCGGGCACAAGGCGCCGCCGTGGTGCACGTGGAGCCCGGCAGCCCCGCCGCCCGCGCCGGGTTGAAGCCGGGCGATGTGGTGCTGGCGGTCAATGGCGACGAGGTGCGCTCGGCCACGGAACTTCGTAACCGCATCGGCCTGACCCGCGTGGGCAGCCGTCTGGAACTGGCGGTGGACCGCGCGGGCCGCCAGCAGAACCTGGAGGTCAAAGTGGAGGCGGCTGCGCAGGAGTGACAAGGGCAGGCACCTTGCCTATCATTGCCCCATGCGCACACCCATCCTTGCCGCCGTACTGGCCGCCCTCAGCCTGCCCGCCTTCGCCCAGGTGCCGTGTCGCGGTCCCGACGGCATCGGCGAGCCCGGTGCCGCCTCGGACACCATCACGCCCAACCAATTCCACCGGGTGCCCGGACGGGGGCTGGCCTGCGCCGTCGAACACGACGCAGGCGCCGCCATGGTCGGGCGCGAGAAACCCGTGACTTTCCTGCCCTGCCTGAAGGTGGGCGCGGTGGCCATCGCCGACGGCATCGGTCAGGTGGAAGAATTGCTGGGTGAGGCCACCAACATCAACGAGTTGGACTTACGCACCGAAGCCCGGGTCTACCCCATCCACCAGCGCTCGATCCCCGAGCCCTATTACGTGGTGACCTATCAGGACAAGGTGGTGGTGGCGGTCCAACTGATCGGCCCGCCCACGGAAATGCCCGCCACCTTCTCGGGCCTGTCTTTGGGCGAGCCGGCGCAAAAGGTGCTCGATACCTTGGGTAAACCCACGCAACGCTGCATGTTCCAGCGCAAAGGCCCGGAAACCTGGATGTGGCCGCCCTTTCCCATCGGC
>JACMLB010000297.1 GCA_014379805.1 Rhodospirillales bacterium | reverse complement strand
CACGCGGGCGCCCAGCAGCTTAGCCATGCCGGCCTCGATGTCACAGCGCTTATCGCTGTCCTTCTGGCGGGCGGAGAAATAGGTCAGCTGGCGGGCGATCATGGTTTCCACCGCCGCCCAGGCCACCTTGCAGGCGACGCGGGGGAATTTATAGATGGGCTTGCCGAACTGGACCCGGTCCTTGGCGTATTGCAGGCCGATTTCCAGGGCGTTCTGCGCCACGCCGACGGCGCGGGCGGCGGTCTGGATGCGGGCCGATTCGAAGGTTTCCATCAGCTGCTTGAAGCCCTGGCCCTCCACACCGCCCAACAGATTGGCGGCGGGCACGGTGAAGCCGTCGAAGCCCAGCTCGTATTCCTTCATGCCGCGATAGCCCAGCACCTTGATCTCGCCGCCGGTCATGCCGGGGGCGGGGAAGGCGTCGGTCTCGGTGCCGCGCGGCTTGGTCGCCAGCATCATGGACAAGCCGCGCCAGTCCTTGGTGGTGGGATCGGTGCGCACCAGCAGGGTCATCAGATCGGACCGGCTGGCATGGGTGATCCAGGTCTTGTTGCCGGTGATCACGTAATTGTCGCCGTCAACCACCGCGCGGGTGCGCAAAGACCCCAAATCGGAACCAGTATTGGGCTCGGTGAACACTGCGGTGGGCAGGATCTCGCCGGTGGCGATCTTGGGCAGCCATTCCTGCTTCTGCTCTTCGGTGCCGCCCAGGCGGATCAGTTCGCCGGCGATTTCCGAGCGGGTGCCCAGGGAGCCGACGCCGATATAGCCGCGCGACAATTCCTCGGTGACCACGCACATGGCGGTCTTGCCCATGCCCAGGCCGCCGTATTCCTCCGGCAGGGTCAGGCCGAACACGCCCATTTCGGCCACGGCGGTGACCACCTCGATGGGGATCAGCACGTCCTTCATGTGCCATTCATGGGCGTGCGGCGCCACTTCCGCTTCGACGAACTTGCGGAACTGATCGCGGATCATGTCCAGCGTTTCGTCTTCCAGGCCAAGGTCGCCGAAATGCTGGCCGTCCTCGATCAGCTCGGCGATGCGCACGCGCACGGCAGGCGCGTTGCCGCTGTTGCGCAGGGTGCTCAGGGCCGCCGAGTGGTGCTTGTGGCAGATGCCCGAGTCCAGGCCCAGATCCACTGGGCGGATGTACTCGCCCTGGCTCATGGGGATGCCGCCGAAAATCTGGGCGGAATATTCACCGAAGGCGGCTTGCACCATCAGCGCTTCCAGCTCGCCCAGCTTGCCCGAGGCGTCTAGCCGCTTGCCCCATTCCAGCATCTGATCCAGCGCCGACACATAGGTGGTCAGCCAGGCATAGCCGTGGGCGGCTTCCTGATTGGCTTCGAATAAAGCGGAATCGATCTTGCCGTCCTTGGATACCAGGGCGGTCACGGACTCTTTGGCCGCGCCATGCAGGCCGCGCAGGGTTTCAAGCGCGGTGGCGCAGGTGGCAAGCAGATCGGGCAGCAGCACGGAAGTCATGGGGGGAGTCCTTGAGCTTATAGACCCCTCTCCCGCAGGCGGGAGAGGGGTATTTCCATCAGGCTTATTCGCCCTCGATGCAGTCTTCGATGGTGTAGCGGCCGGGCTTGAACGCCTGGACCAGCACGGCCATGTTGCCGGGCTTGTGCTGGTTGCGCAGCATCTTCATATGCGCGGTCGGAATCTCGTCCCACGAGTAGCATTCCGACATGCACGGATCGATGCGGCGTTCGATCACCAGCTGGTTGGCCTGAGAGGCCTGCAGCAGGTTGGCGAAGTGGCTGCCCTGGATGCGCTTCTGGCGCATCCACACGAAGCGGGCGTCGAAGGTCAGGTT
>JACMLB010000296.1 GCA_014379805.1 Rhodospirillales bacterium | reverse complement strand
CTGGCGCTGATCATGACCGAGCGCGAGGAGAACGAGGCCCGCGATCTGGCCGGCACCGAAGGCTGGCTGGTGGAGGCCAACGACGTCTCCGTCGCCGCCATGATGGCGCCCAAGCCCTTTGCCATCGGCCCGCTGGTCAACGTCTATAACGAAGGCACCCTGGCCGCGCTGGAAGGCATGGGCGCCATTCGCGCCTGCCTGCCCGCCGAACTTCCCGCGTCCATCATCGGCCAACTGGCCAAGACGGCCAAATGCGAGATCGAAGTCCAGGCCTTCGGTCGGCTGCCCCTGGCCATCTCGGCCCGGTGCTACCACGCCCGCTCGCGCAACCTTGCCAAGGACGGCTGCCAGTACGTCTGCGCCGACGATCCCGACGGCATGGCGGTGGACACCATCGACGACGAGGCCTTCCTGGCAGTCAACGGCACCCAGACCATGTCCTACCATTACCTGGATTTGCTGGGCGAACTAACCAGCCTGCGGGATTTGGGCGTGCGCCGCTTCCGCCTGTGGCCGCAGAACGTGGACATGGTCGCCGTGGCCGCCTTGTTCCGCGCCGTCCTGGCCGGTTCGGTGGAGGTGGCCGACGCTGCGCGCCAACTGGCGGAGCTGTGCCCCAATGCCGAATTCGCCAATGGCTATATTCATGGCCGCGAAGGCCATGTCTTCGTGGAAGCTGACGTTTAGCCCCCCTTGTCCACAATCCAGGTCCCCGTCATAATGGCGGTTGGGGGCGGGTTTGGCATGAGAAACGTGCCGGCCCCATGGGGCGAGGACGACGCGCATGGCTGGTAAGAATAAGGATGACCACGTCATCCGCTTCGAACACAAATTTTTCGGCTCGTTCGAAGATCTGTATTTCCGCCTGGACGAAATGGGCGTGGCGGTGGCCGTGCTTAAATTGGCCACCAACGAAGCCATCCTGAACTTCGACGGCATCCGCCGCGAATTCATGATGAGCGAACAGACCGCCGACGGCAAAATGCTGACGCGCGTGGCCGAGGGCCTGCAATATGTGCGCGGTCTGCGCATCGGCGACACCCTGCCCAAGGAAATCATCACCCGCGAAGCGTCGTGGGAGCCCCAGGACCGCCATCTGCGCATCGCCCGCCAGCGCCTGACCATGCAGTTGGTCACGTGGCTGACCGGTGCCGAGCACATCTTCAGCTCGGGCGAAGAACTCCTGCAGATCGCCAACGATCCGCAAGTGAAGAAGAACGTCCAGCTGGCCTTCTCGGAAGCCGCCGAAGCCTTGGGCCTGGGTCGCGACCAGCGCGAAGAGGTGGTGCGCTACATTGAAATCCTGGCCAAGGAACTGGCCTATATCGAGGCCGAGCGCGACATCTTTGCCGAGCTCAAGAAGATCGACGAAAAAGTCGCCGGCCTGCGCCGCATCTACAGCTCTGACAAAGGCCTGATCGACACCACCGATCAGGTTGCCCGCCTGTCCCTGCGGGCGCTGAAAGTATTCCAGGATTTGTTCGATCAAGTCGACGCCCAGACCGGCGAAATCATCGCCATGCTGAAAAACATCGACAACCAGATCGACTATATCCGCAACGTTCGCGACGAACTGCACCGCCGCCTGCTGCCATGGGAAGACATCATTCCGGTATGGAAGACGGTATTCGTGGTGAAGTCCGAGGAAAACGTGGTCCGCATCCGCGATCTCTACCAGTTCCTGGCTCCGCGCTTCATGCAGGTCAACGAATGGGTGCTGGTGACCAAGCGCGGCTTTGAAGCCGGCAAAAAGAAGCCTATCGGCGGCGTGCTGCGCTGGTAGCCTAGGACATCACCGACAGCGGATTGCCGCCTACTTCGCCGCCTCATTGGGGTCGAGGAACAGCACATTCACCTCAACCGCATTGGCGTCGGGGCGCTCCAGGATGATGCGGAAGCCGGCGGTGCCGCCGGGGTCCAGCGAGGTCACCGGGGGCTGGGATTGCTTTTCCTGAACCACGGCCTTGTCGCGGTCCAGCAAGACCAGCTTCATGGTCGGCACGGCGCGCTCGCGGTCCGAAATATTGGCGATGATGCCGCGCACGATCAGCACTTCAGTATCGTTTTGGACGAACCGTTCGGGCGTGCCGGCATTGCGCAGCTCTAGCCCGGCGCCCGGCTTTTCCCGGCGCAGGTTCATATCATTCAGCAGATCATGGGCCGGCGGCCACAGATCGATAATCTTGTCCTGGAAGTAATAGGCCCCGCCGGCAGCTCCGCCCAACAGCAGCACGAACAGCAGGAACCACAGCCCACCGGTGCCCGACTTGGTCTTGGGCGCGTTGGAGAACACGTCGGGGATGGGTTCCGACACACCGTCCAGGTCCAGATCGGTGCCCTGGGACTCGCCACGCGGCTGAGACCCGAAATTGTGGTAGGGCGGCTCGTCCAGATCCACGTCCAGATCGGCGGCGGCCCGCGCCGCAGCGGAAACCGGCGGCGTTGCGTCGAAACTTACATCCGGATCAGCCGAGAACATGGGTCGGCGCTCCGGCTCCGGATCGGGGCGCAACGGCGGCGGCGGGAACGAACTCTCGTCCAGGCCAAAATCGTCCTCTGGCCGCGATGCGGTCTGGAACCATTTATGGCTGCATTTGGCGCATTTCAGCGTTCGCCCATTGGGGGCCAACGCCTTATCCGGCACAGAAAAGTTAGTCGCGCAGTTCGGACAGCTAATCAACATGGGCTTGGGACAACCTGCCGAGACGAACTTCCTTATAGGACTATCCCAAAACCAACACAAGCGCGCGCTGGACGAAGACCGAGTGCGCGTGCGATCCTTCGGCACATCGGGAGAAGCTATTGTGCGGCATCGCCCTCGCGGGGAACATATAATCCGATTCGACGGTGTCGGGTTGCGCTATGGCCTGGGGCCTGAAGTTCTCCAGGACATTACGTTCGCCTTGCCGGCCGGATCGTTTCATTTTCTAACCGGACCCTCGGGTGCCGGCAAATCCTCGTTGCTGCGGCTGATGTATTTAGGCCTGCGCCCGACGCGTGGCCGGGTGGTGCTGTTCGACAAGGATATCGCCCTGACCAAACGCTACGAGCTGCCGGCCCTGCGCCGCCGCGTCGGCGTGGTGTTCCAGGACTTCCGCCTGCTCGACCATCTCTCGGCGCTGGACAATGTGGCCCTGCCGCTGCGGGTGCGCGGCGTCAAAGAATCCGAGGTGCAGAAGCACGTGCCCGAGTTGCTGGGCTGGGTCGGCCTGACCGAGCAACTGCACGCCAAGCCCTCCACCCTGTCCGGCGGCCAGAAACAGCGCGTGGCCATCGCCCGCGCCGTCATCGGCCGGCCCGATTTGCTGCTGGCGGACGAGCCCACCGGCAATGTGGACGACCACATCGCCATGCGCCTGCTCCATCTGTTCGAAGAGTTGAACAAGCTGGGCACCACCATCGTCGTCGCCACCCATAACGAGGCCATGGTGCAGCGCTTCGGCCACCACCCCCGGCTCCATCTGGAGCACGGCACGGTGCAACGGGTGTCGTGAGCATGCTGAACCGGCGCTCGGACCTGCCGCTGAAAGGTGATGCCACCAGCCGCTTCCTGCCTTGGCTGGTGGCGCTGATGGTCTATCTTTCGGCGGTGGCGGTGGCCGGCACTTTCGTGCTGGCCGGGCTGGTCAGCCGCTGGGATCACGACGTGGCCGGCACCCTGACCGTGCAGATCGCCCCGGTGCCGGGCGAGGCCGGCGAGATGCTGACCGACGAGCGGGTCCGTCAGGCGGCGGATCTGCTGCGCCGCAGCACCGGCGTCACCGCCGCCCGCCCGCTGGATAAGAAACAGACGCTGGCCCTGCTGGAACCGTGGCTAGGCAGTGCCGAGGTGGTCAAGGATTTGCCCCTGCCGCGCCTGATCGACGTCACTATCGATCCCGATTCACGCATGGATTTGGGCGATTTGGCGGACCGCCTGGGCCAAAGCGTGCCCGGTGCCAGTCTGGACGACCACCGCATCTGGCTGTCGCGGCTGATCAATCTGTCGCTGACCACCCAGTGGCTGGCCATCGGCATCGTGCTGCTGATCGGCGGCGTTACCTCGGCCACGGTGATCTATGCCACCCGCACCGGCATGGCCGTGCACAAAAGCGTCATCGAGGTGCTGCATCTGATCGGCGCCCATGACGATTACATCGCCCGCCAATTCGCCGACCGCGCTTTCTCGTTGGGCTTTGCCGGCGGGCTGCTGGGCGTGGCCCTGGCGGTGCCCACCCTGTTCGCCATCGGCTGGGCAGCGCGCCGCGTGGAAGGCGGTTTCCTGCCGCAATTGTCCCTGTCCATCGCCGGCTGGGTGGTCATCGCCCTGCTGCCCTTCGCCGCCGCCGGTTTGGCCATGTACACCGCCCGTCTGACCGTGCACGGGACGTTGGCCCGATTGCCATGACACCACCCCAACCCGCCCGCCCCTCGACGCTGTTGCTGGCGCTGAAGGCCGGAGCGTTCCTGGCCGGCGCGGGCCTGGGTTTGGCGCTGGCATGGTTCTGCGGCTTTTTATACTTCGTCGCCACCCTGCCCGACCGCGTCATGGACCCGGCATCCCACACCGACGCCATCGTGGTGCTGACCGGCGGCAGCGAGCGCCTGACCACCGGCATGGCCCTGCTGGACGGCGGCTTGGCCGGCAGATTATTCATTTCAGGCGTGCACCGGGGCGTGGAGTTGCCCGACATCCTCAAATTGGCCCATACCGGCCGTCCCGATGCCGCCAGCTCCATCGTCTTGGGATATGCCGCCGACGACACCGTGGGCAATGCCGCCGAGACCGCCGCTTGGGTTGGCAGTGAGAAGGTCACGTCGCTGCGTCTGGTGACCGGCGCCTACCACATGCCGCGCAGCCTGACCGAGTTCCGCCAGGTGCTGCCCGGCATCACCATCGTGCCCCACCCGGTGTTCCCCGACGCGGTCAAAAGCCGCGAATGGTGGCGCTGGCCCGGCACAGCGGCCTTGCTAGCCACCGAATATTCCAAGTATCTGGCGGCAATCACCCGCCATTGGTTCCTGCCGAAGAAGGCCTCTCCGCCGTGACTGCCCTGCGCTCCGCATTATTCGTCGTGCTGCTCATCACCTGGATGCTGGTCATGGGCATCCTGTACCTGCCGCTGCTGGTCATGCCGCGCAATGCCGCCAATTGGGCGGCACGCTTCTGGCTGCGCGGCGCCTTCCTCATGCTGCGGGTCATCTGCGCCCTGCGCTTCGAGATCCGCGGTACGGTGCCCAGCGGAGCGGCCCTGGTGGCATCCAAGCACCAATCCACCTTCGAGACTTTTGCCTTCCGCCTGCTGCTGAGCGACCCGGCGGTGATCCTGAAAAAGGAATTGCTGCGCATTCCCATCTTCGGCTGGTACCTGTGGAAGACCGGCGTCATCGCCATCGACCGCAGCGCCGGCACCAAGGCGCTGAAGGCCATGGTCAAGGGCGCCGAAACCGCCAAGGCCGAAAACCGCCAGGTGCTGATTTTCCCCGAAGGTCATCGCATGGCCATCGGCGAGGCCCCCAACTATCACACCGGCGTCGCCATGCTTTATGGCTCGCTGGGATTGCCCTGCGTGCCGGTCGCCATCAATTCCGGCCTGTTCTGGGGCCGTGGCGGGTTGAGCAAGCGTGCCGGCACGGTGATTGTGGAGTTCCTGCCCGCCATCGAGCCGGGGTTGGACCGCAAGAAGTTCATGGTCGAACTGCAGGCCCGCATCGAAGCTGGGACGGCGGCGCTGGTGGACGAGGCACGGGCGAAGTTCCCGCATCTGCCGCAGTAGAGCTTTCGCCGGAACGGGTATCGCTTTCCGGCAAGCGGTTCGGCATGAGAACACGGAAATCACGGATGCCGCAGGCGCGGCCACGGAAGACACGGAAAGAAGAGATAGCATTTCTTTTCCGTGCTTTCCGTGGGCGGCAACGCCGCCTTCCGTAATTTCCGTGTTCTCATGCCGAACCGCCTACAGCCTTCCCCCATACCGTCCCGGCGCACCGCCCCCTGGTCCTACCACCCCTGTGGATAAGCTTGTGGAATCTCATCAGGCCCACACCCGAGGCCCCTCCCTGTGGATAAACGGGATAACCCCCATCGCGCCTGTCGAATCAAAGACTTGCCCTGTGGAAACAAAATAAGAACAAATCGCCTTGACGAAAGCCCGGGCCGCAGCCTAGACTTCGGCCCATATCCGGCTGAACGCTAGGATTTCTGCGAATTTTTAAGCATATGCAAAGGGTCTGGGGACCCTGGGCAATCGTATGGCGGAGAGTGGATATGACGCAGGTGGCCTCCATTTCCCAGCAAATCTGGGACATGAAGTATCGGTTCAAGACCGCCGATGGCGAACCTGTGGACAAGACCATCGAGGATACTTGGCGCCGCGTGGCAACCACGCTGGCCGCCGCTGAAACCGACCCCGCCTTGTGGTCCAGGCGCTTCTATCAGGCCATGGAAGACTTCAAGGTCCTGCCGGCCGGCCGCATCATCTCGGGCTCGGGCACCGACCGCCGCGTCACCCTGTTCAACTGCTTCGTCATGGGCGACATCCCCGACGACATCGGCGGCATCTTCGAGCAATTGAAGG
>JACMLB010000295.1 GCA_014379805.1 Rhodospirillales bacterium | reverse complement strand
TGGAAGTGGTCAACACCGCCGAGGTCATCATCGCCAAGCAGCGTCACGGCCCCGTGGGCACCGTGCGGCTGTCGTTCCAGGGCGAGTTCACCAAATTCGGCAATCTGGACCACCACCATACGGAAGAGGAACCGCCGTTCTAATGGCCGCCACCGACCGTGCCACCGCGTTCCTGACCATCGACGTGGACGCCATCGTCGCCAATTGGCGCCGTATCCGCATTGAGGTGGGACCCAAGGTCGAGGCCGCCGCCGTGGTCAAGGCCGATTGCTACGGCCTGGGTGGCGCCCGCATTGTGCCCGCTTTGGCCGCTGCCGGTTGCCGCACCTTCTTTGTCGCCACCATCGACGAAGGCATCGCCATCCGCAAAGTGGTGCCCGAAGGCGTCATCCTGGTGCTGGGCGGCCCGCTGGACGGTGCCGCTGCCGACATGACGGAACACCGCCTGACGCCGGTGCTCAACAGCCCCGAACAGATCGCACTGTGGGCCGGTCACGCCCAGACACTCAGCCGCCCCCTGGACGCGGCGCTGCATCTGGACACCGGCATGAGCCGCCTGGGCCTGGACACGCCCACCGTCGCCTGCCTCGCCGCTGATCCGTCGCTGTTGTCCGGCATCACCCCCACCCTCGTCATGAGCCACATGGCATGCGCCGACGAGTTGGGCCACCCCAAGAACCCCGAGCAATTGGCCACCTTCACCGCCCTGTCCCAGCAATTGGGCCTGAACGCCCGGCTCAGCCTGGGCGCGTCGTCCACCATCTTCCTGGGTGCCGGCTATCATTTCGATCTGGTGCGGCCGGGGGCGGCGCTGTACGGCCTGAACCCGCTGCCGGGACAGCCTAATCCCATGACCAGCGCGGTGCGGTTAGAGGCGAAAATCCTGCAAGTCCGTGACGTTGACACCCCTATGACCGTTGGTTATGGTGCCAGCCACCGTGTATCCGCCAGGGGGCGTATCGCTGTGGCCGCGGTGGGCTATGCGGATGGATTGTTCCGCTCGGCAAGCAATCGCGGGTTCGGACTCATCGGGGGAAAACGGGTGCCGGTCGTTGGCCGAATTTCCATGGATCTGACCACCTTCGACGTCAGCGCGCTGCCGCCCGACGCGGTGCAGCCGGGCGCCCTGATCCAATTGATCGGCCATGGCCAAAGCGCCGACGAGCTTGCCGGACAGGCCCAGACCATCGGCTACGAAATCCTGACCGCGCTTGGCCGCCGCTATCTGCGCAATTATGAAGGCGGTGCCTGCTGATGGACTTTCTTGCCACCGTCGGGCGTATCTTCCTGACTTTCCTGTCCCATGTGGGTCGGCTGTCGGCCTTTACCGGCGTCGCCGTATCGCACGTGGTGCGTCCGCCCTTCTATGGCCGCCTGATCCTGCGCCAGATGGTGGAAATCGGCTATTACTCCCTGCCGGTCGTCGGCCTGACCGCCGTGTTCACCGGCATGGTGCTGGCGCTGCAATCCTATTCCGGTTTCTCGCGCTTCGCCGCCGAGGGCGCCGTCGCCACCGTGGTGGTGCTGTCGGTCACCCGCGAGCTGGCGCCCGTGCTGGCCGGCCTGATGGTGGCGGGCCGCATCGGCGCCTCCATGGCCGCCGAGATCGGCACCATGCGCGTGACCGAGCAGATCGACGCCCTGACCACCCTGTCCACCAATCCGTTCAAATATCTGGTGGCGCCGCGCCTGCTGGCCGGCCTGCTGATGGTGCCGTTCCTGGTGCTGGTGGCGGATATCATCGGCGTGTTCGGCGGCTATATCGTCGGCGTCTACAAGCTGGGCTTTAACCCCTCCACCTATATCAGCCGCACCTGGGAATACCTTGAGCCGCTGGACGTGATTTCAGGCCTGACCAAGGCCGCCGTATTCGGCTTCCTGATTTCCCTGATGGGCTGTTACCATGGGTATTACTCCCGTGGTGGCGCCCAGGGCGTCGGTGCCGCCACCACCAACTCGGTGGTATCGGCCGCGATCATGATCCTGGTGTTCAACTACGCCATCACCGCGCTGTATTTCGGCAAGTGAGCCCCATGACCGACACCGCCACGCCGAAAATCCAACTGACCGACGTCCACAAGTCGTTCGGCCCCAAGGTGGTGCTGGACGGCATCAACCTGTCCCTGGCCAAGGGCGAGTCGGTGGTGGTCATCGGCGGTTCCGGCACCGGCAAGTCGGT
>JACMLB010000294.1 GCA_014379805.1 Rhodospirillales bacterium | reverse complement strand
CCGCCGAAACGCTTGTTCGGCACGAACGGAATGTCTTCGCCGGTGAACCACAGCACGGAATTGGTGGCCGACTTGCGCGACGAACCGGTACCGACCACGTCACCCACATAGGCGACCAGATTGCCCTTGGCGGACAAAGCGGCCAGCTGCTACAGCGGGCCACGGGCGCCGGCCTCATCGGCTTCGATGCCGGGGCGCGGGTTCTTCAGCATGGCCAAAGCATGCAGCGGAATGTCGGGGCGGCTCCAGGCGTCGGGGGCCGGGGACAGATCGTCGGTGTTGGTCTCGCCGGTGACCTTGAAGATGGTGACGGTCAGGCTTTCCGGCACGGCCGGGCGCGAGGTGAACCACTCGGCATCGGCCCAGGACTGCATCACCGCCTTGGCATTGGCGTTGCCGGCATCGGCCAGCGCCTTGACGTCATGGAAGTAGTCGAACACCAGCAGGGTCTTTTTCAGGCCCTCGGCAGCTTTGGCGCCCACCTTGGCGTCGCCCAGCACATCGATCAGCGGCTTGATGTTGAAGCCGCCGAGCATGGTGCCCAGCAATTGGGTGGCGGTCTCGCGTGAGATCAGCGCGCAGGCCAGCTCGCCCTTGGACACCTTGGCCAGGAATTCGGCTTTGACCTTGGCGGCGTCATCGACGCCGGCGGGCACACGATAGGTGATGAGCTCCACCAAAGCCTGCTCTTCGCCCTTGGGCGGGTTCTGCAGCAGGGCAATCAGCTCGGCGGTCTGCTGAGCAGACAGCGGCAGGGGCGGAATCCCGAGGGCGGCACGCTCGGCGACATGCTGGCGATAGGCTTCAAGCACGGACATCCTCCACTTGGGCAAGGCTATGGGAGTACCCGGCCCAATACGGACCAGATGCGCCTGCGCTTACACCATAATTTTCGTCGCGAGTCTAGTCCTACTATCCGTTTGGGGGGGATAGTAACCACCCGCCGGGTAACCGGCGGGTGGTCCGAAGCGGCGATAACCAGGCCGGCTTCAGCTTAGTAATGGTTGTTGAGGCAGGACGCGGTATTCGGGATAAGCACGCTGAAATTCTCAGCGTACAGCGTGATCACACAGGTGCCCGGCGCGTCACTTTGTTCGTAGTTACACTGCTTATTCGTGCGGGTCTTGGTCTGACCGCCCATCTGAAACGACACGGTCCAATAATCATTGGAACCCGTTTGCGCACGGAGAATCTGCTCTTTCGTCGCCTGAGCCGGCGCCAAGGTCTCCGCCACCACAGTGTCGGTGAAGCCGCCGCAGGTATGCTTCACGGTCACATTACTGATGGCCGAGCCGGTGCCGTTAACCACGGTAAAGGTGCCATTATAGGGGGTGGCGGCGACGCCGCCGACCAGCGGAGCCTTGTCCGGCTTTTCGCCGCAACCACTCTGAATGCGTTCTTTCACGTCCATTTACGGTCATCCCTGATGAATATTAACGAGTATGCCGCCTATGAAAACACAACCAAAGAGCGGCACTGAAATGAGTACCACCTGGAAATAGTGCGCGCAACAGGTTTCGCACCCGCTGATGGTGCTGCGTAGACGAGGCCGCGCAACGGTGCGCCTTGCGGGTATGGTTCCGGCGCGCCCCATAACCACCACTTCCGCCCTAGCTGCTTTTCTGCCATACAGCCGGTATGACTTTCGATCCTGTCCTTCCTGATTTTCTGGGCCGCGCGCTTGGCTGCATCCGGGGTGGCCGGGCGGTTTTCGCCGGGCTGGACTTCGCTGTGGCGCCAGGCGAGGCGCTGGTTCTGCTGGGGCCGAACGGTTCGGGCAAATCCAGCCTGCTGCGCGTCATGGCCGGGCTGTTGCGCCCCACCGTGGGCCAGTTGCTGTGGGGCGAAACCCCCGCCGGCGACGACCCCGAGGCCCATGCGGCGCGCACCCATTACGTGGGCCATCACGACGCCAACAAGGCGGTGCTGTCGGTGGCCGAAAACCTGCGCTTCT
>JACMLB010000293.1 GCA_014379805.1 Rhodospirillales bacterium | reverse complement strand
ATCGGGCACGTCCTCGCGGGCCAATTGGGCCACGGCGCGGGCGGCGGCGATCTTCATGGCTTCGTTGATGGTGCTGGCGCGCACGTCCAGAGTGCCGCGGAAGATGTAGGGGAAGCCCAGCACGTTGTTGATCTGGTTGGGATAATCCGACCGCCCAGTGGCGACGATGGCATCGTTGCGGATTTGATGGACTTCTTCCGGGGTGATTTCCGGGTCGGGGTTCGCCATGGCGAAGATGATGGGCTTGGGCGCCATGCCCTTGACCATGGCCGGGGTCACCGCGCCCTTGACCGACAAGCCCAGGAACACGTCGGCGCCCACCATGGCTTCTTCCAGGGTGCGGGCCGTGGTGACCACGGCATGGGCCGATTTCCACTGGTTCATGCCCTCGGTGCGGCCTTGATAGATGACGCCCTTGGTGTCGCACATGATGACGTTCTCGTGGCGCACGCCCGAGGCCTTGATCAGCTCGATACAGGCGATGGCGGCGGCGCCGGCGCCGTTGACCACCACCTTGGTGTCCGCGGCCAAGCGCCCCGTCAGGTCCAGGGCGTTCATCAGGCCGGCGGTGGCGATGATGGCGGTGCCGTGCTGGTCGTCATGGAAGACGGGAATGTCCATGATCTCGCGCAGGCGGCTTTCGATGATGAAGCATTCCGGCGCCTTGATGTCTTCCAGGTTGATGCCGCCGAAGGTCGGCCCCAGGAAGCGCACGCAGTTGACGAACTCGTCCACGTCGCGGGTATCGACTTCCAGGTCGATGGCGTCGATATCGGCGAAGCGCTTGAACAGCACCGCCTTGCCTTCCATCACCGGCTTGCCCGCCAGCGCGCCCAAATCGCCCAGGCCCAGCACGGCGGTGCCGTTGGAGATCACCGCCACAAGATTGCCCTTGGCGGTGTAGTCATAGGCCAGCGACGGGTCGCGGGCGATGTGCAGGCAGGGGAAGGCGACGCCGGGGGAATAGGCCAGGGATAAATCGCGCTGGGTGGTCAGCGGCTTGGTGGGCACCACCTCGATCTTGCCCGGCCGGCCAGAGGCATGCATCAGCAGGGTTTCGCGCTCAAGGTTGCTCTGAGCGCTGTCGGCGCGGGTTTGATCGGTCATCGTGGCGGTGTCCTGGACATTTCTTGTTTGGCGAAAGGCGGGCGCTTTTTAGCGTCCTTTCCTTTCGAAGGCATGGACGTTTTGCGCAGCCGTGTCGCGCAGGATTTGCACGGCGCGTTGTTCCTGCGTTTCGTCCTTTACCGCCACCCACAAGATGACGTGGCCCTCGGCCAGCGCGTCGGCGAATTCGTCGGAATCCGGCAGGGCCGAGACCTCGTCCAGCAATTCCTTGATGGCGGCACCGCCCACGCCTGCGGCGACCAGTCCGGCGATGGCGGCACCCACCGGGCCGGCGGCCAGGGCGATCAGCCCGGCAGAGACCAGCGGGCCTTCGTATTTCATCTCGCCCACCAGGGCGACCAGTACGTCCTTCCACGGCTTGCGGTCGTGGCCCACGGCCACGTCGATGGATTCATGGGATGACAGCACGGACAAATCAGTGCGGTCAAAACCGGCAGTAATCAGCCGGTCGATAGCTGCCTGGAAGTGTTCGCGGTCAGAGAAGCTGCCGACGACCTCGCGGGTCGCGGTGGCGTTGGGATTGCTGGCGGTCATGGGACCCTCCGTCGGTTGCCGGGGGGAAACATTGTGCGCCATTGCCGCTCCGCTGCCTAGAGGGTGAGGGAGGCCATCCTACACGCCGCCCCCGGTCGCCCGTTTGACACTGTTGTGACAAAGGCGGGGGGCTTGCGTAGGCCTTTCATCGTGGTAACGTGCGCCCCCGCAGCTTCTGTTCCCGGATCGAAACCAGTGACAGCCGACGTGCCCGCCGACGCCAGCCCCATGATGGCCCAGTATCTGGCCATCAAGCGCGCCCACCCCGATTGCCTGCTGTTCTACCGCATGGGCGATTTCTACGAGCTGTTCTTCGACGACGCGGTGAAAGCCGCCGCCGCCTTGGACATCACCCTGACCAAGCGCGGCAAGCATGCGGGCGAAGACATCTGCATGTGCGGCGT
>JACMLB010000292.1 GCA_014379805.1 Rhodospirillales bacterium | reverse complement strand
CCCGCGCGGGCGCCCGGTGGCCGTCACGCCAAGGCCGCGTAAGACCACAGCCGCAATGAGATAAAGGACTGACGGCCATGATGACCGCCGCTCACCAGAAGTACCGCCCCTATCCCGCCATCAAATTGACCGACCGCCGTTGGCCGGACGCCACCATCGCCAAGCCGCCCATGTGGTGCAGCGTGGATTTGCGCGACGGCAATCAGGCGCTGATCGACCCCATGGACACCGAGCGCAAGATGCGCCTGTGGAACACCCTGGTGCGCATGGGCTTCAAGCAGATCGAGGTGGGCTTTCCCGCCGCGTCGCAGACCGATTATGACTTCATCCGCCATCTGATCGAGGGTGGACACATCCCCGACGACGTCACCATCCAAATCCTGACCCAGGCGCGCGAAGACCTGATCCGCCGCAGCTTCGAGGCGCTGGAGGGGGCCAAGGCCGCCATCGTGCATCTGTACAATTCCACCTCGGAAGTACAGCGCCGGGTGGTGTTTGGCTTCGACCGTCAGGGCTGCATGGATTTGGCCCTGGCCGGCACTCGGCTGGTGCGGGAATTGTCGGCCCAGCGTAAGGACGGCGAGGTCAGTTTCCAGTACAGCCCGGAAAGCTTCACCGGCACCGAACCGGAATTCGCCGTCGCCATCGTGGAAGCGGTCGCCGCCGAGTGGGGCGCCGCCAAGGGCCGCGAGATGATCGTCAATCTGCCGGCCACGGTGGAGATGAGCACACCCAACATTTATGCCGACGTCATCGAGTGGTTCTGCCGCACGGTCAAGGATCGCCAGAACCTGATCGTCTCGGTCCACCCGCACAACGATCGCGGTACCGGCGTGGCGGCGGCGGAACTGGCGGTCATGGCCGGCGCTGACCGGGTCGAGGGCACCCTGTTCGGCAATGGCGAGCGCACCGGCAATGTGGATGTGTGCACCCTGGCGCTGAACCTGTTCACCCAGGGCGTCGATCCCGGCTTGGACCTGTCCGACATCGACAGCATCCGCCAAGTGGCCGAGGAATGCACCGGGCTGCCCGTGCATCAACGCCACCCCTATGCCGGCGAGCTGGTCTATACGGCGTTCTCGGGGTCCCATCAGGATGCCATCAAGAAGGGCTTCGCCGCCCGCAAGAAGGCCAACGACCAGACCTGGGAAGTGCCTTATCTGCCCATCGACCCGGCGGATGTGGGCCGCACCTATGAAGCGGTCATCCGCATCAACAGCCAGTCGGGCAAGGGCGGTGTCGCCTATGTGCTGGAGCGCGACCACGGGCTGGAACTGCCCAAGGCCATGCAGGCGGAATTCGCCCGCGTGGTCCAGCAAGTGGCCGATCGCGAAGGCCGCGAGCTGAGCCCCGAGGAAATTTACGTCTTCTTCGAGCGCACCTATCTGGCGCCGGGCAAGTTGGAGGTGGTGGACTACTCCACCGTCGCCGCCGCCAAGGGCGCGCGCGCCCTGACCGCCACCATTAAGCTGGCTGGCAAGGAACGCACGATTACCGGCAGCGGCGCCGGGCCGGTGGACGCCTTCATCCATGCTTTGGACAAGGATTTGGGCGTGAAGGTGCAGGTCAAGGACTACCACGAACACGCCGTCGGTCAGGGCTCGGAGGCCCAGGCGGCGTGTTATGTGGCGGTGACTGGGCCGAAGGGGTTGGTGCACGGTGCCGCTAAGGACCCCAGCGTCACCATGGCCGCCTTGCACGCGGTGGCGAGCGCGGTGAACCGCATGTGAGTCATGAAAAAGGCGGCCCGTTCCCGGTGCCGCCTTTCTTCATGCCTGAAGTGGGAGCGATCAAAACATCAGCGAGATGAGCCAATAGCTGGCAGCCCCGACGCAGCCGGCGGCGGGGATGGTGAATACCCAGGCCCAGACGATGTTGGCGGCCAGACCCCAGCGCACAGCGGATGCGCGCCGGGCCGAGCCGACGCCGACGATGGCGCCGGTGATGGTGTGGGTGGTGGAGACGGGGATGCCCAAGGCAGTGGCGCCGAACAGGGTCATGGCGCCGGCGGTCTCGGCGCAGAAGCCCTGGAACGGCTTCAGATCGGTGATCTTGGAGCCCATGGTTTTGACGATGCGCCAGCCGCCCATGAGCGTGCCCAGGCCCATGGCCAGCTGCGAAACCAGGATGACCCAGAACGGCACGTGGAACTCACCGTCCAGATAGCCCTGGCTGAACAGCAATACGGTGATGATGCCCATGGTCTTCTGGGCGTCGTTGCCGCCATGGCCCAGAGAGTAGAGCGCCGCCGACACCAGCTGTAATTGGCGGAAGCCCCGGTCCACCAGGAACGGCGTAGCTTTGCGCAGCGCCCAGGACAGGATGAGCATCAGGATAATGGCGAGCAGGAACCCCGAGACCGGCGAGGCGATGATGGCAACGCTGGTCTTAATGAAGCCTTGGCGGACGATGCCGTCAAACCCGGCCTTGGCGATGCCGGCACCGGCCAAGCCGCCGATCAGGGCGTGCGATGACGATGACGGGAAGCCCAGCCACCAGGTGAACAGGTTCCAGCCGATGGCCCCCATCAGCGCCGCCAAAATGACGTAGGGGTCGATGACCGAGGGGCTGACGATGCCGGTGCCGATGGTCTTGGCCACGTGCAGGCCGAAGAACAGGAAAGCGATGAAATTGAAGAACGCCGCCCATGCCACCGCATAGGACGGTGGCAGCACGCGGGTGGACACCACGGTGGCGATGGAATTGGCCGCGTCGTGCAGGCCGTTGATGAAATCAAAGGCCAGCGCCACGGCGATGATCGCCACCAGGGCGGGAAGAGTGAGGGCTGCGTCCATGGGTTCAGTCGGCCTATGCGTGGTCGAGCAGAATGCCTTCGATCAGGTCGGCGACATCGTCGCAGCGGTCCGTCACGGCTTCCAGCAGCTCGTAAACTTCCTTGCGGCCAAGGAAGGTGATGGTCTCGGGCCGTGCGGCGATCAGTTCGGACATGGCAAGGCGCAGCACGCGGTCGGCCTCGCTTTCGATCTTGCCCACCTTCTGGCACAAGGCATTGATGCGTTCGGCGTTCCTGTTGACGTCGGTCAGCAGGGGAATGGCCTCATGCAGACGGCGTGCGCCTTCCTCGATCATGGCCGCCAGTTCGATCATGCGCGGGCTGAAATGGTCGATCTGATACAGCATGGCGTGCTGGCCCACGTCCTCGATCAGGTCAACGGTGTCGTCGAGCGCGTTGATCAAAGCGTGGATGTCCGAGCGGTCGAACGGGGTGATGAAGGCCCGGTGCAAGGCCACCAGCGTTTCGCGGGCGATCGTGTCGGCTTGGCCCTCGATGGCGCAAACTTCGCGGAAGCGCGCTCCGCGCTCTTCGGGCGAGGCATGCATCATGGCGGTCAGCGCCACCGCGGCAGCCACCATGCGCTCGGCATGAGCGGCGAAATTGGCAACGAATTTTTCCTCCCTGGGCATCAGGGAGCGAATAAACCTCAAGGCCATGGAAACCCCATCCATTGTAATAAAAGTGTCATATCACAAATGGCAGGGTTTAGTCTCGTCCTTCGCAGGGGCTCTCAGTCGAACCGTCCGCCGAAGTCCAGCAGCACGCGGACCAGACCGGGTTCGCCCACGGTCAAGGCGGCTTCGCCTGGGGTCATCCAGCGGCGGTCGCGCTGGTTCTGCTCGGGCCACGCACCCAATTCATGATTGACCTCTAACAGGAAGACGCGGATTTCGCAGGGGACTTCCTTGCCGTTCTTTAGCCGTTTGACGCTGTCGAAGGCGGCGAAAGGGGTCTTGAATACGGTGCCGATCAACCCGGCTTCCTCATAGGCTTCCTGCTCGGCGACCTGATGGGGGGCAAGTTTGCGCTCGGGCTGGCCCTTGGGCAGAATCCACCGCTTGGTCTCGCGGGATGTCACCAGCAAGACCATGGGGTGTCCGTCGTCGATGCGGTAAGGCAGTGCCGCATATTGGACGAGGGATTTTTTGTCGTTCACTTTCCGCATTGGTCCCGTTGGGCGCGCCGCCGTCATGCAGGGAGGCGCGGTTGTGACAGTTTTATTACAGACGCGCAAGCTTTGCGTCGCCGCCAGCTTACAGTTTGTTCTACCAAAAGTCGTGCGGAACCTCGCCGGCGCGCTCACCCATGCTTAGGGCGGCGGCAAGGTCGGGATAGGTGCGGGCCACGCGGGTGTGATGCTCGCGCATGGCTTCGACCAAGCGGCCACGGCGGCCCAGGGCGGAATCGGCCAGCCCAAGCATGCGGCTGTTGGGCCAGCTTCTCGGGCGGATATTCCACAGATGATCGAAGGCTTCGCCCTCGCGCCCCTGGTTGAATTGCGCCATCAGGATGATTGCTGTGGCGGTGGAACGCGAGATGCCCATATGGCAGTGGACCAACAGGTGGTCCATGGGCTCGTCCTGTGCCTTTCGGCCAAACTCCAGGATTTCCGCCACATGGGCAGCCTGCGGCACGACCATGCCGGCCTGCTCGCTGATGACGTCGTGGAAGCGCCACACGGTGCGGCGGTGGGGGGCATAGGCGCGGAAATCGTTGGGATCGGGCCAGTCGGGGTCCAGGATGGTCAGCACATGGGTGATGCCGGCATCATTGTGCCGGCACAATTCGGCCAAGCCGCAAATGGTGATGCGATAGGGAACCAAGTTCATGGGCATTCCGGACCAATTGAGCGTGGGCTTCGCCAATTGGTGTGCCTGAACGAGAAATCAACCGGTCAAAAAAAAGCCCCCGCGTCAGCAGGGGCTTAAAAGTCGGTGGAGTCGTTCGGACGGATCAGAGGCCGAACACCCACATCGTCAGGCCTGTGCCACCAATCAAGGCCACCGTACCCACGCACAACAGGGCAAGCCCCATGGCAATGGCGGTGACGTCGTTCAGCGCGGAGGAAGTGGTGTTCATGATCGTCTCCCGCAGACATAAGAAGGTTTCTGGGGAAGACAATGGCTGGCTTTGGCGGGGGTGGCCTTGACGCTGGTCAGGTGGGGGAAGGTAAAGAACCCATCGAAGATGGGGGGGGAGGGAGCCGCACAGCACCTTGTCCGTGGCTCCCTCACCCGGCGCTTCGCGCTACCCTCTCCCGTTCACGGGAGAGGGTTTGTTCGGCACCCTATTCCTGGAACTTCTTCACGATCAGATCGTTCAGCATGCCCGGATTGGCCTTGCCCTGGGTCGACTTCATGACCTGACCGACGAACCAGCCGATCAGTTTGTCCTTGCCGGCCTTAACCTCGGCCACCTTGTCCGGGTTCGCCGCCATCACTTCCGCGATGGCCTTTTCGATGGCGCCGGTGTCGGTGACCTGACGCAGGCCCTTTTCCTCGACGATGGTGGCGGGGTCCTTGCCGGTTTCCACCATGAAGATGAACACGTCCTTGGCAAGGCGCGACGAGATGGTGCCGTCCTTGATCAGGTCGATCATCTTTCCCAGGTTCTCCGCCGAAACCGGCGGGTTCT
>JACMLB010000291.1 GCA_014379805.1 Rhodospirillales bacterium | reverse complement strand
GCGTGCTCATCGACGGGCTGGATTTGTCCAGCGCCGACCCGGCCTAGCTGCGCCGCCAGATTGGCGTCGTGCTGCAGGAAAACTGGCTGTTCAACCGCTCGGTCAAGGACAACATCGCCTTGGCCGACCCGTCCATTTCCCTGGACCGGGTGGTCCAAGCCGCCACCGTGGCCGGCGCCCACGACTTCATTTCCGAATTGTCCGAGGGCTATGATTCCATCCTGGGCGAACGCGGCGGCACCCTGTCGGGCGGCCAGCGCCAGCGCATCGCCATTGCCCGCGCCCTGGTGACCAACCCGAAAATCCTGATCTTCGACGAGGCCACCTCGGCCCTGGACTATGAATCTGAAAAGGCGATCCAAACCAACATGCGCCGCATCTGCACGGGCCGCACAGTGTTCATCATCGCCCACCGCCTATCCACCGTGGCGGAGGCCCACCGAATCATCGTCATCGACAAGGGCGAGATCGCCGAGGACGGCAGTCATGCCGAACTGCTCAAGACCGGTGGCCGATACGCCAAACTGTGGGAAGCCCAGATCGGTTCGTTCCCTGCCGCCCAGCCCGTACAGACGCCTGTCGCGGGCCAAGTCACCCGCGGTCCAGACGGCGAAATCATCGTGCGCCGTCCGATGCCCTTGCGTATGGGAGAAGGCTGATGAATGGCACACCCAAATCCATGGAAGAAAAACTCCACGAAGGAACGAAGGCGGGAAGTGACACGGAGGATAACTCCTCATCCCTTCGTGCATTCGCGCATTCGCTAAATCTCGTCTCTATCTTTGTCCGCCTGGGCGCCCTGAAGGAAGGTATCCAAAACCACATCGATTTATGGCGCGAGGCGGTTAAGGCCGACAAGCTGCGGCCCAAGCTGGACCCCATGGGCGCCGCCGAGCTAGCCTTCCTGCCCGCCGCCCTTGAGGTATCGGAAACTCCGGCATCGCCTTTGGCGCGGGCCACCGCCGCCACTATTGCGGCCTTCGTGGTCCTGACGCTGGCCTGGGCCTCTATCGGCGAGTTGGACATCGTCGCCACCGCCACCGGCAAGATCATCCCGTCAGAACGGGTCAAGCAGATCCAGCCGTTGGAAACCTCCATCGTGCGAGCGGTCAACGTCACCGAGGGTCAGGAGGTCAAAGCTGGCGACGTGCTGGTGCAGTTGGAGGTCACCGGTGGCCTGTCCGACGTCAACCGCCTGCGCACCGAGATGAACACTGCCCTGGTGGATTCCGCCCGGCTGGAAGCCCTGCTGATGCCCGACCCGGCCAAGGCCTTCATCGCCCCGCCCGACGTGCCCGCCCGCGTGATCGAGGTGCATAGGGAGCTGCTGGCCAGCCAGTTGAAGGAGCATCAGGCCAAGATCATCGCCCTGGAGGCCGACCTCGCCAAGAAACAGGCGGAACTGCGCACCACCGAAACCGACGTGACCCGCCTGGAAGACGTTTCGGTCAAGATCAAGGACGAAACCGAACGCCGCCAGGAACTGGCCGGCAAGGGGTTCGGCTCGCAAATCGACCGCGCCCGCTCGGAAAAGGAATTGGCCGACAATCAGGGCCAGCGTCTGGTGCAGAAGGCCAAGCTGGTGGAAGTGCGCGCCGGCATGGACAGCTCGCGCAGCCAAATCAATCAGGCCCGCGAGGAATTCCGTCGCGACATCACCGCCAAGCTGGCCGAGGCCCGCATGAAGGCAGCAACCACCGAGCAAGACCTAGCCAAGGCCGCCGAGCGTCAGAACGTCCAGAATTTAAAAAGCCCGGTGGACGGCACCGTGCAGCAGATCGAGGTGCACACATTGGGTGGCGTGGTCACTCCGGCACAGAAGCTCATGGTGGTGGTGCCCAAGGGCGCCGTGCTGGAGGTGGAAGCCAAGCTGCCCAACAAGGACATCGGCTTCGTCGAGGCCGGCCAAGAGGCCGCCGTCAAGATCGACGCCTTCCCCTTCACAAAATACGGCACCATCCCGGCGCGGGTGGAACTGGTGTCGCTGGACGCGGTCAAAGACGATGAAAGCCAAGCCAAGGAATACTATTTCCCGGTGCGCCTATCCCTATCGGAGTCCTCCATCCGCCTGGACAACGGCAAGCGCGTGCCCTTGGGTCCGGGCATGACCGTGACCGCCGAGGTCAAGACTGGCACCCGCAAGCCTATCGAATACGTGCTGGCGCCGTTGAAAAAATATGGGGCGGAGAGTGGGCGGGAACGGTGAGAACGACACCGCGCCAGGTGCCCTCTCATCCCAAACATACTCCCACCCTGAACAGAGAACGCCCGAGGACTTCCAACCCAGAAACTGCTGCCTTTCTGCTGCATGGATCGCCCGGGCCGTTCCAGCGGCACACCAGCACCCTGCTTTGCCATCGGCAATTCACCTTTCCGTACGCCACCGCTGCGGGTACGATCCCCCATTCCATTGCCTTTGGGGGAATTCCATGCTTCGCAAATTCGCCGTCGCGCTGATCACCACCGCAGCCCTTAGCGCCTGCGCGGGGACGGCCACCGAGCGTGACCTCGCTTTCCAGGATCATTATTGGGGCGCCAATTGCGACAACCACGGCGTGACGAACGTGCGTTACGGCTTTGACCGCGATTGGTCGAGTTATTTCGTCCGGTTCAAGCCCCTGCCCGTCAGCCGCAATAACCCAGTCTGTAAAGTCACATTCTCGTGCGCCGACGCGAGCGAACCCAACGTGACCCAGTCTGCCACAGTTCTCAGCAGCACCGAGGCTGGTACCACCTTCCCTCGTTGCCAGCCAGGCACCTTCGCCATTTCCACCAGCCCGCTCTAATCCACGCCAATTTTTTGGGCTTGCCCTCATGCACATGGGATGTATGAGGGCAACCACGAGGGCACGGCTCGGCGGATATTGAATGACTAGCCCAGCAGTCGGGCCTGCATCTGCGCCATGGCCTCAGCGTCGTCGTCCGGCGACGGGAACAGGTGCCCATACCGGTCGTAAGTGACCGTGATGCTCGAATGCCCCATGACGGTCTGGATTTTCTTGGGCTGCCACCCCTGCTCGATGAACAGGCTGGCCGCGGTGTGGCGCAGCACGTGATACCCGAAACTTTCCTCGATCCCGCAGGCCACCAAAAGAGGCTTGAAGCCTTGGTTCAAGAGGTTGGTGTGCAGGATGACCCGGGAGGATTCTGCAGGGAAAACGAGATCCATCTCGCTCTCCGGACAAACCAGACGCCATTCCCTCAGCGCGGCCATCACAGCAGGTGCCATGGCAACTTCACGCCTGGACGTCGCGGTCTTGGGCGGGCCGATCCGACCATAACGGTCTGCGCGCTGACGAATCTTGATCTCTTGATTGTCAAAATCCACGCGGTTCCACGTCAGACCGCGCAATTCGCTGGCCCGGAGGCCCGTGAACAAGGTGGTGATGAACATTGGGCACCAGGGCATGACCACATGCCGCTCTGGCCGTCCAACCCCTTTCACCCATCGCCCGTGCACAATGCGGGTCAGCGGCCAGATCTCGGATGCCTTAGCCAGCATGGCTCGAATCTGGTCCTTGCCGAGGATCTTGACCTCGCCTTCATCGTCATCATCGACGACCGTCACGACAGTCTCCGTGCGACGCTTGGTGATACGCACCGCTGCTGCCGGATTGCTGCCGATCAGCCCCTTGATCTGCGCCACCCGAATAATGCCCTTGAAGCTTGTCAGTACCGCGCGGGCCAACGCGCGTGAAAGCCCATCAATGAGGCTGTCCTTGAATTCCTCGACCATCGGTGTGCTGAGCTTGGACAATTTTATGCCGCCGATCCGCGGCACGATATGCAGACGCACATGCTGGTCGCGCTGGGTGATGGTGGTCGCTTCAAGCCCTTCCCGCTGGCCATCTTTGATCCAGATCTCCCCAGCTTCGGCAACCGTGCAGGAGGCCGCGTCGGCGACGTGGGTGCCGATGGCGATCTGCCCCCTGGCCTGCACGTCAAAGGCCTTGGCATCCCGTTGCAGTGCGTACTGTTTGGACCGGCGCTTGCCGGACTGGTCGGTGTAATCGACCTGCCAGCAGATCTTGCCGCTCTTTAGGACCCTCTTGCGGACAGACATCACCATCTCCGGGGCCAACGTCATGCCAGCCCATGCACAAACCTGACGTTATCCGTTTTGGTATTGTCTGACAATACACAATGCGTTACACTGGGAACCAGTTAATGACATCGGCTACCAAAACCTTCCGCAGGACGCTATAAACCAGGGCACTCAACCAGCAGGCTCCACCAACATGCCCAAGCTCATCGATCTGACACCAGTTATGGCAACGGCTCTCGGTGTCCCCCAACCGACCGTCGGAATTGTCGCAAGACACGCTCGCGGCGCAGGGCTGATCACAAGCAAGGGCCGAGGCCCTGGCGGCGCCGAAATGTCCGCTACGGACGGCGCGAACCTACTGATCGGCGTGATGTCCACTCGGGTTGGCATTCCATCGCAGGATGTCGGTGACGCGATCAGCTTGGTCCGGTCGCTAGTGCTGCGTCCCAGTTCCTTCGACGTCTACCTGCACTCACGCGACGCAGGGAAGGTGCGCGGCCCGCTGGCGGGATTGATCTCCCAACTGGCCTGGAAAGGCACGTTTGGCGAGGCGTTGGACCGGTTACTGTCTTGGCAAGACCAGGACCACAGCGCCTGGAAAGAATTCATGGTGTCCATCCCTGTGACGGAGGGACAGCGTCATTTCAGAGTGTCCATCAGCCAGGGCACATCAATCTCGGCCAACATTTCATTCCGGATCTCCGAGGCCTTCGCCATCCAGTTCGTCTACGAGGCCAGCGAAGGCGTAAATGCGCCGCCTCATACGAGAGACACTGCGGGGTATGGCGATTTGCAGACCAGAGCATCCATCGGACCGAATACCATCACCTCCTTGATGAATTTCCTCCAATCACCTCTTCAACCACCAACACCAGCAGACCGACCATGAGCCATCAAATGCAGACCAGCCAGAGCCAGACCCAGACTTGGGACATCATCCACGGTGCCGACGCGATCGCCGAGATCATGTTCGGCGAGGCGAACAAGAATAACGTCCGGCGCGTCTATTATTTGGCCCGGACGAAGGCCATCCCGGCCTTCAAGATGGGCACCAGCATCTGTGCCCGCAGGGACACCTTGGCCCAGGCAATGGGCGCAAAGAAAAATCCGGTGACCCTTCGTGGTGCGCGCGAGATCGCCGAGTATATCTTCGGCTCGGCCGATGCCACGGCGTGCCGGCGCGTCTACCACCTCATCGACAAGGGCCTGATTCCCACTCGCCGGATCGGCGGCGCCATCCTGGCGGACAAGGCTGCGATCGACGGCTGGTTGGCCAACGCCACGAACGCCTGATTTCCCACTTTCTGGCCGAAGCAGTGACCCCGCTTCGGCACGCCTTGCTCATAAAGCGGTCCCCGTCATTTGGGCATGCGCGCTTGGTTGAGATCAAACAGCCTAACCAACGCGTCCTCGTCCGAGATACCAGCGGGCCAGCCGTAGGCGGCAGCAACCGCTTCATCTAGCTTGCGATGAGCTTCGTTGAGCCAGTCGGGACGCTTGTTGTAAAGCGCAGTGAGCGTCCTGCTCGCCAGTGCGGCCTTCGCGGCCTCATCGACGGGGACGAGCCGCTTGGGGAAGCCGCGCACCACCTCAGACTCTTGCCTGACCAGATTCACTGGGTAGAGAAATCCGTTGCGCAGTTCGTCGAGGCGCTTGGCTGCTGCCTCGATCGCCTTGGCCGACGGCAGCGCCCGAGCCTTCGCGACGTCGTCCGCCGGCGTCATCCCCTTCGGGAATGGGAAGGTGGCGAAAGTGGAAGTATGCGTGTAGCGCGGCCGATCCTGCAGGTCGGATCCCTTGCGCAGGGCCCATGTCTCATGAAATCTGCTGTGTAGAAGTCCGAACATCAGATCGTCGGCCCGAGGAATGACGATAAGGTTCTTGTCCGGCAGGACGGGGAAAGCCAGCCACACGAACAACCTGTATTGCGCTGTTTCCGGGGTGACAATGTAACGGCGCAGTCCCTGGATGCGTGAGCGCATATCCTGACGGGCGCGCCATGGTTCCCACCACATCGGGGTTCCTGATGTGCCGTGTGCTGCCCGCAGTTCCTCAATTGTCTTTTCGTTCTCGTCCAGCGTGGTTGCTATATGACGGAACGGGGAGGCGAATAGGGAGGCTTCGGATTTGTCGAGGCCGAGTGGCAGGTCGATCAACCACACATCTCGCGGCCGTCCGGTTACGTCGTCACCGTTCCAATAGGGCTTCAAGACCTCGGCATTGTGGCGACCGTTCGGATTTGCCGGCTCTGCCATCCAGACCCGTGCCGTAGCACCGGGAACATCGAACGGTCCGCTCTTTTGGATGCCGAGGAAGGCGCCACTCTTGTTCTCGGTTAGCTCGCCGGCCTGCGTCAGATCAAGTCCGGAGGTCAGATCGGCGTTAATCTGCGGGACTTCAGATCCATCAAGCTGGCAGGAGTTCCCGCTGACTCTGCCAAAGCAGATCAGCGACACGTCGACTGCGGCGCCGTCCACCGTCCATTTTTCTTCCGCCCAAGCCTCGAAGATCCGCGTAGCGGCAACGATCCGGTGCATGACCGGAAGATTGGTGTTCTTCCTAATAGAGTTGGTGGTGACCATACCGGCGCGGATTAATTCGCCGCCATCGATCAAAGCCCGCGCGTTTTCCAGCCAGTAGCACACGAGGTCGGTGAAGCCCGGCAGCTTGCCTTCGTAGACGGCTCGGATGGATTCCGTCTGCCGCACGCCGAGCCTCCGCTTCATCAGTTTGGCGCCGAGATAGGGCGGGTTGCTGACTATGACGTCGGCCTTTGGCCAAACCGAGGCAGAGCCGTCAGCGTTGATGATCGCATCACGGCATTCAATGTTGCGCAACGGCTTGAGGATGGGATTACGCGAGACGCCGAACCCGTTTCGCAGCATCCATTGGATTTCGCCGATCCATACCGACACCCGGGCCAATTCGGCGGCATAAGGATTGATTTCAATACCCAGCACGGAAGCCGGTCCAATTGACGGAGTTGGTCGGTGCAGCCCCAACGCCTCTGCCTCAATGGCGGCTCGGTGCTCAATGTCCTTTAGGGCCAGTAGGGCGAGATAGAGAAAGTTCCCGGAGCCACAGGCGGGATCAAGCACCCGGAAGGCGTAGAGCCTTTCGAGGAAAGCGGAGAACGCCTGGCGGGCCGAACGAATGGCGCCTTCCTCAGCGCGACGCGCGGCAGCATAGACCTTCTTGGCCTGTGCCTGCGTCGCAGGGCGCCGGGTTCGGGCTTCCGTAGCGGTCTCCATATGACGGGCGATGTCCTCCCGAACCAAATTCCAATCCTCAATCCAGGGGCGCACGACCACAGGTTCAATAATCATCATGATCTTGTCGCGGTCGGTGTAATGGGCGCCTAACTGAGACCGCTTGTCAGGATCCAACCCGCGCTCGAACAAGGTGCCGAGGATGGACGGATCTATTTCAGCCCAGTCCAGATCAGCGGCCTTAATGGCGAGCTCAATGTCTTCTTTGTCCAGCGGCAAGGCTGTGGCGTCGTCGAACAGGCCGCCGTTGAACCAGGCGATTGGTTCCCATGCAGCCTCACCGCCGGATTTCATCGCAGTGAAAAGCTCAGCGGCTCGACCTTGGAATTGTTTTGGCTTCTCGACAGCGCTTTTCAGCATCCGGCTAAAAAGTTTCTTTGGCAGCAGGTCGACGTCTTCTGCGAACATGCAGAAGATCATGCGGTTGATGAAATGCGCCACCGTCACCGCATCATGACCGCGATCGCGGAGGCGTTGCGCCAGCTTGGCAAATTCGGCGGCGGCTTCCTGGGTGAGGTCCTGGCGGGTCTTCCCAGGCCGGAGCCGTTCGGGGTCGGACAAAACCCATTTCAGCTTCTGGCGAACCTCTGGCTCCCGTAGGTCGTCCAGTGCGAACTCGTGAACCTCCGAAACGCTGTTGGTCCAATTGGTGTGGATGCGGAAGCGATCCAGATCGCACACCACCAGAAGAGGAGGGTTCTCAAGCGCGAGGGCATATTGCTGCAACTGGGCGAAGGCGACGTTCAGGTCCTTGCGCTTACCCTTGTATTCCCAGCCGAAGTGGTTGCGCTTCCAGACGTCGGCCCAACCCTCGCCGCCGGTGGTTTTGGTGGCGCCACGCTCGAAGCAATACCATTCCCCCTTGGGGTCGGCATCGGTCGGGTTTTGCTCATCAAGCATCTTGCAGAGGTCGTTGAAATGGGAATGCGCCGCCGAACTCTCTTTCAGTTCGGCTGTCTTCCATTTGGTAATGAACTGCTCTGGCGTCACCGCGTTCCCCTCCGCTACTCCTGACCGGATAATAGCGGGGCAGATCGCTGATGTCGTTGATACAATCACTGGGAGATAGTGCGGTTGCCGTCGACCTCCGCCTAGGCCACCGCCAAGGCCGCCTGAGCCTCGATCTGCCATCGCCACTGCGATAGACTAGCTGTAGGGCGCATCCCTGCAGGGGCCGCGCTCAAAGGCGCCCCCGTCGGACCCATCCAGCACGGGGGCGCCTTACCCCGCTAATTCCGCCAGCACACGGCAGCGCTCAAGATTGGCTTTAGCATCCGGCCAATCAGTATCCAGTTCGACGGCCCGCATCACCGCCTCGCCGGCTTCCCTATAGCGACCCTGCTCATCCAAGGTCCAAGCCAGGTTGTACCAAGCCTCAACGCAATGCGGATCGGCGGCGGTGGCGGCGCGGAAGACGGCCTCGGCCGCTGGCAGATCGCCGCGCTTGAGGAAGCGGAGGCCGATCTCGATGTGGTCCCAGGCGGTTCGCATGAGGGGCAGCCTGGGCCGGAATGGTTGCCGTGTGGTTAACCAACCCAATAGAAAACCTTGGTGTCCGACGCGGCGACCTTGGAAGATGCTTGACTGACTCAGCGAGTGCTGTCGAGCCTGCGCATGATCGGCGTCACGGATATGCCGTGGCCGATTATCGACACGAGGACGATGAAGCCGGTGATTGCCCATAGAAACTCGGCATCCTCGAATGGAGCTTCGTTGAGGGCGTAGGACAGATAATAGAACGAACCGATCCCCCGGATCCCGAAGAAGCCGATGATCAGGCGTTCCTCTCGCGGCGCCTTGGTGCCGACAAGGCCCATAAGGCCAGTCAAAGGGCGCACCACGCACAGCACCAGGAGCCCCAATGCGGCCGCTTCCCAGGTCAGCGGCGCCAGTAATCCACCGGCGATGGCCCCGCCGAAGAGCACCAACAGCAACATCATCAGCAGACGCTCGATCTCCTCGGCGAAGTCGTGAAGCTTTTCGTGATAGGCGTGCGTCCGCTCTACCTTGCGCAGTGCCAGCGCGGCCACGAATACCGCCAGAAAGCCGTAGCCGTGGGACATCTCCGTCACGCCGTAGGCGATCGCCGTCATCCCCAGGACGACGAAGCCGTCCCCGGTTCGCGAAAGCTTGGCTCGGTTGGGCAGCCGGAACGTCAGCAGGCCCAACCCCCGACCGACCGCCCAGCCGATCACAATGCCGGCGGCGATCTTCCACAGCACGTCGATGGCGAACCACTCCCACGTGGGTTCAGCCAGGACAAGGGCGAGCGCCAGATTTACGAACGGGAAAGCCAGGCCATCATTGAGACCGGCTTCCGACGTCAGGCTGAACCGAACCTCGTCCTCATTCTCCGAGCCGGGCGGGCCGACCTGTACATCGGAGGCCAGCACGGGGTCTGTCGGCGCCAGCAGCGCGCCCAGAAGTACGGCGGTTGCCAGCGGGAGGCCCAACAGCTCCCAGCCAAGCAGGGTGATGAAGAGGATCGACAGCGGCATGGTCACCGCGAGCAGGCGCCATGTGATCATCCACGAGCGCCATCCCAGCGGGCGATCCAGCTTCAGTCCCGCCCCCATGAGCGCGATGATGACAACGAACTCCGTGAGCCGTTCCGCGAATTGTGGATGAGCGAGCGGGTCCGGATACCATCCCTCGCCTGAGAGCGCGAAAATGCCTATTCCCAAGCCGACGCAGACAATTGGCAGGGACATGGGCAGGTTCCTCAGCACCATCGGCAGCCAGGCCGTCAACAGCACAATGACACCGCCGCCGGTGAGCAGAAGGATGTAGGAATCCATGATTAAACCGCCGCCCTTCCTGCTTGGTCGATATTCCAGAGGAGGACGTTCACCCTTACCTCCTCAAGAGTGCCTTGTCGGCCGGCGATGAAAAGCTTATCGGGTCGGGATCATTAAGCTGTTGAGAAGGTTGCCGGAGCGGGTGAAGGCAGTGCTGAGGTTTGCGCGGTTGTGAAGACCCAAAGAGAACAGCACAGTCCTAAATGGGTTCACCACCACAGACCAACCCATTGACCGTACGGAGGTGAGCCATGGCACGCACTCTCGTTCAAGCGCTGGAGGGGCTCAATTTCCCCTGCGACCGTGCCCGCATCGTCGAATATGCCAGCCGTAACGACATTGCCCCGCGCGCCATGGATTTCCTCCAAAGGCTCCCTGAGCAGCAATACGCAAGCATGGCTGAAGTGTTCACGGCGCTGCCCTCCAAGGGCTCTTTGCGCAAGACGCGGCCACAGTTGAATGTGGTCGAGCCACAGGAAAACCTGCCTGCTGATGAGCACGAGGAACTTGCAGTGCAGCGCGCCCAAGACGGCCAGCCGCAGCCAAATGAAAAGGCTGAGGCTGCAGCATTGGACGAGGACGAAGATGTGCAGGACCTGGGCGAGGAATTCGACCAGGAGCAGGAGGATAAACCCCAGGATGAACTCCAGGGCAACCGGCCAGATGAACCTACGGCAGCGCCTGAGCAGGCGGCGCAGGCTCAGCGCAGCGAGCCAGTCCGCACACCCGCCGACGACCAGGGCCCGGATTGGCGTCCACCCAATCTGGCGGCCGCAGCAATGCGGATGGACCCGTTCGGTGTAGGGAATCAATGGCAGCGGCTGTGGCTGAACTGGTACAGCAAGAGCGCCGAGAGCTACACGCGGCTGTTCATGCCCTGGCTCCGCCGGTAGCTACCGCCCGATCGGTTCCAACAGCTGCGGCCCCTCGTTTCTGACATTGCTGACCTCGCGACTGACCGGATAGGCTGTCATCAGGTCCGTAGGATAGGGCCGCAGCAGTCCCAGCACGTCGCCGGGTTCGGCTGGCTCATCGCCCAGCCACCGCCCATAATCCGCCGGCGCCAGAATCACCGGCATACGGTCATGCAGGCGCGCCACCAGCTCATTGGCCGCGGTGGTGATGATGGTGCAGGTGCGCAGCCAATGACCCTCGGGGTCCTTCCAATTCTCCCATAGACCGGCAATGGCAAAGGGGCGACCGTCGGCCATTTGGATGGCGTAGGGCTGCTTGGGCGCCTTTGGCTCGGCGCCAGGCCGCCATTCGTAAAAGGCATCCGCCGGGATCAGGCAGCGCCGCCGGCGGATAGCGTCGCGGAAGGCTGGCTTGTCGGCTATCCCCTCGGCCCTGGCGTTGACCAGCTTGTTGCCCATGCTCGCGTCCTTGGCCCAATGGGGGATTAACCCCCAGCGCAGCAGATCGAGGGACCGCTGGCGGGGCTTCGGGTTGAACCGCACCGTCAGTACGTCCTGGGTCGGCGCCACGTTCCAACGGGCTGGGCCGTTGGGCACGGCGTTGACGGTGCCGAACAACTTGGCCATGGCCTCTGGCGGCGTGGTGGATGCGAAGCGACCGCACATGGAGGGCCCCGTCTGCTGGTTATTGCGGACCAAGCGGTAAGGAGTCACCCATTTTATCAATGCTGGCTATCATCATGGGTGGCGTCGCCTCTTCATGCCCACTATCACCCAGATGTGAGAGGTAACGGTCCCGGGAGATCCGTTGCTGGGTTTCCCGTTGTTTCCACCTGTGCTAGATTCACACTGAATAATCGATGCCTGACATCTGATTCAACTGGATGTAGGGCGGCAAGCTGCCTATTAGCCCAGAGGACAACATGCAAAGTCATTATTTTGCACGTCTTACCTTCGCTGTTCTTTCCACAGGACTTATGTGTTCAGCGTGCTCGGAATCATCTCCCTCAGAAAGCACTATTAAAAAAGAGCTATCACGCAAATATACTCCGAATGAAGCATGCAAGATATTTTCACTTTCTGGGGTTGAGAAGATTAATGGCTTTCATCAAACGGATGGCAGCTACGTTGTCAGCGTGAAATTCAAAGTTTTTTATTCTCCAACAAACAAAATGGTTCGTGGTTTTGCGTGGTCTGCCGAAAACGAAAAAAATCTAAAGCATCTGCAAAAAGATAGCGAAAATAAGATTCGCGATATTCGGTTTAATGGGACTGGAGATATTGAAAGCCAGGTCGATGCCGTAGTTAGTAATTATAGAACAAAAGAATCTGAGTATGAAAAAGAGTATAAATCCAGGGTTAGTAGCGCAATTGAAGAGGCGTGCCCTGGTATAGGCAGACTTGAGGACCACCTATTTCTGTTTGGGATTTATTCGAAGGATCGCCCCCTTGGGGAGGAGGCAATATCTGAAATGAGTGGGAACATACATATGATCCATTCCGACAATGGATGGGTCCTAACAAATTGAGCGAAGGAGAGCGCTCCCGCTTCATTTACGTTGATCTACGTCATCGTGTCAGCTGGAAGATGAAGATTTGTCTCACGGTGCAATAGGCGGCCCATACCACTGGATCGCGTACATCACCCGACATGCGCCGGAGGGGATACAACATTTTGTCCCTTTTATGTAAACAGGACACACGATCTGGAGCGAATAGCGGCCGATCCCCGCAGTAATTTCTGACCTTGCGGCGGTTTGAACATTTTTTGCGCTCGGCTGCACCACCTCCGGCCACCGCTTGACTCCGCCCGACCTCGGCGCCTATGTTCCATCTATGTTCACACCCCAGAACCACCCATTACCGCCCGGTACCTGCGCCGCCGTAGAGCGGGCACACGTGATACCTGGCGCCAGCGCACCGGTGTATTCGGCGCTGGTGCCTGCAGGCTTCCCCTCCCCTGCTGATGACCATCTGGAGGGCCAGCTAGACCTGCACAGCCTCATGGTCCAACGCCCGGCGGCGACGTTCTTCTGCCGCGCCGATGGCGACAGCATGACCGGCGCCGGTATCATGTCGGGCGACCTGCTGGTGGTGGACCGCTCGATTCAGGCCCAGGACGGCGACATCGTCGTGGCAACGCTGGACGGCGGCCTGACGGTCAAGCAACTGCACAAGACGCCCGACGGATGGGAACTGGCCTCTGCCAACCCCACCTACCCTTCCTTCCCCATCGACCCCAATGAGGGCGTGCAGGTATGGGGCGTTGTAACCTTTTCGGTTTCTGCCCTGGCCAAGCGGTGACCCACCATGGCCCGCCTCGCCCTGGTGGATTGCAACAACTTCTATGTCAGCTGCGAGCGGACCTTTAACCCGTCCCTTGAAGGCAAACCGGTTGTCGTGCTGTCCAACAATGACGGCTGTGCGGTGGCCCGCAGCAATGAGGCCAAGGCGCTCGGCATCGCCATGGGCGAGCCTATGTTCAAAATCCGGCATCTAGTCGACGAAGCCGAGCTAGTCGCCCTCAGTTCCAATTACGCCCTTTATGGTGACATGAGCGCCCGGGTGATGAACGTGCTGGCCACCTTCGCTCCATCCATCGAGGTCTACAGCATCGACGAATCCTTTTTGGACCTCGACGGCATGCCACAGGCCGACCTCACCGATTGGGCCCGCCAGATCCGCGCCACGGTGCGCCAATGGACTGGCATCCCGGTCAGCGTGGGCATCGGTCCCACCAAAACGCTGGCCAAGCTGGCCAACCGCTTGGCGAAGAAATCACCCAAGGCCGATGGCGCGCTGGACCTCACCGCCAACCCTGCTTGGGTCGAAACCGCGCTCAAGCGCACCGAGGTGGGCGATGTGTGGGGCATCGGCCGCCAATATGCGGGGCATTGCCATGTGGCCGGCATCCACAGCGCATACGACTTGGCGCTGGCCAATGATGGCTGGGTGAAGAAGGCCATGGGTGCCGTGGGCCTGCGCACGGTCATGGAACTGCGCGGCATCGCAGTGCACACGATGGAGGACGAACCGGCAGACAAACAGACCACGTGCTGCTCCAGGTCCTTTGGCGATTCCGTCACTGGCTTCGACCCATTGCACGATGCCGTGGTGACCTTCGCTGCCCGGGCGTCCGAGAAGATCCGCAAGCAGGGTCTGGTGGCCGGCGCGCTGCAAGTGTTCGCCCACACCGACCGCTTTCGGCAGGATCAGCCCCAGCACACGCTGTCCTCCATGGCGCGCTTCCAGCACCCCACGTCGGACGCCAGGATCATTATCGGCGCCGCTATCAGCGGCCTGGAGCGCGCCTGGAAGGACGGTTTTGCTTGGAAGAAGGCGGGCGTGCTGCTGCTCGATCTGGTGCGGCCCGAGGACATCCCGCGCGACCTGTTCTCGCCGGCGCCGGCGCAGAATGCGAAGCCCAAGGCGCTGATGGCGGCCATGGATGCGGTCAACGCCAAGATGGGGCGCGGCGCCGTGGGCTTCGGCATGGTCAAGCCTGAGGCGCCCTGGCGGATGCGCCAGGATTCCAAAACACCCAGCTACACCACCAGCTGGGACGACATCCCGGTGGTGCGGGCCTAGACCGTCGTAAACGGCATCTCAACGGCATCGGACTGAAAGAGGAAGGTGATGCCGATCAACATCGGCATGTGTTCGATGGGATGGGGGCAGTTCATCGCATCTGCAACATGGATTCTTTTTTTCCAGTCAAAATCCGCAGGCAGCGTCCTCATGAAATAGGGCAGGACGGTGATGTCGATGATGGTTTCACCATCCGGCAGCGTGAGCCAAACGTGCAGATCAGTCTTTACACTCGTCCCGGCATGCTCGCCACGCCACTCTTTCGCCAGGCTTTCGTAGGACGTGCCGAATTCCGGCTCGTCACCATCCCAAGCGACGTCACCTATTGTAATGATGCTCGGCAATCCAGCGGCTTGAAGCGCTTCCCAGAGCCGGAAATGCACAAGTGCGCACTGGGTGCGGATCGCAGAATTTGCAGGCCACCAGTCGACGAAGCGATGCACAACGTCAAGGTAGTGACTGACCTTCGTGTTGCGCGGCGGGTTTGGCTCGAAATCATTTTCAGATGAGCAGCGCCATTCGTCCGACTTGTCCACGGCAGAAATGAAGCGCTCTCGGTAAAGCTGATTATTCACAACGCCCCGCAGTCCAATTGGCTGCCGACCATACCGCCTTCCACGCATGACTTTCAACCCGAGCGCGGGCCGATCATCGCGACCTGTTATCGGTGACGGTGGCATAACATTTGGCGCGGCAAGTGAACACAGGGCTACTATATTGACAGCCATACCCTCAAGGTTCATCGTCATTTATGTAAGTATCAAGAAGCTCCGCCCTCGTGTGGAGCTTCTTGCGTTCAGGCGTCCCATCGGAATTCCGGCGGGGCGCTTTTCTTTGACCTTAATCCTGAGAAGGCGATCTCGATGACGCTAATCCTAACCCTGAATGACCCCGCAATTGTTTCATCCATTATCGAGGTGTTCTCGCTCTACCTGCTGACCAAAGCTAAGTAGCCACCCGAAATTTTCGCGAATACGACGTCGATGCTGGGCCAGGGGCGCGCTTGCGCGTCGGTGCAGCAAGAGATAGCTCACGCCCCGCTCTCAGAATGGATGCGGTTCGCCCTTACCGTCATCCAGCGCCCGAGCCCGCAACCGCGCAATGGCGGCCGCCGATTCTAGCCAGATGGCAGCGCTGCGCAGGTCCTGGGCAAGCCGCCATGCACTGGCGCAGCGGGGATCGCCATCACCCAGCAGCAGCGTCGCCTTGGCCTTGTCCACGGCGTTTTGCAAAGCGCGCAACGTGCCAATGCTGTCTATCTTAGCCTGGACCTGCGGGCTGCCTCCATAGGCACGCCATTCCATCATTTCCCAGTATTTCTGGGCATGGAGGTCGACCGGGGAGAAAACATCTTCGTCACCATCGAGCGGCGGCATGATCAACCTCCCTTCTTCGCGCGGGCCTTGGCCTTGGGATCAGCGGCCTCAGCTGCCTGGGCCGCCCTGGCCACCGCCGCGAGCTGGTCCGTGTCGGCGGGCGCCAGTCCGGCTTCAGCCTGGGCCAGCGTATCGGCGCCGCCAAAGGCCTGGAGATAAGCGCGTAGGCGGGCAACATGGGCTGCATCCGCCGTCATCAGCTTGTTGATGCGCCGGACTTGTTCCTCGGCCGCGGCGCGGGCCAGCGCCTCACGCTCCAGCGTTTCCTCGGCCTTGGCCATCGCCCGATTGGCAGCGGTGGCCTCCGCCTTAGCGACCTTGGCCTTGGAAAGGGCGTCGGCCAGATCGGCCAATGCCTTGTCCCGCTCGCCTGTCAGCGCCTCGATCTGCCGGCGCAGCTCGACGACGCGACCGCGTTCCTCGCCCAGCAGGGCCTCCATCTCGGCCAAGCGGGTGGTGTCGACCACCGGGGCCACCGCTACCGGAGCAGCATTGGCGACAATGGCCACCGCAGCCTTCGGCGCCGCCTCGGGCAGCAGCGGGCGAACGCGCTTGAGCATGTTGTCGATCGTGGTGTTGCTGCCCTTCCCCAGGCGCTCGCGCACCAGCCGGACGCTGGGTTCACGACCCGCCGCAAGCAGGTCCTTGGCGGCCTGAGTGACGTCGTCTTCGGTGATGCTGGGGGCGCGGACCATAGGCAATCCGATCATAACAGATAACGTAACTTAGCCGCTGATTAGCAAGATGCAGCCAATTCCATGCGTTACGTTACGTTATGTTATGATTTCCGTCAAGCGAACTCAGGTGGAACAAGAAGCTCAACCACGGCAGGAGAACCAACTCAGCCCCCTCCACTGAGATTGGCGCATCGTTATTGATGAGACCGCTTCCTACCCTCAACGCATAAGCGGGACTGTGAAACTGCGCTACGGAGTGCACGCGAGCGCATGCCGCCAGCGCCTATTACCTATCGATCAGATGCAATGAGGGGCGCTCGTAGAAGGCGACCTTGGCCCAAAGCACCACCGCAGCCGAGATGCAGATACACCCCCTCGTTGCATTTCCAGTGGATCGGAGGAATAATCACTGCCAGCATAGACTCGCGGGTATTTCTGCAATGTTCCGACACCTGATACTCGGCATATTTTACGCTTCAATTTTTGGAATGCTCGTTGCTGGATTTTTTCGGCAGAAAATCGTACGCAACGAAATTGTTAACTTATGGGGAACCGTCACATATTGCATAGAACTCCATAAGAACATTAACTCATCTATGATTGCTATGAGAATGATAAAGCCACTCTATCTTGACATTAACAATGAAATATCACTCACAAAAACTTTTGTTATTGGCGCTGTAGCAGCCGCAATGGTTTGCATCGGAGCGGACGTTATTTTGGGCCCAAATCTTATCACCAATGATTTTACCGTTCACAGATATGCACGAACCATCACTTTCTTTGAATCTATGAAGTCCGCCCTCCCCATCCACTGGATACTAGAAACTGTTTCCGGTTTAATTTTAATCCAGGCCCTCAAAAGATCTCGAAATGCGCGCCTCGGACGGGCCATGCTATACATGCTGTTTGGCCTTTCAGCCTGTGTGGTCGCCATTCTATTCGCGCATTATACGTTCATATTATATCAAATGAGCACCCACGGTGGGTCAATATCAAATGTCACATATTTTCTCGTTTCGGGACCAGGATATTTGTTCGGCGAAGTTATTATAGGCAATTTCCCAACAAAAGCATCTCCATTGTTTATAATTGCCACACTCTCGTTTGGACTTGTGTTCTTCGTCTACATATTTGCTTACATAAACGTCACCAGCAAACGTGCACTTGGATTGACACAGAGGATGTTGGAGAAAGTGTCGGAGCGGGACTTCAACAAAATATTTCACGGATCGTTCCTGGCCTTCTCTATTTCAACCGGAATGATGCAGTTCGCGACGTTTTAGGCACCGAGCTTTGCGCTGCGGCTCGCCCTGCAGGCACCACGGCCCAACCCTCAATAATTCCGCACGATCACTTCCGCCGCAGCCCTGCGCCCCGCCGCGTCCCGCGACACCCGGCGCGGTGCTGCCACGGCCTCAATCTTAAACGCCCGGTACAGGCGCCGAATGAAGGCGGTATCGGCGTTGGACAGCATCCAGTTCACCCCCAGCCGGTGCAGCTTCACGCATACCCGCCAGAGGTCCATCTGATCGTCGCGGTCAAACCCCGCAGCCGTATAGCCGACGAACCCGTTCTCCTCCGAAGAATCATAAGGCGGGTCGAAATAAACAAAATCACCCCTGTTCACCACCTTCAGCAGGTCGGCAAAGCCGGCCTGCCCCAGCCTCGCGGTGCGCAGCGCATGGTGCAATGCCATGACGTTGTCGACCGAGAACAAGGTCGGGCTGCAGCGCTTGCCCCAAGCAGCGTTCACGTGACCATGCCGATTGACGCGCCATAACCCGTTGAACGACGTTTTGTTGAGGTACAAAAACCGAGCTGCCCGATCCACCGGCGGCAGATCGGCGAAGCCCGGCTGCCGGTCCCACTGCCTGACATCGTAATAGCCGGCCTCATCGCACGGGAGCGACCGCACCCGCTGCATCAACGCCAGCGGCTGCGCCTTGATCACCCGGTACAAGGTAACGAGTTCGGCGTTGGTGTCAGCCAGATGGGCGGAAGCCGGACGCAGGGCGCAGAACAGCGCGCCACCGCCCAGGAACGGCTCGTGGTAGGTCCTGAGGCTGGCCGGCAGCCTGGCCAGCAGCTCTGGCAACAGGCCGCGCTTGCCGCCAACCCACTTGATGACAGGGCTTATCGCGTGCGCGTTCTTCATATGTTCGCTTATGCACCAAAGGATTGAGCAAATCAACCCATATGGATAAGCTGCCCGCATGCAAAGCTGGCACACACGCATCGGGGCGGCATTCCTGCTGGTGGCGGTCCTATGGACCGGGCCTGTGCCCGCCTGGGCATTCGACGTCGATCCGCAGGGCCAGCACGCCAGCCTTAACGGCGGCCATTTCGAGCACCGCATTCAGAAAAGCCTGAAAGCCCACGGTTTTGAGGTGCTGAGCCACGCCGAATGGCGTGACATGGGCCAGCCGCGGGGCGAATATCTGCTGACCAATGCCCCCTACACCACCTTATACGGCACTGCCGGCCGCACTGAATTCCTGCTGCTGTCCGCCCGTCGGAACATGGAAATCCGCATCGAGGCGAAGTACCAATCGGTGTCGGGCTCGGTCGATGAAAAGTTGCCCTACGTCTACCTGAGCCTCGTTGAGGCGGTGCCTGAGAAGACGGTCTTCGTGGTCATTGATGGCCCTGGTTGGCGCCCAGGGTCGATCGACTGGCTGCGCCGTGCGGCGGTGGAACGGCGGTATGGGACGCCGGCGGACAAGACCGTGCGGGTGTTCTCGCTGGAGGAGTTCTTGGGGTGGGCTGAGGCGCTGGGGCAGACCGCCAAGAATTAGAGGAGCCGATGGACCTTAAGTCCCTCCACCCCGAACTCCTCGCCCCCGCAATCCTTGCCGCCATGGCCACGTCCATCCGCCGCTCGGACGGTCGGCCTGTGCTTCTGGATGAGTTGCGCGTTGCCCGGCGTGCCTTCTTGGCGGAGATGTGCTGCCAATACAATGTCAGCGAGGACGAGATCCCCGCCAATGGCCTGCTGTATGTCATGGAGTGGACCGGCCCAAGAGGCAAAAACCATGTCTCGCTCGAGGTGACACCGGCATCCATAGGCACTGTGCTAGGAACGCTGACATACGCCGAGCTAACGGGATTGACCGTGGTGCATTAACAACTTTATCGCAACTTTATCGCGCCTCTGCACTTGCAACGCAACAATCTCAGCTTACTGTTTCAAAATAGGCGTTACCTATTTGGAACATCTATCATGGATACGAACCTCAAGGATTTCCTTCTGACCGGCTGGACGGACATGGGCAACGGCTTCGCCTTGGCAATCCACCCCGAACATCGCACCATGTACGGCGGCTCCCATTGGGTGCTGATCGACACCATCAAGGGCCGGCCGGACGTGCATTTCGGCCCGGAAAGCCTGTTCGGCGATGCGCCGATCTGCGGCCGGGTGATCGCCCATGTCTATTCGCCCCATGCCTATGAGCTCCATTCCAGCGCAGACGTGGACTACCTGCCTCAGCCGCGCATCGGCAGGCGGCCGAATCCGGCCGTGAGCGACCCGGACTTCCCGGTGTTCCTGGAGAAGATCCGTGGGCTTCTCCCCCAGCGTAAAACGCAGGTGCAGCTCGGAAGTCCGGCTGATCGTGAAAGCACCATCGAGCGTCAGCTGATGGCTTTTGAGTATCCGTTTGAAATCTCCTGCCCCCGCTACAGCTACCGAACCAGTCCAGAAACTCCACTGCGGAGCATGACCGCCGCCGAGAAGGTGCATCGCTTTTTCCTTGATGTGCTCCACGTCGACGACAGGGAACTCGATATTACCAGCACCTGTCATGAACCAGTGCTGGAAGCCATTCTCCAGCACGGCGGCGACCGGAAGGAGATCTTCAAGGAGGTGCTCAAGGTCTTGGACGAGAGCGGGATCGCCGAAGGCGGATGTGGTGTGGACACCTTCCTGCGCTACCTGGTTGAGCGTCGGTTGACCGAGGAATTGGACGCCATGGAAGCGCCCTACGGCTTCGTCTATGTATCCCCCGACGGGCTCGACATCGGCGGCTATGGCAAAGAGCACCATGAAGCCCACTGGGATCTCAAGTTCGACCGTGAATACAGAGCCTGGCGCCTGATGATCGCCACCAAGAGGCTTATCCTCGCTCTCGATCGCCACGCCCGCATGGCCTTCTGCACCACGCCCGGCCCGGTCCATAAGGTTGTCAACGGTATCGTTGATCTTGCCGGCCTCAAGCCCGCCGCCGGCCGTAAGCGCAAGCTGCCCAGGTTGGAATATTCCGACGAGCGTATTGTGGCGTGGCAGGAAATCCACCTCGAGAACAGATCCCTGCGCGCTGTGGCCAAGGATTTCGAGGTCGGCGCCGCGACGCTGCACCGGGCCATCAAGCCCTTGGATGCTTACGCCGATCTGCTGGTCCCTGGGGCCTTGCCGATGCCTGGATCGGACGAAGACCTTGCCCGGGGCTATTTGTTGATGTCAGTCCAGCGGCTCGCCCATGGCCTGCGGAATGTTGGCCTCAACACCGAGAACTTGGGGGCATACCCGCTACTGTCGGATGTAGTGGCCGGAGACGGCTTGGAGCATGATTGGACGCAGGTTAAACTGCAGGTGATCCAGGCGTGGCTTGAAGGCGTGGTGCCGGCCCAATTTGCCCTTGGCTTCTCCAACTGCGACACAGAAGCCGAATTGAGGGCCGCCGTGGAGAATGGCGACAGCTATCTCTCTGACCTCGGAAGGGTCAACACCGGGAGGTAACCCCGGCCCCACTCAAGCTGTGCGCGGCCGGCGGATGCCGGCCCCCAGCCCCGCCGCCCTCCACACCTCTCACCCCCTGCCCCCAGCGACCAGCAATCCCCTCCCTGTCCACCCTTTCCCGCCCCACCTATATAATAACCAAGCCCACCCAGGTTTCGGACCCCAGCCATGCCTCCGACCATCCGCACCACGACCACCCATGACGCCGATCCGCTCGGCGTGGACGGCCGGCTGCCCGTGCTTGAGCGCTTGCGCCAGATAGCCGAGGATGCGGTGGCTGGCCGGAACGAGGAGGCTGTGCATTCCGAGGCGGTAGTGCTGCGGGCGCGGCTCAAGCCGGTGCTGATTCCGGCCGGGCCAGGCCGAATTGTCTGCGCCATCGAGGACCTGCCGCCCGAATTCGTCCAGGCGCTCCTGCAGCCGCTGCCGGACGATCATGAGGCGAAGGCGCTGGATCACCTGCTGGACGCAGATCCGGGCGAGTGGTCGCTGGAGGCGGAGCGGTTGCTGGGTGAAGAGGATGAGCCGGAGGCCCCGGCGCCATAAAACGAAAAGCCGCCCTGGATGGACGGCTTTCCTTCTTTGTAGCGGCGTAGCAGAGAGCGTTACACGCCCGCCTCAGCCCGGTTTCCCGGCATTCAACGCGGCGGTGGCCCGTTCCAACTCCTGGGCGAAGTCCAGGCCGTCCAGCTCATGCTCCTTGAAAGCCACAGGCGTCTCCGCCAACGCGGGCTTAGCCACCGCTTCTTTCACTACTGCCCTTACCTCGACAGTCTCAACCACCGCCCCCGCCAGATGTTCGGCCGGCGCCGCGCACCCGCCCATCAGCGGCACGCCCAGCTTGGCGGCCAGGCCTACGGCCACCGCCTGGCTGAACGACAGCCCGGGCACGCGCATCACGGCGAGGCCGGTCTCCTGCACGAGGTCCGACGTGTAGTCATGCACCTGCAAGTCCAGCAGCGCCAAGATTTGCTGGATCTCGCGCGGCTCGAAACCTTTGACGAGAAGCGATGTGACGATCTCGCCCGATGTGACGGTGCTGATGTGCAACGTGTCGCCTGCGCGGGCGGCGGCCAACACAGCGTCGCCGACGGGCTCGCCCAGCACGTAGGCCATGAAGGTGGCTGTATCGATAACCTGCTCAGCCATTGCCGACGCCCTCCCCTTCACCTTCGGCCGACGGCTCGGCCCCAGCCGGTGCCGGCGAGGCGCTTAACCGCGATCGGACCATAGACCGCATCTCGGCCACCGCGACCTCGAAGGGCACCAGTTCGACGGTGCCGCGCTCGGTGACCCGGACGACCACCTTGCCACCCTCGGACATGCCGATGCCACGTCGGATCGACGCGGGCACGATCACCCTGCCCTTGTCACTCATCATCACCGTGGTCACGGCATCCTGATCGCGCATCTCACAGCCTCCCTGGGACACACGCAAGACGCAGTGCCCCCATCAGTCACCATGACACCCTAGCAGATTGCATGACACACCGCAACGCCATGTGTCACGATTGGCTAACCGTGACACGCAAGCCCACAACGTGTCACGAACTCGATAGAAAATTCATATTATGTATCCAGTTGCAGAAATCTGCGCCTTCCAGGCACACCCCCTCTTGACCTAAAAACTGACTCGATATAGTATTGTCATATTCCGTCCTTTTATATCGGGTTGGCAAAATGGCGCAGGGCAAACAGGCAAAGGTGCTCAGCGAGCCTCAAACAAAGACGGCTTTGCGATACATCTTTGACCAGAGCCGCTACCCGGAGCGCGACCAGGTGATTCTTCTCCTGTCGGCGAAGGCCGGGTTACGCGCGAAGGAGATCGCCGGGCTGACCTGGTCCATGATCACCGACGCTGAGGGCGAGATCGGCACCACCATCGAGCTGCCCAACTCAGCCTCGAAGGGCAAGGGCGGTGGCCGAACGATTCCTCTTAATAAGGATCTGCGCCAGGCGCTGGTGACCTACCGGCCGAAAGCCGAGATCAAGCCCGGTGGTTTCGTGCTGACCACAGAGCGTGCGAGCGGCTTCAGCGCCGGCTCAATCGCCATGTGGTTCCAGCGGCTCTATGGCGCCCTGGGCTTCGACGGCTGCTCCAGCCATAGCGGCCGCAGGACGTTCATCACCAAGGCCGCCAAGGCGGTGGCCCAGGTGGGCGGATCCTTGCGCGACGTGCAGCAGCTGGCGGGGCACGCTTCACTGCAGACCACGCAACGCTATGTGGAAGGCGATTCCGAGGCCAAGAGGAAGCTGGTGAACCTGATCTGATCAACGTGGTGGCTGAACAACAGAACCCTGTCGAAACGACACAGCCACCGACGGAGACTATTAAAATGTCAGTACCGACCTGGGCGCAGGAATGTCCCACCTGCGAAATGCCGATGTCCTGCGCCTGCACGGCGACCGATGACGGCTTTGATTGGAGTTGCGCCGCCTGCGGCCAGCAGGGACATCATGTGTCCGGCCCGATCACCGGCTACGTGGTCATCTCGGCCGCGATCTCACGCCTCATAGGCACCGGCCTCAACACCGAGACCCACACGGCCATGGCCAACGATTTCACCGAGGATCACAAGATCCCGATGGCGTGGCTCAACACCACGTTTTCCGAGGCCGAAGCTCAGGTGCAGCTGGAAGGCACGGTGCAGCGGGTCCATCGCTGGATGCAGGCCACCATAGCGAAGCAGCAGGTGCACTGATTATGAACGACGCCATCGCCACATCCGAACTCCGCCGCCTGCTTCAGCGCCAAGCCCAGCAGCTCGCCAGCAACACTCCCGCCGAAGGCCAAACCCTCACAGGTGGCCAGCGCATCATGGTCCTCACCGCCGCCCTGGACCGGCTGGATGCTATGCGCGCAGAGCTGCTGGCCCAGCGCCAAGCCGCCATCGCCGTCGACCCTGCGCTGCAGACCTTGGTCAGGATCGACCGTGGCGAGGCTGAGGTGCCGCAGACCGAGGAAATCGCCGACCTGGCAAATGGGCCACAGTGAACCACGGTATAGAGAGAGGGAGTACCACGACCATGACCGCGACCGACTTTGCCTACACCGTCATGTCTTACCTGTTCGCCGCCGCCGGCATTTTCATCTGCTGCGTCCTGGGCCTGACCACGATCCCACTCGGCCTGGGCTACGCGGCCATGGTCCCGGAAAGCCCGTACTTGGCCGCCTTGCTGCTCACCGCCGGCTGCGTCGCCCTGTCCTTTGTGCCTGACGCGTTCCGCTGCCGGCGCAAAACCACCGCCTAATCTTCCTCTCCACCACCCCAAAGAAGACGACCGCGCGAAGCTACACGTTCCTCAGCGTCTTGCCGGGGCCTCACTCAGCCATTAGGCTAACCGGGTAATAGACGGTCGATAGGGGGAGTGGATGGGGCAGGCAAAGCGCCGGAAAGCGGCTACGGCTGCAGGTAATCCGTGGCCGCAGGATACGAGCTTTCGTGGAAATATTGAATTCCACACCCTGCCGCCGGTCGAGAGCATCACCACCGACCGAATTATGGAATTGTCCGGCGACCGATCTCTGCCGTCCGGCAAGCAGGTGAACCTGACGGTTTATCGGGCCGTTGTCGGCGATCGCACCTTTC
>JACMLB010000040.1 GCA_014379805.1 Rhodospirillales bacterium | reverse complement strand
TCGGTGACGGCGGCCAGCACGGCGGCGATCAGCTCGGCGTCGGGCGGCAGCGGGATGTATTCCTTGGCACCGGCCTTGATGGCACGCACTGCCGCCGACGCGTCCGAGGCGATGCCGCAGGCGATGACCGGCACGTTGATGCGCTCTGCCTCGAAACATTCGATCAGGCGGGCCACGTCGCGGCGCACGTCGATCATCACCAGATCGGCACCCTGCGACCGCAGGAAATCCATGGCCTGGTCGATATCCTCGGCCAGGCTGACCTTGGCGCCACGGCCCATGGCGATCTGGCTGGCCGCGCCGATCTGCCCGTCCATAGCGCCGATGATCAGAAGTCGCATGGTGGAACTCCCCCTCAATAACCTTAGCTGCGGTCGGTCTTGATGATTTCCGTCATGGTCACGCCCAGACGGTCTTCGACCACGACCACTTCGCCACGGGCGACCAGCCGGTTGTTGACGTAGATGTCGATGGCTTCGCCGACCTTGCGGTCCAGTTCGACCACGGCGCCACGGCCCAGCTTCAGCAACTGGTTGACCTGCATGTTGGCCTTGCCCAGCACCGCCGAGACCTGCACGGGGATGTCGTACACCGCTTCCAAATCGCGGGCCGAGCGCGGTCCATCGTTGTTGTCGTCGCGGCGCTCGTCCTCGGGCTTGAAGTCGTTCAGCTCGAAATCGGCCATGGGTCTCTACCTTTATGCTGGGCGCTTGGATGATACGCCGCACTCTTCAACAAATTCTCGCTGCCGGTTCAGGTGCCGGCGAATTCCGTTCCCTCGGCGGGTTGGGTGTCGGCCCGCCGTTCGGGCGGCGCCAACGACCGTTCCACCGTGGCCTCGATGTCCTGGATCAGCCGGGCCTGATCGCGCTCGGCACCGCCATCGGTCCATTCCACCCGGCAATCGCCGGGGGTCAGGCGGGCATCGGCCTGCACCACCACGCGGCCCTCGAAACCATGGGCCTCGCACACCGCTTCCAGCCGTTCCCGCACGGCGTCCACCAGGGGATCGGCCACTTTGACGATAATGCGGGGCTCGTCCAGAATGTGGACGACCACATCCTCGACCACGCGGGTGACCTCGTCGAAGGCATGGGTTTCGCAGGCGCCCGGCAGAACCTTCTTCAGCACCGCCAGCGCAACGCGGGTGGCGGCGCGGGCATTGGCGTCGTTGGCTTCTTCCTGCTGGCGGAACACCGTCTGCATCTGGTCGGACAAAGCGGTCAACGCCGTGGCGATCATGCGCTCTGACTGTTCCAGCGCCTCGCCCTGGCCTGCTTGGCGGCCTTCCTCGAAGGCGGAATCGCGGGCAAAAGACAGTTCTTCCAGGGTGAAGGTCGGCGGCGGCGGTTCGGGCTCGGCCTGTTCCTCCGGCTCGTCCGCTTGCTCCGGCTCGGCGGCCACGGGGGCTTGCGCCTGGGCCGGGCGGCCGAAATCCAGATCGAACATGTATTTGCGGTATGGCGCCATGGGCTAGTACACCAACTCGTCTTCTTCGCGGCCTTCGGAGATGACGATCTGGCCCGAAGCGGCCAGTTCCTTGGACATGGCGACGATCAGCGACTGGGCCTGATCCACGTCGCGCAGGCGCACGGGGCCCAGGGCCTCCATGTCCTCGCGCATCATCTTGCCGGCGCGTTCGGACATGTTCTTGAAGAACAGATCCTTGACCGCGTCCGAGCCGCCCTTCAGGGCCATGGCCAGCTTGTCCTTCTCCACTTGGCGCAGCAGGGTCTGGATGCCCGACGCGTCGATGCGGATAAGGTCCTCGAAGGTGAACATGA
>JACMLB010000290.1 GCA_014379805.1 Rhodospirillales bacterium | reverse complement strand
GCTTCCATGTCCTCGAACGAGCAGATCGATTTGTTGACCTCGATCCAAGCCACGCCCTTCTTCAAGACGGTGCGCGACCACACCATCATGGGCATGTTCTCCGCGCCCCAGCATGGCGGCAACTACAAGAAGATCGGCTGGACCCAGATCGGCTTCGACGACAGCCTTAATTTCCGCGCCCCGTTCGGCGCCTATGACAAGGCCTGAGGGAGAAAAGCGATGAAGAAATATAATCCCACCGAAGAAGTCGATTTTGTGGTGATCGGGTCAGGCGCCGCCGGCGGCGTGATGGCCAAGCAGCTGGCGATGGCCGGCTTCTCCGTCGTGGTGATGGAACAGGGCAATTGGGGCGCCTATGGCCATGAGCAGGACTATACCAAGGACGAACTGTCCAACCGGTTTCCCACCGAGCAGGACCTGCTGATCAGCGATCCCAAGAAGCATCGCAACACCTTCCGCCGCAACGCCAATGAAAAGGCCGTCGCCGGCAACCACAATTTCGGCTGTGTCGTCGGCGGTGGCACCGTTACCTATGGCGCGTCGAGCTGGAGGCACTTGCCTTGGGAATTCGATGAAGCCAGCCGCTTCGGCACCATGAAGGGCACCGGCATCGCTGATTGGCCGGTGAGCTACGACGAGATCGAGCCTTACTATACCCAGGCGGAATGGGAGATCGGCATTTCGGGTCCCAACCTGAAGACGCCGCTGATCGCCCCCATGTCCAAGCCTTATCCGTGCGTGCCCTTGCCGATGAAAAGCTCCGGCGCCTTGGTGATGAAGGCGGCGCAAAAGCTGAACCTGACGGTAACGCCCAACGTCGCGGCCATCATCACCGAGCCGATGAACGGGCGCAGTGCCTGCATCAATTGCGGCGCCTGTTCGGGCTATGGCTGCCAGACCAAGGCGCGGTCCTCCTCGGCGGTGGCGCTGCTGCCTTTCGCAGTGGCGACCGGCAATTGCGAGATCCGCGTCAACTCCTATGTGCGCGAGATCACCGTCGATGCAACGGGCCGCGCCACCGGCGTGACCTATCTCGACAAGGTCAATGACAATCGCGAGGTTTTCCAGAAGGCCAAGTGCGTGGTGCTCAGCGCCAATGGCACCGAAACGCCGCGCTTGCTGCTGATGTCCAAGTCCAACCGCTTCCCGCAGGGCTTGGCCAATTCCAGCGGCATCGTCGGCAAATATCTGATGGTCGGCAATGGCGGCGGCGCGTCCGCTCTCTTCGACGATCCGTTGAACGAGTATAAAGGCTGCGTCACCGGGGCTGCGGTGTTGTCCTATGTCCCCAATGACGTGAAGGGACGCGGCTGGTACGGCGGCGGGCGCATGACCGCGCGCGGCCAGATGTCGCCGATGCAGTACGGCCTGGCTGGACCGCATGGCGCGCCGAGCTGGGGTGCCGGTTATAAGAAGGCGCTGATCGAGCAGGCCAACCGCCGTCTCACGATGGTGAACTTCATTTCCCAACTGCCGATCGAATCCAACATGGTGGACCTGGATCCCGATGTGAAGGACGTTTGGGGGCTGCCGGCCTTGCGCATTACCACCACCAGCCATGAGAACGACTTCAAGGCGATGCGCTTCTTCATCGACAAGTCGGTGGAAATTCTCAAGGCGGCGGGCGCCCACACGGTCTGGGCGGATCAGGTCAATGACAGCAGGGGGGGATCGCATGCCCGCGGCACCTGCCGCATCGGCAACGACCCCAAATCGTCGGTGGCGAACAAGTATCACCGCGCCCATGACGTGCCGAACCTGTTCATCGTGGACGGCTCCAGCCTGGTCACGGGCGGGCGCAACCATCCCACCATGACGATTTCGGCGCTGGCCTATCGTTGCGCCGATCATCTGGTGAAGGCTGCCAAGACTGGAAATGTAACGATCTAATAGCTGCAGAACAAAAAACGGCGTCTCGCGATATTGCGAGGCGCCGTTTGTGTTTGGGGCAGTTGTTCTAGGCGCGTGTGCCCAAATGATTGAGCGCTCCCGATGCGATCAGGAAGCGGGCGTGCTGGGCGGCTTCGTCATGGCTGGCGCAGCGGGCATTGTCGATATCGTGCTGGAGCTGGGGGTCCAGGCGGATGGTCTCGCCCCGCCAATGTGTGACGCGGGCGCCGTAACTGG
>JACMLB010000289.1 GCA_014379805.1 Rhodospirillales bacterium | reverse complement strand
GTGACCGCCCGATTGCTTCTTGTGACGGCCATTCACAGACGTCGCCTTCATGATGGTCTCCTTATAGGGCACCGTCGGCTTGGCGGTAGTGACGCCCAGGTTGAAACGGCTTTTAAGCCGTTCCAGCGCCACCAGCAGATGGATTTCGCCCTGGCCCCACAGCACCAATTCGCTGAAGGCGGCATTCTGCTCCAGGCGATAGGAGGGGTCTTCCTCCACCAGCTTGGTCAGCGCGCCGGTCAGCTTGACGTCGTCGCCCTTCTTTTCCGCCGACAGCGCCAACCCGAACAGGGAGTCCAGCCGAGGCGCAGGCGGCACGGTCACATCCTTGGCGCCAATGATATCGCCGGTATTGACCGCATCCAGCCGCCCAAACGCCACCACCTCGCCCAACCCCGCCTTGGCCGCCTTGATGAGGTTACCGGGAGCGGGAACGTAAAGTCCCGAAATGCGGCCCGCGTCCAAGGCTTGGTTATCCGCGAACTCTTCGCGCAGGATGCGCACATAGGACAGCTTGCCCGTATGGGCGGCGTGCACGGTCTTGAACACACGGGCCACCGGCGCGCCGTCCTCGCCGATGCCGAAGCGGGCGGCGGTGGCGGTGGGTGGCGGCACTTCGTGGCGCAGGGCCTTCCACAGCCGGGTGATACCGGAATCCGCTTCCGCCGAACCAAAGAACACCGGCACGATCAGATCATCGGCCAGATCGCGGGCAAGGTCGCTGTAGACTTCCTCATTGGGCGGCTGGGTTTCTTCCAGCAACTCTTCCATCAGATGGTCGTCGAAATCGGCCAAATGCTCCAACAACTCCTGACGGGCCTGACGTTCCTCGTCCTTCAGCGCGTCGGGAATTTTGATCAAATCCGAGGGCTGGCCCGGACGGTATTTGTAGGCGCGCTCGCTGACCAGATCCACGAAGCCGACCACCTTGTCGCCCTCGCGGATGGGCACTTCGCGCAGCACCAACGGGCGTTCGGACACCGCCTGCAAGGCTTCCAGCGTTTCGCGCAGGCGGGCCCCGGCGCTATCGATCTTGTTGATGAACAGCACATGGGGAACGTGATGTTCGTCGAGGAACTTCAGCACGGGCGCCACCATGACCGCACGGGCGGGATCGGGCTCGACCACGACGATGGCGGCATCCACCACGGTCAGGGCGTTATAGACGTCTTGCTGGAATTCCACCGAGCCGGGGCAGTCCACCAAGGTCCATTTCTCGCCCAGATAGTCCGCGGCGACCACATTGGGCTCGACGCTCATCAGGCGGTGCCGGGCCTCGGGGTTGGCGTCGCCGATGGTGGAGCCGTCCTTGATCCTGCCCTGGCGCGGAATGGCGCCGGCGCGGAACAGCAGCGCCTCCAGCAGCGAGGTCTTGCCGCTGGCGAAAGGCCCGACCAGGGCGGCGGCGCGGGAATGGGGAATAGTGTTGCCGGTCATGGAAACCTCCGCAATGCAGCCCTGGATCAGACTCCATGCTTCCAGTTGCAGTCACGACTGGCAATAGGAAATGGACGCGGGTCTGCCCTTCCTTTTAGGCAAAGATTCAGCTCGAAAGGCGCATCCCCAAATCCAACACCCAGGCGGCCAGGGCCGGGCCGGCCATGCGCCGGGCATAGGCCATAAACGTCTCGCGCATGATTTCGCTGATCATGCGCTCGCCCCGTTTTTCCCCCAGCCCCTCCATGGGCAGCCAGATTTCGCGGCGGCGGCGCGGCACCCAATGGGGGTGCAGGCCAAAGCAGTACAGGGTGATTGCCTCAATCGTGAGCAAAAATGCCAAAGCATGCATGGCAAGTGTGCGGTCGGCATGCAGGGCCAAGACCACCAGGGCAATGGCCAGCAGCCCAAAACCGGCGGCGCGGCGGACGCTAAGGTCGGCGAACTGTCGAATGCGGTCCATGAACGGCCCTCACTTCCGAGATTCCTCAGTCCATCAAATGCAAACGACAAGCCACGATGTCGACCCCAGCCATTCCGCCATTTGCCGGTCACACCGACCGCGCGGGACGCTGCCTCTATGTCGCGGATGCGGTACATACTGCCTAGACCTTACCCGCCGCGCCCTTGACGGGGACGGCCCCGGCGTCTAAACCCGCCATCAAACCCTTTCACAGCCAGTGCTGCGACGCGCGGAGGACCTATGGCTTCCTATCAATATATCTACGTCATGAAGAACCTTACCAAGGCCTATCCCGGCGGCAAGGACATCATGAAGGGCCTCACGCTGTCGTTCCTGCCCGGCGTCAAGATCGGCGTGCTGGGCGCCAACGGCGCCGGCAAGTCCACGCTGCTGAAGATCATGGCCGGCATCGACAAGGAATATGGCGGCGAGGCCTGGGCGGCGGAAGGCGTCAAGGTGGGCTATCTGGCCCAAGAGCCCCATCTGGACCCCACCAAGGACGTTTTGGGCAACGTCATGGAAGCGGTCGCCGACACCAAGGCCCTGCTGGACCGCTTTGAAGAAGTCTCGGCCAAATTCGCCGAGGAACTGTCCGACGACGAGATGAACGACCTGATCGCCGAACAGGGCGAGTTGCAGGAAAAAATCGACCATCTCAACGCCTG
>JACMLB010000288.1 GCA_014379805.1 Rhodospirillales bacterium | reverse complement strand
GGCCGGGCGCCTGTCGCCATCGGCGCGAACCGGACGCTTGTCGCCATCGGCGCGAGCCGGACGCCTGTCGCCGTCGGCACGAGCCGGACGCTTGTCGCTCTCGGCGCGGGCCGGGCGCTTGTCGCTCATCCTGGGCTGCGACACTTCGATTTCGAAATCGTCGTCATCGTCATCGTCATCGCGCTTGCGCGCAGGGCGCACGACGGCCTTTTTGGGGCCTTCGGCGCGGCCGCCTTCAATACGGTGATCGCGGAACGGGTTTTCCTTGCCGCCGCTGGTCGCCGTGCGGCCACCCTTGCGGGCGCCGGGCTTGTGGGGCAGGACCGGGCTGGTGTCGATCTCGGCCTTGGCCCATTTGGAATCCGCTAGGCCCAGCTGCTCCTTGAACACCTTGCCCGGCACTTCCTCGACTTCGCCTTCACCCAGATTGCCCAACTGGAACGGACCATAGGCGACGCGGATCAGGCGCATGACCGGCCAACCGAGGTAATCGAACACTCGGCGGACTTCGCGGTTCTTGCCTTCCTTGATGGAGACGGTTACCCAGGCGTTAGAGCCCTTCTGACGCTCCAGCACGGCTTTGATTTCGCCGTAAACCACGTCGTCGATGGTGACGCCCTTTTCCAGCGCCAGCAGCCGTTCCGGGTCCACTTCGCCATGGACGCGTACGCGGTAGCGCCGCACCCAGGTGTTGGCGGGCAGCTCCAACCGGCGCGCCAGCTCGCCGTCATTGGTCAGCAGCAGCAGGCCTTCCGAGGCATAATCCAACCGGCCCACGGAAATCACCCGAGGCATATCGGCGGGCAGTTTCTGGAACACGGTGGCGCGGCCCTCGGGGTCCTTATGGGTGGTCATCAAACCGGCGGGCTTGTTGTAGCGCCAGACGCGGGTGCGCTCGGGCTCGGCGATGGGCTTGCCGTCCACCACGATCAGATCTTCGGGCGATACCACCAAGGCCGGGGTGTTCAGCTTCGAGCCGTTCACCGACACACGCCCCTCGGCGATCAGCTTCTCGGCGTCGCGACGCGAGCACACGCCAGCGCGGGCCAAACGCTTGGCGATGCGCTCGCCCAGCTTGTCGGTGATGGCGTCAGCGCCGATGGCGGGTGTAGCGGGGGCGGGCGTAGCGGGGGCGCCCTTGTCTTCAGTCTCGTCGGTCATGCCGTGCAGGCCTTTATAAATGCTCGATACAGCGCGGCGTCAGCCGGGCTGATGGTGAATTCCGGGTGCCATTGTACACCGATACAGAACTTACGGCTTGGGTCCTCAATGGCCTCGATGACGCCATCGGACGCGATTGCGGAGGCAATGCAGCCGGGGGCCACGGTCTTGACCGCCTGATGATGGGCGCTGTTGACCGGAATGCGTGAGGTTCCGGCAATGGCGGCCAATTGCGAGCCTGCCACCAACTCGACCTCATGGCCGGGCTCGTCGCGCGGATTGGGCTGTTCGTGGGCCAGACAGTCGTTCACCTCGTCGGGGATGTGCTGGATCAGGCTGCCACCCAGGGCCACGTTGAGCAATTGCTGGCCGCCGCAGATGCCCAGGATCGGCATGTCGCGCTCCAACGCGCCGCGCACCATGGCCAACTCGAATTCCGTGCGCCGGGTCTTCAGCTTGACGGTGGCGTGGCGGCTGGCGGCGCCGAACAAAGCCGGGTCCACGTCGAAGGCGCCACCGGTGACGATCAAACCGTGGATGCGCTCCAGATAAGCCTCGGCCAGTTCCGGTTCGTGGGGCAGCGGCAGCGGCAAGCCGCCGGCTTGGGCCACGGCGCCGCAATAATTCTGGCGCAGGGCGTACCACGGGAACTTGGAATAGCCGCCGGGTTCTTCGGAATCCAGGGTGATGCCGATGACGGGAAGCGTGGTCATGGTGGTGATCCTCGGGGGTCTGGGGGTTCGTATAGAACCCTGTCTTCGCGGCGGCAATGTGTTAGATCGTAGGCATGACCGATTTCATGGCCCATGCCCTGACCGAAGCCCGCTC
>JACMLB010000287.1 GCA_014379805.1 Rhodospirillales bacterium | reverse complement strand
GGCCGACAAGTCCCTGCAGATGCCCCACGGCAAGAAGAAGCTGTCGTCCTGCGACCGCGACACCATCCGCAAGTGGATCAAGCAGGGCGCCAAAAAGAACTGATTTCGCGCCGAAACCAAGGGCGGGCCTCCACGGGGGCCCGCCCTTTTTCATGGAGACCCACGCATCAGGATACCTTCCACCCTTGTTAACCCCTGCCCCGCCACCTTGGCCCCCGTCACAAGCGGAGGGATGCATGGGACGCACGGGGCGCGTGGTGCTGGGGTCGGCTTTGTTGGGGTTGGGGGCGTGGTCGGTGGTGCCGGATTTGATCCACCCCACCAGTACGGACGCCGTGGTCAATGCCGAGGTGGTGACCGTGCGGGCGCCGGTGGACGGTCAATTGGCCGCGCGCTTCGGGCTGGCGGTGGGCGACCGGGTCATCTTGGGCGAAGAGGTCGCGCGGGTCCGCGCCATGCGGCCCGAGACCGGACGGCGCGATGGCCTGCGCCTGGAACTGGCCGCGCAACGCAAGCTGGCGGAAGCCCTGGGCGCGGAAGAGACCGAGCTGCGGCAGTTGGATGGTGACCTTGCCGGGCGCGGCACCGCCTATCGCAATGCTGCCCGCCAGCGCTTGGCCCTGGGCCGCGCGGAAGCCGAGGCCAAGCTGAGGACCAGCGAGGCCGCCCGCGCCGTCACCCGCGCCAAACTCGCCATCAAGCAATCCCTGTTCGCCAAAGATCTGGTGGCCCCCGCCGCCCTTGACGCGGTGACGGCGGAAGATCAGGCCGCCGCCGCTGAAATCGACTCGTCCCGTGCCGCCCTGGCCCGCATCACTTCCGAAGCCAAGGCGGTGGGACGCGGCGCCTTTACCATGGGCGGCGGCGACGATTCGCCCTATGCCGATCAGCGCCGCGATGAGGTCCGGGTCAAGCGCGCCGCCCGCAAAGTCGAGATCGCCCAGGCGGAAATCCGGGTGGCCGAAATGACGCGCCAATTGGCCGTAGAGGAAGAGCTGTCCGCCCGGCTGTCCGACGCCGTGCTGGCCGCCCCCGTTTCCGGCGTGGTGTGGCAACGCTTCGCCGCCGAGGGCGACGCGGTGCGCTCGGGCGACCCGGTGGTGGGCGTGGTGGATTGCGACAAGCTGTTCCTGACCGCCGCGCTGCCCAAGCGCTATTTCGCCGAGCTGAAAGCAGGCGACCGTGCCCAGGCCCGGCTGGCCGGCACCGACGATCCGGTGCAGGCGGTGGTGCAATCCGTACGCGCCGCCGGCAGCGCCCAAGCCAACACCGCCGCCGCCGTGGCCCCGGTGGCCGAAGAGGGCGCCGACGTGGTAGTCACCCTGGCGGTGCACGACGCCAAGCTGGGCAACCGCTCGGACAATCTATGCCAAGTGGGTCAGCACGCCGCTGTCACCTTCCGCATGCCGGCGCTGAAGCCGCTGGTGGATGCGGTGGCGGCGGGAGTGCTGAATGCCCGGCATGCTTCCTGACCTCATGCCTCCTGAATTGGCGCCCACGCTGGTCATGGTCGGACTGGCGGTGCTGGTGTTGCCCAGCCTGCCCCGAGACCATCCTTGGGGCCGAGCTGTGGTCATGGGCATCAGCATCCTCGCCTTGGGCCAGTATCTGGTGTGGCGCCTGACGGCCACCCTGCCGCCGCTGTCTTTGCAACCGGGCGCCCTGTGGATGTGGGCGGTGGCGGTGATGGAGGCGCTGACGCTCGCCAATGCCATGATTACCGCCCTGTTCCTGACCCGGCACAGCGACCGCCGCGCCCAAGCCGATGCGGGTGAGGCAAGACTGACCGCACGGGCCTCCCTGCCCCCGGTGGACGTCATCATCCCCACCTATAACGAGCCGCTGGAGGTGGTGGAACGCTCCATCCTGGGTGCGCTGGCGCTGGATTGGCCGCATGTTCGGGTGTGGGTGCTGGACGACGGCAAGCGCCCCTGGCTGGCGGAATACTGCGCCGCCAAAGGCGCACATTGGGTCACCCGCGCGGACAACCGCGACGGCAAGGCCGGCAATGTGAATGCGTGGCTGAAGGGGGGCGGCAGCGCGCCCTATATCCTGGTGCTGGACGCGGATTTCGTGCCGCAACGGCGCTTCCTGCGTCGCGTGCTGGGGCTGTTCGATGATGATGGCGTGGCGCTGGTGCAGACGCCGCAAAGCTTCTTCAACCCCGACCCCATCCAGTTGAACCTGCTGTGCGGCACCGCCTTGGCCGACGAGCAGCGCTTTTTCTACCACGACTTCCAACCGGCGCTGGATGCCTGGGGGGCGAGCTTCTGCTGCGGCACATCCTTCGTGGTGCGGCGCGACCGCCTTGAGGCGGTGGGCGGGGTTCCCACCTGCTCGGTCACCGAAGACATGATGACCACCTATGCCCTGGCGGCACGGGGTTGGCGCACCCTGTACCTGAACGAACCCCTATCCGCCGGTCTGGCGCCGGAAGGCTTGGCGGAATTCGTCAGCCAGCGGGCGCGCTGGTGCCTGGGCACGGTGCAATCCATGCGCTCGCCCCGCAGCCCGTTCCGGGCGCGCGGCATCGGATGGGCCAGCCGGCTGTGCTTCCTGAACGCGCAACTGTTCTGGCTGGCGGCGGTGCCCATGATGCTGATCGCCATGGTGGCGCCGGCGGTGTTCTGGTGGACCGGCACGCCGGCCTTTCTGGCGGCGCCGCAGACCTTCCTGGCCCATTTCGGCCCGCGCTTCGCCGCCGAGGCCATCAGCATCGCCTGGGTCTCGCGCTGGAGCGTGGTGCCGGTGCTGTCGGGCATCGCGCCCCTGGTCATTGCCCCCACCGCCATGGCGGCAGCGGCCAGGGCATTGCTGAAGCCGGGCGTCCACCGGTTCAAAGTCACCCTGAAGGGCGGCGACCGAGGCCGCGTGGTGGTGCATGTGCGGCTGCTGGCATGGCTGGGCGCACTGATGGCGGCCACCGCCGCCGGCATGGTGGTGGGCCAAATCCCCGAATTGGCGGGCATGGGCGGCGGCCACGGCCAAGCCATCAATCTGGGCTGGAGCGCCTATGCCCTGGGCATCCTGTTCCTGGCCATGCTGGTCTCGGTGGAGGTGCCGCGCGTGCGCCGCGAGGAACGCCTGCCGTTTCGGGAGATGGCGCTGCTGGATGGGCGCCCGGCCATGCTGGAGGATTTGTCCCTGGGCGGCGCCTGCCTGCGGGCCGAAACATCCGCCGACACGGTTGTGATGGAACTGGCAGAGGTGGGCCGACTGACCGCCCAAGTGGTGCGCCACAAGGGTGGCCATGTCTTCGTGCGCTTCACCCATATGGCCGCCCAACGCGACGCCCTGATCCGCAAGCTTTATACCGGCCCCCAGGCCCTGCCCGGCGACACCCTGAACCCCACCCGCGCGCTGAAGGCGGTGATGCGGCGCAGCTTCGTGTCTAAGGTGTAGGACACGCCAAACGTATCCATTGAGCAAGTGTGGTTGAAACCCGTGCGCCAGAAAGCATAGGCTCATGCCGGATTTTGGGGAGAGACGGCAATGTTGGACAAAGAGCTCCTCGACGAAATGCGATGCCGGGACAAGGGCTGCGACGACGTGCGGATTGCCGCCTGCAAGTCCAATTCGGGAGCGGTCAAGGAACTAGTCTATTGCCAGGTGGATAAGTGCTACTACGTCACCGTGGACGGCCGCGAACGCCTGCGCAGCGATACCCCCGCCACCGTGTACAATTTCTTCAGCGGCCCGGCGCCGGAGTAGGCCCTATTCCGGCCAGCGCTTATGCAGCCATAGCCACTGTCCCGGACTCTCCCGCACCCACGCTTCGATCTGGGCGTTCAGCCGGGTCATCACCGTCAGCGTATCCGCATGGATGTCGCCCGTATCGGGCAAATCCATGGGCTGCAGCATGGTCATGCGGAAATGGGCGCCCTTCAGGCGTTCCACCTTGAACACCACCATGGGGCAGCGGAACTTCAGGGCGAAGCGGGCGGCTGCCGGGGCGGTCATGGCGTCGCGGCCGAAGAAGGGGACGGGGATGCCGTCATTCATCTTCTGGTCCACCAGCATGCCCAAATGGCCGCCCTGCTTAAGCACCGCCAGAATCTCGCGAGCGCCCTCGGACCCCTTGCGGATTTGTCCGGCGCCGGCATTGGCCCGGCATTGGCGGTAGATGTCCTCGACCCAGGGGTTGTTGGCGGCGCGGTAGACCACGGTCAGGGCCAAGCCCTCGCGGGTGGCCAGGGCACCGGCCAATTCCCAATTGCCGAAATGAGAGGCCACGAACAGGCCGCATTGTCCGTCGTCGCGCAGGCCATGCACATGCTCCAGGCCGACCACGTCGACCCGGTTTTCCATCAATTCCTTCACATGGGGGAATTCGCCGACCACGCGGCCCAGATTCTCCCACACATCCTTGACGATGGTCTCGATCTCGGCGGGGCTTTTATCGGGAAAGGCGCGCGCCAGATTGCGCCGGGCCACGTTGGACACCTTGAGCCAAGGCCCGATGGACCGGGTCAGCCCGCCACCCAAGGCAGAGGCCGCGTCCACCGGCAGCGCCCCCATGAGCGCCAGCATTGCGCGGGCGGCAAAGGATTCCAGTCTTTGACGGGCGGGTTTAGAGAGCAGCTTCAAAACCGGCTGTCCACGCGATCAAGCAACACGTCCAGCGCCTCGGGATTCGCCCATTCCAAGGTCACCGTCAACACAGAGACCACGTCGCGGAAGTCGCTGGGCACCCGGACGGCATCCTTGGCGGTGGTCGCCAGCAGGGCGCCGGCCGTGTCGGCTTCTTCCGCCAATTCGGCAAGGTCCGTGCGGGTATAGAGGTGGTGATCGGGGAAGGAATGGGCGCTGATCAGTTCACCGCCGCAGGCTTCCACCGTGTCGAAGAATTTGGCCGGGCGGCCAATGCCGGCGAAGGCCACCACCTTGCGGCCCTTGAACGACGCAGCCTCGGGGCCGGGCACCAGACGGGCACGCAGCACCGGCACGTCGCCCAACAGGGCCACGACACCGCTGGTATCCTCGCCCATCAGCACCACCGCATCGGCGCGGGCCAGACCGGCGGCGATGGTCTCGCGGCACGGGCCGGAGGGGATGACGCGGCCATTGCCGAAGCCGTAGCCGCCATCCACCACCACCAGGGACAAATCCTTGGCGATGCTGGGGTTCTGGTAGCCGTCGTCCATGACCAGAATGTCGCTGCCCATGGCCACCGCCGCCATGGCGCCATCGGGACGCCAGCGCGCTACCCAGGTGGGAGCGTGGTCCGCCAGCAGCAGGGCCTCGTCGCCCACGCGGGCGGCATCGTGGCGGATGGGGTCCACGGCACGCGGCCCGGCCTCGGTGCCGCCATAGCCGCGGGTCAGCACATGGGGGTGACGGCCTCGGGCGCGCAGGCGTTCCACCAGGGACAGGCAGACCGGAGTTTTGCCGGCGCCACCGGCAACGATATTACCGACGCAGATGACCGGAACGGCAGGGCGATAGGGATTGGACTCGGCCAGACGGCGCGCCGTCGCCCAGGCGTAAATGGCCGAAACCGGAGCAAGCAGCCGGCTGCGCAGGCTGTCGTCATGCCAGAAATCAGGAGCGCGCATGGGCGGCCTCCGCCTGTTGCAGCAAGGGAGCAAGCATCTCCAGCACCGCGTCCAACACACTGGCCTCACTTTCGGCCCAGGCTTGGGCGGCGTGGCGGCGCGCAGTCAGCACGGTGGGGTCCGCCAGCAAAGTGCCCACCGCCGCCGCCAGCGCGGCTTCGTCCGCCACCTGCTCGGCGGCGCCACACTCTACCATGGCGGGTGCCATTTCGGGGAAATTGGTCATGTGCGGGCCGAACAGCACGGCGGCCCCCAGGCAAGCGGGCTCGAACGGGTTCTGGCCGCCTTGCGAGCCGCCAAGGCTTTTGCCCATGAACACGATGGGGGCCAAGCGGTAGAACAGGCCCAACTCGCCCATGGTGTCGGCGATGTGGATGTCGCCAGCGGGCTCCGCACTGACCGACCGCAACGTCACGGTCAAACCCATTGCCGCCACCTCGGCGGCGATGGCGGCACCGCGATGGGGATGGCGCGGTACGATGATGGTCAGCAATCCGGGAAAGCGCTGAGCCAGCGTTTTGTGCACGCGGGCGATGGCGGCTTCCTCGCCGGAATGGGTGCTGGCGGCCAGCCAAAGCGGGCGTTGGCCCGCAGTTTGGCGCAAACGGGCCAGTTCGGCCTCGTCGCCCGGCAGCGGCGCCATGGCCATTTTCAAATTGCCGGCGCAGGCCACTTTGGGCGCGCCCAAAGCCGCCAGACGCTCGGCATCGCCGGGGGTCTGGCCCAGGCACAGAGTGAAGCTCGACAGCATACGGCGGATGAAACGCGGCGCCTTTTGCCAATTGGCGAAGGATTTGGGCGAGATGCGGCCCTGGACCAGCACCAGCGGAATGGGCCGGCGATGGATGCCGTCCAGCAGATTGGGCCAGAAATCGGACTCGGCCCACAGCACCAGATCGGGGCGCCAATGGTCGAGGAAGGCGCGCACGAAAGCGGGACGGTCCACCGGCACGAATTGGTGGATGGCCCCTGCCGGCAGCCGTTCCGCCATCAGCTTGGCCGAGGTCACCGTGCCGGTGGTCATTAGCACATTCATGCGGCCCGACAGCCGTTCCACCAGCGGCAGCAGCGACAGCGACTCGCCCACCGACGCGGCATGCAGCCAGACCAGCGGACCTTGTGGGCGCGGCTGTCCGGGACGGCCCAGGCGTTCACCGAATCGCGCGGGGTCTTCCTTGCCGCGCGCCATGCGCCGCTTCAGATAATGGCCGATCAGCGGGCCGCCAAGGATGGTGAGCGCGCGGTACAGGCCGAAAATCATGCGGGTTCCACCGGCACCACGCCCATGCGGCGGTCGGCGTCGGCGGCCTGGGCGATCATGGTTTTTTGCACGGTCAGGCGCATGGCCTCGACGCCGTCTTCGTCCAGATCCTTGGGTACCAGGATGGGTTCGCCCCAGGTGAACACTCCACGCGAGAACGGGAAGGTGACGGCGAAGCGGTCCCAGCTTTTCAACAGCCGGCGCGAGGTGGACGAATAGCAGGCCGGGATAATGGGGCAGCCCGACAGCCGGGCGATGTTGATGGTGCCGGCGGACACATGCATGCGCGGCCCGCGCGGGCCGTCAGGGGTGATGCCGATGCAATTGCCGCCGCGCAGGGTCTTCAGGATGGTGCGTAGCGCCTGGGCGCCGCCGCGCGAGCTGGAGCCCTCGATGCTGCCGATGTCGAAATGGGCCGAGGTGCGCGCGATCAGCTTGCCGTCGCGATGGCCGCTGATCAGCATGTGGATGGGCATGCCGCCGCGCCAAATCTTCATCATCATCAGCAGACGGCCATGCCAGAACGCCAGGATAAACGGCTGGCCGCGATCCCAATATTCCGCCGGGATATGGCCATTGACGATTTCCCACCGTCCGGTCAACCAGACCAGCCGGATGTATTGGGCGGCGACCCAGCACAGGGCACCCCGGATAGACTCGTTCTTGCCGATCTCCTTGACCAAACCCATGCGCCCTCCGGAGCTTAAGCCGGCCAGCGGGAGGGCTGAGCCTCCTCGGCGAACTGCATGGCGTACAGGCGGGCATAAAGGCCACCCAACGCCATCAGAGCGTTGTGATCGCCCGATTCCACCACCCGGCCACGATCCATCACATGGATCAGATCGGCATTGACCACGGTGGACAGGCGATGGGCGATGACCACGGTGGTGCGGCCACGCATCAACTGCTCCAGCGCATGCTGAACTTGGCGTTCGGATTCGGTGTCCAGCGCGCTGGTGGCCTCGTCCAGCAGCAGGATGGGGGCGTTCTTCAGCATGGCCCGCGCAATGGCAAGGCGCTGACGCTGACCGCCCGACAGGTTCAGGCCGCGCTCGCCCACCACGGTGTCGTACCCCAGGGGCAGCGCCATGATGAAGTCATGGGCGGCGGCCATGCGGGCGGCTGTCTCGATTTCCTCATCCGTGGCGCCGAAGCGGCCATAGGCGATGTTGGCGCGGATGGAATCGTCGAACAGCATGATCTCTTGGCTGACCAAGGCGGTCTTGGCGCGCAGCGAGGCCATGGAGACATCGCGCACATCCTGGCCGTCCACCAGCACGCGGCCATCGGTGACGTCGTAGAAGCGCGGCAGCAGGTTCAGGATGGTGGTCTTGCCGGCGCCCGAGGGACCGACCAGCGCCACGGTCTTGCCACCGGGCACGTCGAAGTCCACGCCGTCCAGCGCCGCCTTCATGCCGTCATAGGTGAAGAACACGCCCTCGAAGCGGACATTGCCCTCGCGCACCACCAGATCGGGGGCCGCGTTCCGGTCGGTGATGGCCGACTGGGTGTCGATGATGTCGAAACAGCGCGAGGCGGCGGCGAGGCCTTCCTGCAGATTGGTGTTCAGGCTGGCCAACGCCTTCAGCGGCTTGTAGGCCAGCATCAGCGCAGTGATGAACGAGAAGAAGGCGCCGGCCCGGTCGGGATTGGCGTCGGCATCGTTGATCACCTGGGAACCGCCATAGACGATCACCACGGTGATGGCGACACCGCCCAGCATCTCCATGATGGGCGAGGACGCCGAGCGCACGCGGGCCGCTTTGTAGGTCAGCTCGTGCAGGGTCTCCACAAGGCTGCCGACCTTGCGCTTCTCGTAATCCTCCATGCCATAGGCCTTGACCACGCGGATGCCCTGGATTGCCTGATTGAGATAGGTGCTCAGCAGGCCGTTCTGTTCCTGGGTATTGGCGGTCACCTTGCGCATGCGCCGGCCCAGCTTGGCGATGGGCAGGATGGCCAGGGGGAAGACGAAGAAGGTCAGCGAGGACAGCACCCAGTCCTGATAGAACATCAGCCCGATCAGGAAGAGCACCGACGACGCATCCTTGCCGGCGCCGGTCAGGGCGTTGGACACGGCGAAGCGCATGGAATTGACGTCGTTGACCATGCGGCTCATCAGCTTGCCCGACTGGTTGGCGTGGAAGAACGCCACGTCCAGGGTCATGAGCTTCGAGAACAGCCGGTTCTGCATGTCGGCGATGACCTTCAGGCCAACGCGGGACAGGAACACCGCTTCGCCGTAATCGGCCATGGCCTTGAAGGCGAAGGTGGTGATGATGGTGATGGCCAGGGGCCACAGATACTCGGCTTTGCGGGCGACGAAGAT
>JACMLB010000286.1 GCA_014379805.1 Rhodospirillales bacterium | reverse complement strand
TAGGCGTTGTCGTGGATGTTGGACGGGTGCAGGCCCGCCTCGCCACCATCAGTTCGGGCCCATTCCGGCTTGGGGCCGATCAGGCGCACACCAGTGCGGGCGCTGTTGAAATGGACTTCGTATTCCGCTTCGAACAGCGTGGCGATGTCAGCCTCGGTGAAGAAATCGGGGGCGCCATGGGGGCCGACCAGCACGCCGATGCGCCAATCATGGGTGAGCTGAGGGCGCAATTCCGTGGGTAGGGCATCGGCAGCGGGGGCACCAGCGCCGTGGCCGTTCATGCGCAGAACGTCGCCAATACGCAGGCATCCGGTGCCGTGGCCGCCAAAGCGGCCCAGGGCGAAGGTGGCGCGGCTGCCCAGATAGAGGGGCGCGTCAAAGCCGTTGCGCACCGCCACATAGGCGCGGTTACCGGTGCCTTGGGCCGCACCGATGCTCAACACCTGTCCCGCCGCGACCGCCACCGGTTCCCACAGGGGCACCGGCACGCCATCCAGGCTGGCGCCCATCTCGGCACCGGCCAGGGCGATGGTGGCGGGGGCGTTGAAGCGCAGGGTGGGGCCACTCAGGGTGATTTCCAGTGTCGCCGCATCCTCGGTATTGCCGACCAGACGGTTGGCGAGGCGATGGGACAAGGCATCCATGGGGCCGCTGGGCGGCACGCCCACATCCCAATAGCCCAAACGGCCGGGCCAATCCTGCAAGCTGCTTTGGGCGCCGGGGGCCAGCACGTCCAAGGTGGCGGGCTGATACGGGAATTTCGCCAATGCCTTGGTGCTGACCGCGCCTGTCGCAAGCATGGGCGAGGCAGCGATGGCGGCCAGATAATGCAAATTGGTCTCGATGCCGTAGATTTGGGTTTCGCTCAAAGCCTTGCGCAGTTTGCCCAGGGCGTCGGCGCGGTCGGTTCCGGTGACGATGATCTTGGCCAGCATGGGGTCGTAAAACGGCGTAACCTCGGCTCCGGTTTCCACCCAGCCGTCCACGCGGGCGTCGGAGGGAAACGCCACATGGGTCAGCTTGCCGGAACAGGGCAGGAAGTTCTTGCCCGGATCTTCGGCATAGACCCGCATCTGGATGGACGCCCCCTTGGGCTGGGGCGCTTGCAATGGACCCAAGTCAGCGGCGGCTTGGCGTACCATCCATTCCACCAGATCGATGCCGGTCACCTGTTCGGTTACACCGTGCTCCACCTGCAAGCGGGTGTTGACCTCAAGGAAATAGAAGGCATCGGCGGCCTCGTCATAGATGAATTCCACCGTCCCCGCCGATTCATAGGCGGCATGGCGGCCCAGGCGGATCGCCGCCTCCATCAGCGCCGTGCGGGTGGCGGCGGGCAGATTGGGGGCGGGGGTCTCTTCGACCACTTTCTGATTGCGCCGTTGCAGCGAGCAATCGCGCTCGCCCAAAGCCACCACCTGACCCTTGCCGTCGCCGAAGATCTGGACCTCGATGTGGCGCGCCACGGCCACGTATTTTTCCAGATAGATGCCGCCATCCTTGAAATTGCTTTCCGACAGACGGCGGACGGTCTCGAACAGCGGCGCAAGTTCCTCGGGCGTCTGGCACAATTGCAGGCCGATGCCGCCGCCGCCCGCCGTGCTTTTGATCATCACCGGATAGCCGATGCGTTGGGCGGCGGCGCGGGCTTCCTCCAGCCCAACCAGGAGGCCGGTGCCGGGCAGCAGCGGCACGGCGCAGGCCTGAGCCGCCTCGCGCGCGGTGTGCTTTAAGCCGAATTCCCGCATGTGCTCGGGACGCGGACCGATGAAGCGGATGCCTTCCGCCGCCAGCCGTTCGGCAAAACCGGCATTCTCGGACAGGAAGCCGTAGCCGGGATGCACCGCCTGGGCGCCGGTGCGCTTGCAGGCGTCGATGATGGCGTCGATGTTCAGATAGCTTTGCGCCACCGGCGCCGGGCCGATGCAGATTGCTTCATCGGCAATCAGCGCATGGCGGGCGTGGCGGTCGGCTTCGGAATAAACGGCGACGGTGCCGATCCCCATGCGCTTGAGCGTGCGGAAGATGCGGCAGGCAATGGCGCCGCGATTGGCGACCAGGACTTTGGTGAACATGGCTCGCTTCCCCCTTAGACCGACGGCACTGCGTCCCACACCAGCACCTCGACGGGGGTGGGGTTGTAGGCATTGCAGGGGTTGTTGAGTTGCGGGCAATTGGAAAGCAGCACGATGACATCCATCTCCGCCCGCATCTCCACATACTGACCGGGGCCGGAGACGCCATCGGCGAAGGTCAAGCCGCCCTCGGGAGTGATCGGCACGTTCATGAAGAAGTTGATGTTGTGGGCGATGTCGCGCTTGGTCAGGCCGAAATGGCCGTTCTCGGCCAGGGCCAGCAGCCACGAATCGCGGCAGGCGTGCATGGTCTTCTTATCCAGTGCATAGCGCACGGTGTTGGACTCGGTGGCGCAGGCGCCGCCCAGGGTGTCGTGGCTGCCAACCGTATCGGCGACGATCTCCAGCATGACGTTGCCGTCCTGGGACAACAGCTTGCTGCCCTCGCCCAGATAGACGTTGCCCTGCTCGCGGATGGTGTCGGTGGCCGAATAGCGTTCCGACGGGTCGGCGGCGGAATAGAACAGGGTGTCGGCGGCCTGGTTGCCCTCCACATCGACGATGCGCAAGGTTTGGCCGGCCTTGACCACCTCCATCCAGTAATCGCCTGCCGGGACGATCTTGCCATACACTGCGTCAGCGGAATTGAGCTTGCTCGGCTTGGTCATGTCTCAGCCCTCCCCGCCGCAGGCGCACAGGTGATAGATGCGGTTATTCTCGAAGCCTCGTCCGTTTTCGGGGC
>JACMLB010000285.1 GCA_014379805.1 Rhodospirillales bacterium | reverse complement strand
TCCGTTGCCGGTCGCGCGGTGCGCTCTTACCGCACCCTTTCACCCTTACCAGCCGAAACCTTGCGGCTCTAGGCTGGCGGTTTGCTTTCTGTGGAACTTTCCCTAGGGTCGCCCCCGCCGGACGTTATCCGGCACCGTACTTCCGTGGAGCCCGGACTTTCCTCCCTCAAAGCGAACCTTGAGAGCGGCCGTCCAGCCGTCTGACGCGGCGGCAATGTGGGCTGCCGCGCCGGCTTCGTCAAGCCCGTGGTGATGTGCGGCATTGAAAAGGATAAACGCAAGACTTCGCATGGCGAAATACTTGCGCTTATCTTAGGGACGGATGGGGCAGTGCCCCGTCTTTTGATTTGGTGGCGGCGGTATCTTGCCGGCAGTGCCTTTGTGCCGAGGAAGCTTCAGCCGCCCTTGTTCGCCAGCGAGCCCAGCGCGTCCGAAGACAACTTGACCACCAACTCGCTCAGCTGGCGCGCCTCGTCCATGTAATCGTCATAGGCCTGACGAGCGCATTTGATCTGGATGTCCACCACGTCGGTGGGGGACTGGCACTGGCGCAACTGGTCTGCGACGGTGACCGAGTTGCGCAACGGCGCCTGGGCCAGGGACACCAGTCGCGAATTGAACTGGCTCCAATTGCTCACCCACTGGGCCGTCAACTCGCCCATATCGCGGCCAGTCAGCTTGGCCACCAAATCCTCGGCCGCAACCGCCGGGTTTCTCCTCTCGCTCATCTTCCTGTCTCCTTCCCAGGCATGGTCCGACATGACCCACGCCCCTGAAGGTACAGAATTCGAGCCGCCATTCCGCCTGGGCATGCGTCTTACCCCGCTGGAGGGGGGATATCCCTGCCCAGGGTCATGCCAAAACTCTGCCATCCGGCCACCTTGCTGAAGGAGATGGCGTGTCCGCGCCCCTGGCTCAAGGGCGCTCCCCCATGCGGGCGAGGTTGTCGCGAAAGGCGGAACCCGTTCAGCCATTGCGCGTTTATTCGGGCATGGCACTGGAAGACTACAAGGCCAAACGCGACTTCACCCGCACGCCCGAACCCGTTGGCGAACCCAGCCGGCAGGCTGGCACCGCCTTGGCCTATGTGATCCAGAAGCATGCGGCGCGGCGGCTGCATTTCGACTTCCGTCTGGAATGGGACGGCGTGTTGAAAAGTTGGGCGGTGCCCCAAGGCCCCAGCATGGACCCGGGCGATAAGCGCTTGGCCGTGCAGGTGGAGGACCATCCGCTGGATTATGGCCAATTCGAGGGCATCATCCCCAAGGGCCAGTATGGCGGCGGCACGGTCATGCTGTGGGATCGCGGCACGTGGCAGCCCACGGAAGACGCCGCGAAAGGTTTCGCCAAGGGCAAATTGAAGTTCCGTTTGGATGGCGAACGGTTGAAGGGCGGCTTCACTCTGGTGCGCATGCGCGGCGAGGGCGGCAAAAACTGGCTGTTGATCAAGGAGCGTGACGAGACCGCCGAGCAGTCCTTAGGCGACGATGTCTCTGTGGTGTCGGGCCGCAGCATGGAGGAAATCGCCCAGGCGCCCGAGCGGGTGTGGCGCAGCGATCGGACCAACGACCCCAAGCTGGACCCCGGTAGTGTGGCGGGTGCCCGCGTCGCCGAGCTGCCGCCCCGGTTGGCGCCCATGCTCGCCAGCCTGACCCAAGCGGCCCCGGCGGGCGGCGACTGGATTCATGAGATCAAGCTGGACGGCTATCGTCTGCTGGCCCGGTTGGATGGCGGCGCGTGCACCCTGTTCACCCGCAACGGCCATGACTGGACCCGCAAATTCCCCACCATCGCCACTGCGTGCATGGCGCTGCCCTGCCGTAATGCATGGCTGGACGGCGAGGTGGTGGCGCTGGACCGTCACGGCGTTTCTCGCTTCCACGATCTGCAATCGGCCTTGTCCGAGGGCCGCGACGCCAGCTTGATCTATCATCTGTTCGATTTGGTTTACGTGGACGGATTCGACCTTAGCCAGTCCGCGCTGACCGATCGCAAAGAATTGCTGCGCCGGTTGATCGGTGCCCAACAGGGGCCGCTGCGGTACACCGATCACCTGGACGGGCAGGGCGACGCCTTCCAGCGCCAAGCCTGCGCCTTCGCCCTGGAGGGGGTGGTGTCCAAGCGGCGCGACCGGCCCTATCGACCGGGGCGGGGCAAGGACTGGCTCAAGGTGAAATGCACCAGCAGCCAGGAATTCGTCGTTGCCGGCTGGGCGCCGCAGCAGGGGCGGCGCACCGGTATTGGTGCGCTGCTGGTGGGGGTGTTCGACCGCTCGGGCAAGCTGGTGTCCGCCGGGCGGGTCGGCACCGGTTTCGGCGAGCGCGAGGCGGCGACGTTGGAAGAACGGCTGACGCCGTTGGTGCGCCCGACCAGCCCGTTCGGCACCACGGAAAAGGGCGTCACCTGGGTCGAACCCAAGCTGGTGATCGAGGTGGAATTCACCAATTGGACTCCCGACGGCCAATTGCGTCACCCATCCTATCAGGGCATGCGGCTGGACAAGGATGCAAGCGAAGTGGTGCGCGAGGCCGCTGGGGGTGACGGTGGCGCCGAGGACCACTTGGCTAATTTCCACCTGACCAGCCCCGACAAGGTGCTGTACCCCGACCAAGGCCTGACCAAGCGGGGGCTGGCGGCGTATTATCTGGAAACCGCGCCGTGGATATTGCCCCATATCAGCGGGCGCGCGCTGACCCTGGTGCGCTGTCCCGATGGTGCCGCCAAGTCGTGCTTCTACCAGCGGCATCCCCATCCCGGCATGCCCAAGGCCATTCGCCGCTTCCCCGATGACGACGAGGTGCTGGTGGGGGTAGAGGATGTGGAAGGCCTGATCGGGCTGGTGCAGATGGGCGCGTTGGAGATCCATAGCTGGGGCTCGCGCACCTGCGATATCGAACGGCCTGACCTGCTGGTGTTCGATCTGGACCCCGACGAAGGCCTAGCATGGCCTAAGGTTGCCGCCGGTGCCCGCGAGATCAAGGACCGGCTGGCTGCGCTGAAGTTGGCGGCCTTTCTGAAGACGACGGGGGGCAAGGGGCTGCATGTGGTGGTGCCCCTGGTGCCGCGCGCCGATTGGGCGGAAGCCAAGGCGTTCAGCAAAGCGTTGGCCGAGGCGGTGTCCGGCGACAGCCCCGATGCCTACACCGCCACCATCACCAAGGCGCGGCGCAAGGGGCGCATCTTCATCGACTATTTGCGCAACCAGCGCGGCGCCACCTTCATCGCGCCCTATTCCACCCGCTCGCGCCCTGGTGCGCCGGTGGCCGTGCCCATTACCTGGGCGGAACTGGATGCTGGTATCCGCTCGGACCATTTCACCGTGGAAACCCTGAACCGCCGCCTCGCCAGTCTGCCCACGGACCCGTGGGTGGATTTGGTGAAGTCCGCCGTCCCGTTGCCGCCGCGCGAAGTGTGGGCGGGTCTGTAAAGGAGTCTGCTAATGCCGAGCCGCCCCTATTGGAAGGGTCACATGCGGCTGTCGCTGGTGACCTTTCCCATCGCCCTTTACCCGGCCATCAACGCGCAAACCAAGATGGCCTTTCATCAGATCGAGCGCACCACCGGTCAGCGTGTGCGCGAGAAGAAGGTGGTGCCCGGCAAGGACGAGGTCACTGCCGAGGACATTGTCAAAGGTTATGAATACGAAAAGGGCCGCTATGTGATGCTGGAGGACGAGGATTTCGATAAGGTCAGGCTGGAGTCCAAGAAGACCGTGGACCTTGAACGCTTCTTCCCGGTGACCGAGCTGGACCCGCTTTATATCGACAAGCCCTATTACGTGGTCCCCGATGGCGCCTTGGCCGAGGAAGCCTTCACCGTGGTGCGCGAAGCGCTGGAACACGAAAACCGCGCCGCTTTGGGCCGAGTGGTGCTGTCGGGCCGCGAACGCCCGGTGGCCATCGTGCCGCGCGACAAGGGCATGGTGTGCTACACCCTGCACACCGCCGACATGATCCGCAAAGCCAGCCTGTATTTCGGCGACATCAAGGCGGGCGAGGTCAACGAGGACGAGATCGCAGTGGCCGAAACCCTGGTCAGCCGCAAAGCGGGGCATTTCGACCCTGCCGGCTTCGTGGACCGCTATCAGGAAGGCCTTCGCAAGATCATCCAGGCGAAGATTGAAGGTGCCTCGCCCCCCGAGGTGGAAGACGTCCCGCCCGGCAACGTGGTCAATTTGATGGATGCGCTGAAGCGTTCCCTGGAAGCGGAAGTCCCGGCCCCCGCCGGCGACGCACCCAAGAAGACGCGGGGGCGCGGCAAGAATGCTGCCGCCGCCACGCCGGATAAGGGCTAGCCACCCCGCCCCTCATCCGCCAAAATCGTTACATGAACGCCGTCGAAAACCGGGTGCGCGCCGAGCAGATTCAGGTATTGGCGCGCAACCTGCCCTTCACCACCATCACTGGAACCGCCTTGGACACTGCCCTGGCGGAATGTTTCCGCGCGGTGGAAGATGCCGTGGCTTCCGGCGATTTTTCCGGGGCGCGCATTGGGCTGGAGCAGGCGGTGGCGCAATTGGTTTTGTTCACGGAATTCCTGGCAGGGCTGCACACCCAGGAGGGGGCATGAAGGGTATAGTCCTGGTCACCGGCGACGAGCCCTTCAGGCAGCAGGTGCAGGCCGAATGCACCCGCCTGGATTTGGATTTTGCCACGGACATGCCGGTGGAGCGTATGCCCGGTTGGGCCTTGGTGGCGGATTTCGGCCTGCTCAGCCCGTTGGCGGCGGCTCTGCCCAACCAGGATTCGGCGGTGGAGGACCCGGCCCAGGCATTGGATGTCCTGCGCGACGTCCAGCCTGATATTGCCATCCTCGATTTGTACATGCCGCTGTGCTCGGGCACCGAACTGGCCCAGATCATCCGGCAAATCCCCCAATTCGACAGCTTGCCCATCGTCTTCCTGTCGTCAGAGAGTGAGTTGGCGGCGCAGATGAACGCCGTGTCCATTGGTGGCGATAACTTTGTCGCCAAGGGAACGCCCGCCGCTTTGATGAACCCGTTGATCCACTCGCGCGCCGCCCGCATGCGCGCGCTACGCCGCCATCTGGTGAAAGAATCCCCATGACCAAAAGCGTCTATCTGGCCGGCCCCGGCGTGTTCCATCCCGCCGCCAAGGCCCTGTTCGAATATCTGGTGGAGGTCTGCGACAAGGCCGGACTGAAAGGGGTAACCCCCGAGATCGGCGCGCTGGACCTGTCCGCCCTGGACTCGGCGGGCAAAGCGGCTGCCATCCGCCGGCTGAATGTGGAGAAAATTCAGGCGGTGGATGCGGTCATCGCCTGCATCTCCCCCTTCCGGGGCCCCGGTGCCGATGCGGGCACGGCGTGGGAAATGGGCTATGCCGAAGCCCTGGGCAAGCCGGTGGTGGCATGGTGCGAAGATACCGCCGACTATTTGTCCCGCGTACCCTCGGACGCGGACGAAGAGGGCAAGGTCTGGTGCCGCCAGCACGGCATGATCGTGGAAAATTTCGGGTTGGTGGACAATCTGATGCTGACCGCCGGAGAGCACCCCGTACAGCCGGATTTCGATGCGGCGGTGGCGTTGGCGAAGGTGTTGGTGGGGGAGTGAGGCGGCGCCGTCACGCCCCCATTTCCAAGCCTAGTCCCGGAAGTTCTGGTACTGCAGCGGCAAATCCACTTCCAGCTTCTTGCACAGCGCGATGACTTCTTGCAACTCGTCGCGCTTCTTGCCGGTGATGCGCACTTCGTCGCCCTGGATCGAGACCTGGACCTTGATCTTGCTGTCCTTGATCTCTTTGACCAGCAGCTTGGCCACATCCTTGTCGATGCCCTGCTTGACCACGACTTCCTGGCGCAGGCTGTCGCCCGAGGCCTTTTGCACAGTCTTGAAATCCAGGCAGCGCGGATCAAGCTGGCGGCGGGTGAAGTAGACCTTTAGGAATTCGTGCATCTGGTCCAGCTTGGTCTGGTCGTCGGCCAGCACGGTGATGACTTCTTCCTTGCGCTCCAGCGAGCATTTCGAGCCCTTGAAATCGAAGCGGGTACCGATTTCGCGGGTGATGCCGGCAAGGGCATTGTCCACTTCGGCAATGTCGGTCTTGGAAACGATATCGAAGGATGGCATGGCGATGGGCCTCGAACGCTGTTGCTTGCGGCAGATTTAGCCCAAGCCCGCGTGGATGGCTAGGGTAAGACTCGCCTGATCTTCGGCCCCCCCCCTATCTATGTGCGGGGGTGCGGCTGTCCAGCACCTGGACCAGCCCGGTGGCGCCGCGTTGCTTCAGCACTGCTTGAAATTCCGATCGGCGCAGCGCCAACTGGCTGATGGTGCCGTCCAGCAGCACGTCGGTCACCCGCCAGCCATCGCCTTGCTGACGCATCAAATACGCGATGCGGGCGGGTTCACCGGTGGCCGGGATGATCCGGCTGGGCACCAATTGGCCGCCGCTATGGGCCGGCACGGCGGCATTGGTCTCGAAGCGCTCGCCGTCCCAGGCGCGGAACTGGCTGGCGTAATTGGCGATGGTGTAGCGGCGGAAGGCCTCGACGACGCGGTCGAAATCTTCGGGCGGCAGCCTTGCGCCCACCGCCAAGCGGGTCATGCCGCGCAAATCGAAGGTCTCATCCACCACCGGGGCCAGCGCGTCGAAGCGGCCCTGAAAGCCCATTTCCGGGCCGGCCTTCATTACCTCCAGCAGACGGGCGTAAAGATGTTCGATGATCTGCGCCGGCTCCTCGGCCCAGGCCGAACCGGTCCATAGCAGCAGCAAAGCGATGATGGCCGCTCTCATGCCACGGCTCCTTCAGCCCCACGTGCCGCCTCCGTGGCGCACATATGGGGACTTGGCTGCGGGTCAGCGCGTGGCAGACGGCAAAAGGACACCGGGCCAACGCAATAGGGCGCAGGGAAGGCTTTCGCCTTTGGCGCCGGCATCCCATTTCCGCGGGGATGAAAACTCCTCCCCTATCCTTGGCGGCGCGACTGGTTGTGTGGTGCTGGCGCCATGGCGGGCTGGTGGCCGTGCTGACCTTGGCATTGGTGGTTCCGGCGGGGTGGCTTGCGGTGACGCGGCTTAGCTTGGACACCGATCAAACCCGCATGATCGCCGATCGTCTGCCCTATGGTCAGGCAGAACAGCGCTTCGATCGCGCCTTCCCCCAAACCATGGACCGGCTAGTGGCGGTGGTCGAAGGTGCCACGCCCGAACAATCCGAGGCGGCGGCACAGGCGCTGGTGCATCGGCTTGCGGGGTCGGATTTGTTTCTGTCGGTGGGGCGTCCGCCGTCCGAGCTGTTCTTTCGCGACAACGGCCTGCTGTTCCTGCCCGAGCGCCAGCTAGAGGACCTTGCCGACCGCCTGATCCGAGCGCAACCCGTGCTGGGCGGGCTGGCCGCCGACCCGTCCTTGCGCGGCCTGCTGGGGGTGGTGTCGCTGATGCTGATGGGGGTGGAACGGGGCGAGGCCAGCATTGCCGATCTGGAACCCGTCCTGGCCGCATTGGCTAAAACCGGCGACAGCGTGCTGGCGGGCCGCCCGCGCCCGCTGTCGTGGCAAAGCCTGATCGTCGGGCGAGAGGGCGAATTGCGCCGCTTCGTCATCACTCGGCCACGGTTGGACGACGCCCAGATCATCCCCGGCGACGACGCCAGCCGCGCCATCCGCAAGGCGGCAGAGGGGCTGGACGCGCGGGTGCGGCTGACCGGGCCGGTGGCGCTGAGTGACGACAATTTCCGCACGGTGGCCGAGGGCGTGTCCATGACTTCAGTGCTGTCGCTGTCGCTGGTCTGCGCGCTGCTGTTGCTGGCCCAGGGCTCGTTGCGTTTAGCCTCCGCCGTGCTGCTGACCCTGCTTGCCGGACTGGCGGTGACGTCCGCCTTCGCCGCCTTGGCGGTGGGGGTGCAGAATCCTATTTCGGTGGTTTTCGTCGCTTTGTTCGTGGGCTTGGCGGTAAATTTCGGCATCCAGTTCGCGGTGCGCTTCCGCGACGATCTGTTCCGCCAATGCAATGCAGAGCGCGCCATGGCGCAATGCGCCCCCGCCATCACCCGGCCCCTGACGGTGGTGGCTGCGGCCACCGCCATCGGCTTTCTATCCTTTGTGCCCACCGATTATGTGGGGATGGCGCAATTGGGCCTGATCGCCGGTGTGGGCATGGTCATCGGCCTGGCGGCAACCTTGACCCTGCTGCCCGCCTTGCTGGCCTTGGTGCCGCCCCCGCCGGAACAGGTGTCGCCCGGCTTTTCCCGCCTGGGGCCGGTGGAGCAACGTTTGCGCCGCCATGGCACCATTGTGCTGGTGGCAATGATTGTGCTGGCCTTGGCGTCGGCCGTGATGGCGCCCCGATTGGCCTTCGATTTCGACCCGCTGCATTTGCAGGACCCCAGCGCGGAATCGGTGGCAACCTTACGTGATCTGGCCGACAGCTCTGACACCAATCCCTATGTGATCAACGTTGTGGCGCCATCCCTGGCGCAGGCCGATGCAATGGCCGGGCGGCTGCAAGGCGGCCCGGTCGCCTCTGCCCAGACCTTGTCCAGCTTCATCCCCGAGCGGCAGGCCGAGAAGCTGGCGATCCTGGACGACCTGAACCAATTGATCGGCGAAAGCCTGTATCCCGCCTTCCCGTCACCGCCGCCGACCGCCGCCGAAACCCGCCGGGCCATGGCCCAAGCCGCCAGCCGGCTTGGCACCCATCCCCTTGCCAACACCCTGCGTGCGTTGCTTGACCGCGGGCGCACCGAGCAGTTCGAGCGGGCGGTGACTGCCGGTTTGCCCGGTCTGCTGGCAATGTTGCGGGCGGGCTTGGCGGTGGAGGAAATCACCCCCGCCAGCCTGCCGCCCGATCTGGTGCGTGACTGGATGGGCACCGGCGGCGAGGCGCGGGTGGAGGTTCATCCTTCCGGGGATTTGTCGGGCAAGGGCCAGATGGCGGCCTTCGTGGCTTCGGTGCAGGCGGTGGCGCCTGACGTGTCTGGCCTGCCGGTGGCGATCGTGCAGGGCAGCGCCATGGTGGTGGATGCCTTCCTTCAGGCCGGGCTGTATGCCCTGGTGGCGGTGCTGCTGCTGCTTGCTGTCGTGCTGCGGCGGGTGGGCGAAACCCTGCTGGTGCTGGCGCCCTTGGCATTGGGCGGGCTGTTCACCGTGGCCGCCATGGTGGCGCTGGGGGTGGCGGTCAATCTCGCCAACATCATCGCCTTCCCGCTGCTGTTGGGCATCGGCGTCGCCTACAACGTCTATTTCGTCCTCAACTGGCGCGCCGGAATGGGGCCGCTGTTGCCCTCGGCCACGGCGCGCGCCGTGCTGTTCAGTGCGCTTACCACCGGGGTGGCGTTTGGCGCGCTGGCCTTGTCACCCCATGGCGGCACCGCTTCCATGGGGCTGGTGCTGATGATGTCGCTGGTGCTCATGGTGTTGACGTCGTTCGTCATGCTGCCCGCCGCCTTCGCGGTGATGGAACGGTGGCGGAGACGCCCGTGATTTGGCTGCGCCTGTTGGGCAGCCGCTTGTCGCCCGTCACCGCAGTCACCGTCGCTGCTGAAACGGGCCTGCGGTGGTTGCCTGGGCGGATGTCAGTCGGCGGCGGCTTCCGGGCGTGCCCGGCGTTTCACCGTCTTCGGATCGCAGGTGATGGGGCGATAGATTTCCACCCGCGCATTGGGCTCCAGCACCGTGTCCAGCGGCATCACCTTGCCGTAGACGCCGACCGTCTGAGTGGCGAGGTCGATGTCGGGGCATTGCTTCAGGATGCCTGATTTGTCGATGGCGTCCTTGACCGTGCTGCCCTCGGGCAAGTCAACGGTCAGGAACGTCTGCTTCTCAGGTTTGGCGTAGACCACACCAATCTTCATTTTCAGTCCCTCAACTCACGCAATGGGCGCCGCCCATGGAAATTTCCTTGCCGGCACGCAGGTCCAGCAGGCGCTTGCACACCAGCAGCAGGCCGGTGGCAAGGAAGCCGCCCGGCGGCAGAACCGCCAGCAGGATGCCGGTATCGGCGGGCAGCACGCGCATTTCCAGGATCTTGAAGGCCGGACCCATCAGCAGGGCGGCATCGGCGAACAGGGTGCCGTTGCCGACGATTTCACGGGTCGCGCCGATGGCGGTCAGGGCAAAGGTGAAGCCCAGTCCCATGAACACGCCATCCGCCAAAGACGGCAGCACCTTTTCCTTGGCGGCGAAAGCCTCCAGGCGGGCCAGCGGCAGGCAGTTGGACACGATCAGCGGGATGAACAGGCCAAGCACCTTATACATCTCGTGCATCCACGCGTTCATGCACAAATCCACCAGCGTCACCATGGCGGCGACGATCAGGATATAGACCGGGATGCGCACTTCCTGGGTGATGTAGTTGCGGAACATGGCGACCAGCAGGTTCGACGCCGCCATCACCACCGCCGTCGCCAAGCCCATGCCCAGCGCATTGGTGGCGCCGGTGGTCATGGCCATGGTCGGACACATGCCCAGCAGCATGCAGAAGACGCCATTATTGTCCCACAGACCGTCTTTGGCGATCTTGCCGTATTGGCTCGACATCAGCGGACCTCCAGCAACGAAGTCTTGTTGTGGGCGTAGAATTCCAGGCCCTCGCGGATGGCCTTGACCACGCCGCGCGGAGTGATGGTGGCGCCCGAGAACTGGTCGAACTGGCCGCCGTCCTTCTTGACCTTCCACTTGTCCACGGGCGGGGCGCCCAGGGACAGGCCGTTGAAGCGGGTGATCCAGTCGCCCTTTGCGATATTGATCTTGTCGCCCAGGCCGGGAGTTTCCTTATGGGCCAGGGCGCGGACGCCCAGCACCTTGCCCTCGGCATCGACGCCCAGCATCAGCTTCATCTCGCCGGCATAGCCCGACCCGTGAATCTCATAGGCGACGCCAGTGACTTTGCCTGCCTTGATGGCGCGGTAGATGGTCACATCCTTGCCCCCATGGCCCTTGAGGGTCAGCGTGTCCTTGACCGGGTTGTTGTCGTGAATGGCGGCCGGGATCACTTGGGCGAGTGAATTCTGCTTGTCTTCAAGCGCGCGGGCGGCGATGGGCTCGAGCGTCACCTGATCGGTGGCGGCCAGCACGATGCCGAAGCCCAGGCAGAAGGCACCC
>JACMLB010000039.1 GCA_014379805.1 Rhodospirillales bacterium | reverse complement strand
GCTGAGATGGGACTGGCTGACATGGACCTGACGGGCCAGGGCGCCAAGCCGGATGGGCTCGGCGTAATGGTCCACCAGATAAAGCAGCGCCTTGCGCAGGCCGGGATGCAGCGTCGCCAGGGCTTTGACGTCCTTGTTCAGAGCATGGTGAAGCCAGCGGTCCACTTCAGGCCCGGCGGCGGCCTCGCCCCCATCATCGGATGCGTCCTCCCTGGGGGCTTCGACGCTGGTCGCCACCGGCAGCGCTTCCGCTTTGCGGCTTACGGGCTGGGGATACATGCCGGGGAAATGACGGCGGATATCCTCTGCACGGATGGGCTCGCGTCCGGTCATCACCGCCAGCCGCGCCACCACCCGCTCCAGTTCGAAGGCGTTCTCCGGCCAGCCATAGGTTTGGAACAGGTCCAGCAGCTCGGCGCTGATCTTCTCGTCGGCGCGATAGCCGTTTCCTTCCAGCGCGGCGATGACCAGCGGCTCGATATCGGCGGTGCGTTCGCGCAGGGGCGGCATGGTGACCGACAGGAAATCCAACTCGGCCAGCAATTGCCGCGAAAACGTACGGTCCGCCACCCTATCCCGCAAATCGGCGGTGGCAGAGGCAATGACGCGCACCTTGGCCGTGCTCGAAACGTCCAGCCATTGGCCCAGCCGAGAATGCATGTGCTGGGGCAATTGGTTTTGCAGATTGGGCGCCAGGGCGTCGATGTCGCTAAGGAACAGACTGCCGCCCTCGGCCTGGCGGAACCATTCGTCGGGCTCGCCGCTGGGCTGGGCGCAATTGATTTGCACGAAGGGACGGTCGCGGCGCTGGCCGCAGCAATGGATGGCTGCTGCCAGATAAGGCGTTTCGGTCCCGAACTCGCCGTGCAGCAACGCCGGCAGATCGCTTTGCGACGCCTTTTCCACAAAGACTTCCAAATCGCGGACCGCCTCGCTCATGCCCACCAGCATCAGGGGCCGGCCCAGCCGTTGCTCGGCCCAATGGCGCACCTCGTACCGCTTGACCAGGAAGGCCAGCTGACGGGCGCAATCGGTCACAAAGCCCGCGGCCTGCGCCCCGTCATCATCACCCCAGGTCAAACACACATGGCCGATGGCCGCGTCCGCATAGACTACGGGAACCGATTTCCCAATCAGCCCCGAATCCTGCCCTTGGCCGCGCTCACTCAGCCAGTCCAGCGAAATTTCCTTGCCGGCCCGCGACAGGATGATACGACCATGGTTCTCCATGCGCAATTCACCGGCGGTGGCGTGCGACATTTCGGCCAAGAGGCGCGCATAGCTGATGAGGAAATCGGAAACATTGGCGAACGAGCGGCCCATCCTTGGCAATTCCTGCCGCACCCGTTTGACGGCAGCAGGGCCACTGCGCTGACTTCTTCCGATGTGCGCGTTTTCCTTGCCCATAGGCAAAAGGTACATAGCTATTAAGAGATATTCAACACGTAATGCGCTCAGTGGTGCGCAAAATGCGTTTTATAATATCTTGTGGTTGTATGAGGCATGGACCTTTGTTCCATGACGGGCCTATGACCTGAGCACTGGACCAAACCTGCCGTTCAGCATGTAGTACCCACATAGCTCGTTGTGTAATCTCACCCTCAACAAATGAACCACCAAACAAAGAATAAGGAACATCATATGTCGAGAGTGGCACTTGTGACCGGCGGCACGCGCGGTATCGGCAAAGCTATTTCCCTTGCGCTTAAGGCTGCCGGCTACCGCGTCGCGGCAAATTATTTTGGCAACATTGAAGCTGCCAAGAAATTCACCGAAGAGACCGGCATCCCCGCTTATCGCTTCGATGTGTCCAACTTCGACGAATGCCAAGCGGGCGTCAAAGCCGTTGCCGCCGATTTGGGCCCGGTGGAAATCGTCGTCAATAACGCAGGCATCACCCGCGACGCGCCTTTGCACAAGATGAGCTATGAGCAGTGGGAGCAGGTGATCCACACCAACCTTACCTCATGCTTCAACATGGCGCGCTCGGTGATCGACACCATGCGTGACCTGGGCTTCGGCCGCATCGTCAACATCGGATCGTTGAACGGTCAGGCCGGCCAGTATGGTCAGGTCAATTATGCCGCCGCCAAATCGGGCATCCATGGCTTCACCAAGGCCTTGGCCCAGGAAGGTGCCGCCAAGGGCATCACCGTCAACGCCATCGCGCCCGGCTATGTGGAAACCGAGATGGTCATGGCGGTGCCGCCCGAAGTGCTGAAGAAGATCATCGCCAAAATCCCCGCCGGCCGCCTTGGTCACGCCGAAGACATCGCCCGCGGCGTGGTCTTCCTGGTGGCCGATGACGCCGACTTCATCACCGGATCGACCATCTCCATCAACGGCGGCCACCACATGTACTAAGGCCGCCGGCCATCCCAACTTATTCGGCCCGCCACCCGTGGCGGGCCGTTTTCTTTATGCCCGCGCCACCCGCACCGAGAAGACCGACCCCCGGCCCGGCCTGGATTGGACCGAGACCTCGTGGCCCAACAGTTTGGCCATGCGGTCCACAATGGACAAACCCAATCCCATGCCCATGGAGCGGTCGCGCCCGGGATTGTCGACCTGATAGAAGTCCTCGAAAATTTGCCCCTGCTTATCGGCGGCAATGCCGATCCCGGTGTCCCACACCTGGATGAGCACATGATGCGGGCGGAGGCGACAGCCGATCAGCACGTTTCCCCGTTCCGTGTAGCGGATGGCGTTGGTGGTCAGGTTGCGGATGATGCGCTTCAACAGGACCGGATCGCTGCGCAGGGTGCGCAGTGCAGGGATGCACGCGCAGGCCCAAGCCCTTTCCGGCCGCCACCGCCCCCAAATCATTTGCCACGGTCTGCAAGACGTCGAGCACTTGGATTTCGGCAATTTCCACCTTGGTCACCCCCGCGTCCAGGGTCGAAAGGTCCAGCAACGAGTTGAGCAAATCCTCGCCCGAATTGATGGCCTCGCCCAAAGCCTTGGCGGCCTGAGCCGCCGGCGTTCCCTGCACCGCATCGGTAACCATGTGGTGATACAGCAGCATGGCCTGAAACGGCTGGCGCAGATCATGGCTGGCGGCGGCAAGGAAGCGGCTTTTTGCTAGATTGGCGCGCACCGCTTCGTTCCTGGCTTGGGCCAAGTGCTCCTGGGCCTCCACCAGATCGCGCATATGCGCCTCGGCCTGATACTGGCGGCGGCGGGCGCGCAGCGCCAAGGTCACCGCATTCAACAAGGCGTCGATGCGCAATGGCCGTTCCAGCAGGTTGAGGTTGCCCACCTTGAAAAGCGACGCCAGCACCAAAGCCTCGGACGCAGCGGCGTCGCTGCTATGGAATAGGACAATCAGCGGAAGGTCGGACCATGGCGGCTGGGCGGTCAGCACCCCGGCCAGATCGTGCAATTCGTCCAGGCCGATGGCTTCCATGGCCATGATGGCCGCCCCCGCCCCTGCGGCAATCTCCGTACAGAACGCACGGACGGTTGGGCAGATAGTACCGCACACTCCCGCACCGGCGAGTACATCGAGTATCACCTGAGGATCGCGCCCGAACGGGGCGTAGATCAGCACCCGTTCACGGCACGCGGCGGCGTCCGCTTCAAACAGCATGTTTCCCATCGGACGCGGGGCCCATTAGTGGCATTCCCGTCATGACGCCGCGAAACTGCTTTAATTGCTCGCCGATCTGCAATCCGTGCGGCCCCAGGGAGAAATCGCGGATGGCACGTTCGTGATTGCCGCCCCGCTTCTTAAAGGCGGAAATGGCTTGGCGCAGCATCCCGGCATATTCGTAATAGCGGAACAGAATGACGGTATCGGCCAGATAACTGACATCCACCGAGGCCACCGTTGCCCCCTGCAGGCCATGCTGGGCGAACACCATTACTGAAATCACATTGCGCTGGCCCAGATAGGCCAGCAATTCATGCAACTGCAACAGCAGGTTCCGCTCGGACGACATGGAGTGCAGATAGCCGGTCAGGCTATCGATCACCACCATGGCCGCCTCTTCCTTTTCCACCGCTTCGCGCACATTCGCGGTGAACTCCCCGGGCGAGAGTTCTGCCGGGTCGATTTGCCGCACGGTGATGCGGCCGGACTGGACGTGGCTGACCAAATCCATGCCAACGCCGGCGGAACGGTGGAACAAGGTTTCGGGCCGCTCGTCGAAGACATACATGACCACCCGCTCGCCCCGTTCGGCGGCGGCAAGGGCAAGCTGCGTGGCGCAGGTGGATTTGCCGGCGCCCGACGGGCCAATCAGCAAGGTGGCGGTCCCGCGTTCGATGCCGCCCCCGACCATGGCGTCGAAGGCGGCGACACCGCTGCTTACCGCCTGAATGCCCATTTCCTCGCGATGCTCAGCGGCCACCAGACGGGGAAACACGACCAAGCCGCCGGCTATCACCTTGTAATCGTGGAAGCCTTCGCGGAAGGCGCGGCCACGGATCTTCTGGACACGCAGTTGGCGGCGATCGCCACCGAAATCCAGCGCCCGATGCTCAAGCTGCAACACGCCATGGGCCAGACTTTGCAACTGTAGATCAGCGCCTTCAGCCACTTGGTCGTTGAGCAACAGAACAGTGCAGTTGCGCCCGACGAAATGCTGCTTCAGGGCAAGTATCTGGCGGCGGTAGCGCAGGGCGTCGCCCGCCAGCAGCCTGACTTCGGACACCGAATCCAACACCACACGGGACGGGGCGACGCGGTCCACTTCGGTCAGGATGCACTGCATCACCTCGGCCAATTCCACCTGTGCAGGGTGGAACACCGATTGCTGCATGTCGGAGGCCAGGATTTTATCCAGGGCGGACAATTCAAAGATATGGAGGCCGTCCAGGGTCCAGCCATGGGACTCGACGACAGCCTCAAGCTCTTCCTTGGTTTCCGACAGGGTGATGTAGAAAACCCGTTCGCCTTCGCGCAGCCCTTGCATCAAAAACTGCAGGGCCATGGTGGTCTTGCCGGAACCGGGATTGCCATTGACGAGATACAGCCGGTTGCGAGGCACCCCACCGCCCAAGACCTCGTCCAATCCGCCGATGCCCGTAGACGCCAACATCGTCATGGCCCGTCCTCCTACTGGAAGCAGACGCACAGCTTACGGCAGGACGCATTTCATTTTGGGCGCAAATATGGGCAGGCGGAGCACTAAGCGGCTTTGACGCTTTCGGACAGGGGCGTCAGGTAGAAACCAAGCCGGTTCTCGACCTCGGACAACAACAATGCGAATTCGCGGTGCCCCAAATCCATGTGCATGGATAGACCGATACAATCGCGCAGGATGTCCTCGCGCTCGCTGGACGGATCGCAAAGCAACGTAATGCGCTTGGCAAGGCGGATCACCAGGCCTTCACGGATATGGGAAACGTTCGGTAGGCTCGTATCGTCAGACATGATCGTCGCACTTCCAAGAGAGAGTGCGGTGTTCATACCCCTAGCTTTCGACAACTTAAAGTTCAGAATGCGCCCTTTATAGCTCGCTGTACTGGAGATATATGCCGTCCGGATTAGTTGTATTACCCACCTATGCCAGATTGCAGTAGGCGCGGCCTTGGCTGCATTTTAGCCAGCGCCGAAGCCCCACTGCCCACATATTGAGCACGACATTGACGGCACCGTCCGCCCGCAAAGCCGCAAACCTATAGGGCATCTAAAAAGCCCCTTTTGGCACGACACCTGCAACGCTCGGTCAGGCAGAGGGATTTGCGTGAGGTAATCATGAGCCTCCGCGTGATCGTGGTGGACGATGAAAGCGACCGGGGCCAATCGGTCAAGGACGCCCTGGAAGCGGAAGGGTTCACCGTGGTGGCGGTTTTCGGCACGGGTGCCGGGCTGCACAGCAAGGTGGGGGAATTGTCTGCCGATGTGATCATCGTCGACATGGACAGCCCCGACCGCGACACCTTGGAAGACATGCGGCGCGTCAGCCTGGAGCAACGCCGGCCGGTGGTGATGTTTGCCCAGGACGGCAAGCCTGAAACCATTCGCGCCGCCATCGAGGCCGGGGTGGCTGCTTACGTGGTGGACGGGCTGAAGCCCGACCGCGTGCGTGCGGTGGTGGATGTGGCCATCGCCCGCTTCGCCCAGTTCCACGAACTGCGAAGCGAGTTGGACAAGGCCAGAAGCACCCTGGCCGAGCGCAAGGTCATCGAAAAGGCCAAGGGCATCCTGATGAAGCGGCGCAAGGTGGATGAGGACGAAGCCTACCGCCTGATGCGCCGCATGGCCATGGACGGTAAGCTTCGCCTGATCGACATCGCCAACAAGATCATCGAAGCGGCGGAGCTGCTGGGCTAGGGGGTCTTGACCGGCTGCGCCACATTGGCCGGGTCGGCCTGGTAATCGGCGGTATTCGGCGGGCAGGACAACGCCTCGGGCCGGTTCCACGCATGATTGACATAGACCTGCCAATCGCGCCGGTTGGCGTCGTAGGTCTCGTAATCCGAGGCATCAGCGCAGGTTTGGGCCGAAACGGACTGCCCCGGACCGATGGCGACCACAGAACCCTGCTTCAACGTGCAGGCCGCCACCCAGGACAACTGGTTCCAGGTGCCGCAGATTTCATAGGCGCGGCGATAACCCTCGCGCGTGCCCTTGGGGGCGTCGAAGGCCCACCAGCTGCCCATGCGGTTGTCGCTGCCCGTGGCCGCGGGGCCGTTCCACATGCGGTAGACCGGCAAATCCTGGGACAGCTTGACCACCAGGGCGCCGGACACGCCGCCCAGCCCAACCGCCTTGACCGCGCTTGCCACATTGGCCTGCCCGTATGCGGGATCGGACGGCGACAGCACCGCGACCTTGCCGGCCAAAGACGGCGGCACCAGCAACGCATCGTTTTCCGCCGCCATGGGCGCGCAGGCGGACAGGCCCAGCAGCAAGATTGGCAGATAACGCAATTTCCCCCTCCCACATCCATTGAAAGCCGCACTCTAACTTGCGCAACCTAAAGCAGCAATGCCTTATGTTTGCGCAGTGGCGTGGCTGTTGCCTTGTTTTTAAGCAATGCATGAAATGACGGGGCGCGATAAACGGCGCATTTGCTGCACTGCGGCATTGGCACGGGGTTTGCGAAATAGAGGGGGACAGGTTGCCTCAATGGCGAGGCGGCTCGGTCAGCGAAATTCATAATTCCCTCGGGCGATGGCGTCCGGGCGGAAATCAGGAACAACGGCGTTCCACGGATTGCCCCTCTGCATCAGAGGCGCGCAGCCCCGTGGGACGCCGTTTTTTTTCGTTCTGGCCTTGACGAGGAAATAGACGATGACGAACACCATGACCCGCCGCACTATCCTGAAGGCGTCCGCCACCGCCGCCATCCTGACCGCCGCCCGCGCCGCCCTGCCTTCCGGTGCTTATGCCGGCACCAGTGACTCGCCGGAAGTCAAAGGCGCCAATTTCGGCTTCATCGCGCTGACCGATTCGGCGCCGCTGATCATCGCCAAGGAAAAGGGCTTCTTCGCCAAATACGGCCTGCCCGATGTGCAGGTGCTCAAGCAGGCCAGCTGGGGCACCACCCGCGACAATCTGGAGCTGGGCTCAGCCGGCGGCGGCATCGATGGCGCCCATATCCTGACGCCCATGCCCTATCTCATGACCTCGGGCCGCATCACCAAGAACAACACCAAGGTGCCGGTCAGCATCCTGGCCCGGCTGAACACCAACGGCCAGTCCATCTCGGTGTCCAACGCCTTTAAAAGCCTGGGCGTGACCACCACAGCCAAAGGATTGGGCGAGGCCTTCGCCAAGGCCAAGGCGTCCGGCAAGGAAGTCAAGGTGGCCATGACCTTCCCCGGCGGCACCCACGACATGTGGCTGCGCTACTGGCTGGCCGCCAACGGCATCGACCCGGACAAGGACGTCTCCACCATCACCGTCCCGCCGCCCCAAATGGTCGCCAACATGAAGGTGGACACCATGGAGGCCTTCTGCGTGGGCGAGCCGTGGAACGCCCAACTGATCCACCAGGGCATCGGCTTCACTGCGCTGACCACCGGCGAGTTGTGGAAGGACCACCCCGAGAAGTCGCTGGCCATGCGGTCGGACTGGATCGAGAAGAACCCGAAGGCGGCCCTGGCCGTGACCATGGCCGTGCAGGAAGCCCAGCAATGGTGCGAGGCCAATATCGAGGAGATGTGCAAGATCGTCTCGGGCCGCGAATGGTTCAAAGTGCCGGTGGAAGACATCATCGCCCGGTCCAAGGGCGTCTATGATTACGGCGACGGGCGCAAGGTCGAGGCCAGCCCCCATGTCATGAAGTTCTGGAAGGACTTCGCCTCGTACCCCTTCCAAAGCCACGATTTGTGGTTCCTGACCGAGAACCAGCGCTGGGGCTATCAGCCCGCCGATCTGGATACCAAGGCCCTGATCAAGCAGGTCAACCGCGAGGATTTGTGGCGCGAGGCCGCCAAGGCGCTGGGCGTGACCCAGATGCCGGCCTCCACCTCGCGTGGCGTCGAGAGCTTCTTCGACGGCAAGACCTTCGATCCCGCCAACCCGGCGGCGTATCTGAAGAGCCTTGCCATCAAGCGCACCATGGCGTGATGGGGGGAGCCATGAACATGATAAGCACCGTCAAAGCCGAAGCAGCCCACCTCTCTCAGACCGTCCTACCGCGCCCCGGCGCGGTCGCCAAGAAGCTGCGGGAAATCGTGGGCGAGGTGATGCCGCCACTGCTGGGCCTGATCCTGCTGCTGGGCCTGTGGGAAATCGCCTGCGCCCAGACCGGGGCCATGCTGCCCGGCCCGTCCAAGGTGGTTAAAGACACCTGGGAACTGATCATCAATCCGTTCTTCGATCATGGCGGCACCGATAAGGGCCTGTTCTGGCACCTGTTCGCCAGCCTCAAGCGGGTGGCCTTGGGCTTCTCGCTGTCGGCCAGCGTCGGCATCCTGCTAGGCGTGGTGCTGGGCCAAAGCCGGCTGGCGTCCCGCGCCCTGGACCCCATCTTCCAGGTCCTGCGTACCGTCCCGCCCTTGGCTTGGCTGCCCATTTCGTTGGCAGCCTTCAAGGCCGCTGATCCCTCGGCCATCTTCGTGATCTTCATCACCTCGGTGTGGCCCATCATCCTCAACACCGCCGTGGGCGTGCGCAACATCCCCCAGGACTACAGCAACGTCGCCAAGGTGCTGCGGCTGTCGCCCATCGAGTACTTCTTCAAGATCGTCATGCCGGCCTCGGTGCCCTACATCTTTACCGGCCTGAAGATCGGCATCGGCCTGTCCTGGCTGGCCATCGTGGCGGCGGAGATGCTGATCGGCGGCGTAGGCATCGGCTTCTTCATCTGGGACGCCTGGAACAGCTCGCTCATGAGCGAGATCATCCTGGCCCTGATCTATGTGGGTCTGGTGGGCTTCATGCTGGACCGCCTGATCACCGCCATCGGCAAGAAAGTGGCGGGGTAAGCCCATGGAAAAGACCCGCCTGAAACTGGGTTTCGTCCCCCTGACCGACTGCGCCCCCCTGGTGGTGGCGAAGGAACGCGGCTTCTTCGCCGAGCAGGGTCTTGACGTGGAGCTGAGCCGCGAGCCGTCCTGGGCCAATATCCGCGACAAGGTGGCGGTGGGTGCGCTGGACGGTGCGCAAATGCTGGCGACCATGCCGCTGTCCATGACCCTGGGCCTGGCCGCCATCCGCGAGCCCACCATCGCCGTCATGGCGCTGAATTTGGGCGGCAACACCATCACCCTGTCCACCGAGCTGTGCCGCCGCATGGAAGCGGTTGGCGGCCTTAAGGCGGTCATCGACGAAGACAAGGCTTTGGGCCGCGATCCCATGGCCTTCGCCATGGTCTACCCGGTGTCCACCCATCATCTGGAACTGCGGCTGTGGCTGGCGAGCGCGGGCATTGACCCCGACCGCGACGTGCGGCTGGTGGTGGTGCCGCCGCCGCAGATGGTGGCCCATCTGTCGGCGGGCAATATCGCCGGCTTCTGCGTGGGCGAGCCATGGGGCAGTCTGGCGGCCAATCTGGAACTGGGCCGCATCGTCGCCACCAGCAACGACATCTTCGCCGGGCGCATTGAAAAGGTGCTGGGCGTCACCCGCGCCTTCGCCGATACCAATCCCGAAACCGTAACGGCCATGATCAAGGCGGTCATCAACGCCGCCCGCTGGTGCGACGCCAACCCCGCCGAGCTGGCCGACATTCTGTCCCAGCCCGCCATTCTCAACGTCCCTGCGGACGTGATCCGCAAGGGCCAGTTCACCTTCCACGCCCACGCCGCCAACTTCCCCTGGCGCAGCCAAGCCATCTGGTATCTGCGCCAGATGCAGCGTTGGGGTCAGTGCGGCGACATGGACGTGCGCCGTGTGGCCGAAAACGTCTACCGCCCCGACCTCTACCGCCTTGCCGCGCTGGAACTGGGCCTTGCCGTTCCCCTGACCGACTACAAGACCGAAGGCCACCACGCCAACCCTTGGGTACTGGACAAGGCCACCGCCCCCATTGCCATGGGCCCCGACCTGCTGCTGGACGGCGCCCTGTTCGACGCCGTTGCCGCGCCGGATGTCACCGTCCAGGCTGCTAAGGAGTTCACGCCATGAGTGCCTATCTTTCCATCGAAGACGTCGGCATCACCTTCCAGACTGAAAAGGGCAGCTTCCGCGCCCTGGACGGCGTCACCCTGCGGGTGGAGAAAGGCGAGTTCATCTCCATCATCGGCCATTCCGGCTGCGGCAAATCCACCATCCTGAACATCGTCGCCGGCCTGCTGCAGGCCACCGAGGGCGGCGTACTGCTGGAAGGCCGCGAGGTGGACACCCCCGGCCCCGACCGCGCCGTGGT
>JACMLB010000284.1 GCA_014379805.1 Rhodospirillales bacterium | reverse complement strand
TGCGAGCGCCACGCGCGGCGCTTCTGCGCACCGGTGGGATCGATTTCGCCCTGGTCATATTGCCGGCGCCGGGTGGAGTCGGAAAGGAAGTCGTAGGCGGCGCTGACTTCCTTGAACCGTTCCTCGGCGCGCGCGTCGCCGGGATTAAGGTCGGGGTGCAGCGTTCGCGCCAGCTGGCGATAGGCCTTCTTGATGTCGTCGTCCGAGGCGGCCTTGGCCACGCCCAGAACCTGATACGGATCCTTCACCCTATGCCCTCGATTCCCGAACTGAAAAGGAAGCGGCGCCGTAGCACCGCCCCTTCTTTTGCCAGAAATCCGGGCCGGGCGCTACTTCACCACTTGCCAAGTGCCGTCGGGCTGGCGGCAAGCGGTGCCGAAGGCCTTTTCGCTCTTGCCGTCGATCTTCACCGAGGTCTGGTACTCGCGGCAGTAATTGCCCGCCTGATCGGTGCCGTCACGGATGGGCGTATAGGTGCCGGAATGGCCGCTATCGGGATTGTTCCAAGCAACGGAACTGCCCACCGGGGCGGAATGGGCGCGGGTTTCCGCCTGCTGGGCGTATAACCGGTCGGACTTGTCCAAGGACTTGCCCACCTCCGAGCCGGCATAGGCGCCAAGCAAGGTGCCTAAGGCGGTCATGGCGATGTTACCGGTGCCCTTGCCGAATTGCGCGCCGGCCACCGCACCGCCTACGCCGCCCAGCACGGCACCACCGGTCTGTTTGGGGCCGTAATCGTTGGCACAACCCGACAGCATTCCGACAATGAGTGCCACGGGCATCACTCGCTTCATGGTCATGGTCTTCCCGTCCCAGCGTAGCCCCCCCACCTTGAGAGGGGCAGGTTGCGAAAGTGGCATGGATTTGGGGCTTTTTATGGGCAGCCCGCCAAGCTAGAAACATCCTGGCCTGAAATGAATCTAGCGACCCCACCACGAAACAGCCATTGGACCAAAGCCCATGTCGGCCGTCGAAGCAGACCCTTATGCGCTCTTCGCCAAATGGATGGCGGAGGCGGAAGCCGCCGAGCCCAATGACCCCAACGCCATGTCCCTGGCCACCGTGGATGGGCAGGGCCGACCCAGCGTGCGCATGGTCCTGCTGAAGGGCTATGACCATGACGGCTTCGTCTTCTACACCAATCTGGAAAGCCGCAAGGGCCAGGAGCTGGCCGCCAATCCACACGCCGCCCTGCTGTTCCACTGGAAAAGCCTACGGCGCCAAGTGCGGGTAGAAGGACGGGTCGAGGCGGTGAGCGACGCCGAGGCCGATGCCTATTTCGCCTCGCGCGCCCGGACCAGCCAGATCGGCGCCTGGGCTTCGGTGCAGTCGCGCCCGCTGGAAGGCCGCTTCGAGCTGGAACGCCGAGTGGCTGAATTCACCGCCAAATTCGGTTTCGGTACGGTGCCGCGCCCAGCCCATTGGTCGGGCTTCCGTGTGCGCCCCGAGCGCCTGGAATTCTGGGAAGACCGCGCCTTCCGCCTGCATGACCGCTTTGCCTATGCCAAGGACGGCGACGGCTGGCGGGTCGAGCATTTGTTCCCGTAAGGAGACCGTTCGATGTCCGTCCCTCAAACGGTTGATGGCGCCCGCCTGATGCGTCAGGCGACTTACGCCTCGGTGGCGACGGCCTCGATTTTAATCGTGGTCAAACTGGTGGCCTGGGGGATGACCGGCTCGGTGGCGCTGCTGTCCACCCTGATCGATTCCACCCTGGATGCCGCCGCCTCGATCATCAATCTGTGGGCCGTACGCCATGCCCTGACCCCTGCCGACCGCGAGCACCGCTTCGGCCACGGCAAGGCCGAGCCCTTGGCCGGACTGGGTCAGGCGGCGTTCATCGTCGGTTCCGGCGCCCTGCTGCTGGTCGAGGCGGTGCACCGCCTGCAACAGCCGGTGCCGGTCACCAATGAAGGCATCGGCGTGGCGGTGATGGCGTTCTCCATCGTGCTGACGGCGCTGCTGGTGCGGTTCCAGAAAAAGGTGCTGGCGCACACGGATTCCGTCGCCATTTCAGCGGATTCCCTGCACTACACCGGCGACGTGCTGATTAATGGCTCGGTCATCGTGTCGCTGCTGGTGGGCAAGACCCTGGGCTGGACCTTCATCGATCCGGCCTTCGCAATCGCCATCGCGGCATTCCTGCTATGGAATGCCTGGCAAATCGCGGTCAATTCCTACGACATGCTGATGGATCGGGAATTGCCGGAAGAGGACCGCCAGCGCATCAAGGAAATTGCCCATTCCAATCCCCAGGTGCGCGGCATGCACGATCTGCGCACGCGGCTGTCGGGCCAGCAGGGCTTCATTCAGCTGCATCTGGCGCTGGATGACGATCTGCCGCTGATCCAGGCCCATGACATCGCCGATCAGGTGGAAAAAGCCATCATGGAGGCTTTCCCCCAATTCGACGTCCTGATCCACCAGGACCCGGCCAGCCTGCACGAGGAACCGCCGGTCTACGACGCGGCGCCGCAGGGATAAAAAAGGGCCTTCCAGCGCATGCCGGAAGGCCCTTTTTCTTACGCTTCCTTGACGATAGGCCCCAGCGCCTTGGCCAGTTCCTGGACCCGGCGGCGGACCTCGGGGTCGCGGATGCGATAGTAGGCGCGCACCAGTTCCAGGGTTTCGCGCTGAACCATCAGATTATCTTCGAACTGACGGGGCTCCTCGGTGGCACGGACCATGTGGCGCGGGCTGGTCGCCGCCATATCGTCGTCCATGTCCTCGAAGAAATAGCTGACTGGCACGTCGAGCACGCGCGACAGATCGAATAGACGCGAAGCGCCGACGCGGTTGGCGCCGCGTTCGTACTTCTGCACCTGCTGGAAGGTCAGGCCCAAGGCTTCGCCCAGCTTTTCCTGGCTCATGCCAAGCAGGGTGCGGCGCAACCGGATGCGTCCGCCCACATGGACGTCAATGGGATTGGGCTTGCCCGACGGGGTGCGTCCGCGGCTGGCGCGGCGGGAAACACTGCCGGTGGTTTTGCGGAGGGGCTCGGGCATAAAATATCACCTCTATAAGATGGCGTTGCCGCAGAAACGCCTGACGTGCTCAATGAATCCGCTACGGCTTGCCACAACCACTAGTTGGGACAAACTCGGCATTCGCTGTGGATATTCTAGGCACAATAGCAATATCTCACGGGCATGGGTAGGGTGAAGTGGGGGTGGAATGAAAACCCACATAACCCAGTGGACAACTTTACGATGGCTCAGCCATCGCCGCCATACCAATGAATAGGCACCCCCAATTGTCCGACGAAATAGGTGCACCATTACTTGTCCTACGGTTATGTCACCGTGGATGTGGCGCTGCTGACGGGCGCGGCAGCGACTCCCGTTTCGCTAGTATCGCCTTGAATGCATGCCGGATTACGGGAACAATCGCGATGTGGGGGAGGGGCGCAAACAAAAAAACGCCCCCGAGGCCGAAGCCCCGGAGGCGTTTTAAACCAGATACCGGCCTGATTTAGGCGACGATCTCGGTCTGCGCGAAGAAGTAGGCGATTTCGATCGCGGCGTTCTCGGCGGAATCCGAACCGTGCACCGAATTGGCTTCGATGGATTCGGCGAAGTCGGCGCGGATGGTGCCGGCAGCGGCATTGGCCGGGTTGGTGGCGCCCATGGTGTCGCGGTTCTTCAGGACGGCGTTTTCGCCTTCCAGAACCTGAACCACCACCGGACCGGAGATCATGAAGTTCACCAGGTCGGGGAAGAACGAGCGCTCACGGTGGACCGAGTAGAAGCCCTCGGCCTGTTCCTTGGTCAGCTGGACGCGCTTCTGGGCGACGATGCGCAGACCGGCCTCTTCGAAGCGGGCGTTGATCTTGCCGGTCAGGTTGCGGCGAGTCGCGTCCGGCTTGATGATC
>JACMLB010000283.1 GCA_014379805.1 Rhodospirillales bacterium | reverse complement strand
TTCGTTCGAACCCAGAGCGACCGGGCGCTCCTTGCCGTACGAAATGGACTTGACGCGCGCGGCCGGCAGGCCGTTGGCAGCCAGGTATTCCTTCACGGCGTTCGCACGACGCTCGCCCAGGGCAAGGTTGTACTCACGGGTGCCGCGCTCGTCGGCATGGCCTTCAACGGTCAGGTTGTAGGTCGGGTACTTCTTCAGCCAAGCAACCTGCTTGTCCAAAGTGGCCTTAGCATCGGCGCGAACCGAGTACTTGTCGAAGTCGAAGAACACCCGATCGCCGACGTTGGCGATGAAGTCCTGCTCCGAACCCGGAACGATACCAACCTTAGCGGTGGCAGCCGGAGCGGCACCGCCGCCAGTGGTGGTGGTGGTGGCCTCGGGGGCCGACTCACAAGCCGCAAGCAGGGCGGCAGCGGCAACAATGCTCAGGAAACGCAGTTTCATATTTGAGGACCCCCTCAATGAATCGCCGTATGGGATGCAGTTTGAACCTTTAGAGACGCCGCGCCGCCCCCGTTTGGAGACGACACGAGCTCCCTTTGACAACGCACGCGGCTGGATCGTTGTCATCGGAAAAGTCCCAATCGGCGCGGACTATACTCAGTAAGTTTTAAGGAATCAAGGGGGACCACGCAGGGTCCGACCCGTCAAGGGGGGTGACTACCTGTCTTTCATTAAAGCCAGTCAGGTCGACAGTGTAGAGTTTGGAGGTACCGCCCCTACCCCGATCGTCCGACTGGGTCTCTTTCCAGAACGACAGAACACGGCCATTTGGCGCCCAAGTCGGGCCTTCCACCAGATATCCCTGGGCCAGCAGACGTTCGTCAGAACCGTCGGGGCGCATGACGCCGATGAAGAATTCGCCGCCCTTCATCTTGGTGAAGGCAATGAGATCACCGCGCGGCGACCATACCGGCGTTGCATAGCGGCCGTCGCCAAAGCTGATGCGGCTGACGTTTCCGCCGTCCGAATCCATCACATAAAGCTGCTGGGCGCCGCCGCGATCCGAGTTGAAGACGATGCGGGCGGAATCCGGCGAGAAGCTGGGCGAGGTATCGATGGCCGGATGATTGGTGAGGCGCCGCTTCTGGCGCGTCATCAGGTTCATCTCGTAAATCTCGGTGTTGCCGTCCTGAGCCAGGCTCATGACCACCTTGTTGCCGTCGGGCGAGAAGCGCGGCGCGAAGGTCATGCCCGGGAAGTCACCCAGCAATTCGCGCCGAGCGGTGTCGATCTGCAGCAGATAGACGCGCGGCGTGCCCTTGTAATAGGACATGTAGGTGATTTCGTTCTCGGTCGGCGAGAAGCGCGGCGTCAGCACCAGATCGTCGCCACTGGTCAGGAAACGATGGTTCTCGCCGTCCTGGTCCATGATGGCGAGCCGCTTCTTGCGGTCGTTCTTCGGTCCCGATTCTGAAATGTAGACCAGCCGGGTGTCGAAATAGCCATCTTCGCCGGTGATGCGCTTGTAGATGGTGTCGGCGATCTTATGGCCGAAACGGCGCCAATAATTCCGGTCCGCCGCCACAGCTTTGGCCGGCAGGGAGAAGGCCATGCCGAGGCCGATCTGCTGTTCGTTGAACACGTCCCACAGGTGGAACTCCACCCGCACGCCGCCGTCGGGCTGGACCTGCATAAGGCCCTGAACCAGAGCCTCGGCGTTGATCTGGCGCCAATCGGCGAAGCGCGGACCGGCCTGCAACGCGGCGGTGGTCTGGATGAAGGCACGCTGGTCGATGGGCTTGAACAGGCCCGAGCGTTCTAGATCGGCAGCCACCACGCGGGCGACGTCGCGGCCCACTTGGCTTTCCTGGGGCGAATTGCCGAACAGGTCGGGAATGGCGATGGGCAGCGGCTTCATATGGCCGCGCGTGATGTCGATGCGCAGAGGTTCGGCGGAAGCCGGCCCCATGGCCAGGGTTCCGGTGAGGACAACGGCCAAAGCAGCGGCCGCAAGGCGAAGGCGCGTGAGCATGGTCATCGTCCTAGGTCTTGGAGTGGTCTTGAGTGCGCGTATGATGGCGGGTGCTGATGACCAATATCACCGCCCCCCCAACATCTGCTTCGGGTTGAACGTCAGGATGAAATCCCTGAACTGGTCGTATTTTTCCCGCGGGATCGGCAACGGGCTGGCCAAACGCACGGCCCGGCGCGCCGAATCGGCGGCAGCGGTCCAGTACGAATCCGGCATCAGCGGCTGATTGACGATGCGGGCATCGGTGACGGTGCCGTCCGGCAGCACGGTCACACGGATTTCGATCAATAGATTGGCCGCATCCTTGGCGCCCGCAGGGATGTTCCACTGATCGGACACGTGCTTACGGATACGATCCATCTCGGTCATGGAGATGGGGGCGTTTGGATTGTGCTGATCCGAACCCTTGACGCTTTGCGGCTTGGGCTGGGTGCCCTGCTCGGCGGACGCAGGTGTCGGCTTGGCCTTGTCCGCGGCCTTCATCAAATCGTCCAACGGGTTGGCCGGCTTGGGCTTTTGCTTGTCCACCGACTTCAGCAGCGAATCCAGATCGTCCATCGAATTCTTAGGCTTCGGCGGCGGCTTCAGATCGTTGAGCATCTTCTGCGTGTCGGGCTTGGGCTCGGGCTTCGGCTCGGGTTTGGGTTCCGGCTTCGGCTCGGGCTTGGGCTCAGGCTTGGGCACCGGCGGCGCGGGTTCGGGCTCCGGCGGCTTGG
>JACMLB010000282.1 GCA_014379805.1 Rhodospirillales bacterium | reverse complement strand
TCAAGGCGATCAGCGGCGACACCACCACGGTCAGGCCGTTGCCCACCAAGGCGGGCAATTGATAGCACAGGGACTTCCCTGCGCCGGTGGGCATGATCGCCATGACGTTCTCGCCGTCAAGGATGGCGCCGATGATGGAATCCTGGCCGGGCCGGAATCCGTCGAAGCCAAAGACGGAGCGGAGCAGGGAACGGGCGTGGTCGAGGGAAGCTGACATTGCGGGGCGGACTATAACCTTCGCCGCGCGCACATGCCATGATCTCGCCATCAACCGAACATAGTGCTGGCGCAAAGGGGGTAGAAGCTTCCTCCATCGAACAACTCTTGTGGCGAGATCTCACATGATCCGTAAAGCCGTTCTTCCTGTCGCTGGTATGGGCACCCGTGTTTTGCCCGCCACCAAGGTGCTGCCCAAGGAATTGCTGCCGGTGGTGGACAAGCCGCTGATCCAATACGCTGTGGAAGAAGCCGCCGAGGCCGGGATCACCGAAATCGTGCTGGTCACCGCCAAGGGCAAGGAATTGCTGGCCGACCACTTCGACACCTCGGCCGAGTTGGAACGTCAGCTGGAAGCGCGCGGCAAGCTGGAATTGCTGGAGATCGCCCGGTCCACCTGCCCCAAGGGCGTGACCATCACCACCGTGCGCCAGCCCGCCCCCCTGGGCCTGGGCCACGCGGTTTGGTGCGCCCGCCCGGTCATCGGTGACGAGCCCTTCGCTGTGCTGCTGCCCGACGATTTGATCATGGGCCAGCCCGGCTGCCTGAAGCAGATGGTCGAGCAGTGGAACCAGACCGGCGGCCATCTGGTGGCGGTGGAAAACGTGCCCCTGGACCAAGTGAACCGCTACGGCATTCTGGACGTGATCGAGGAACGCGGCCAGTTGGCCCGCGCCCGTGGCATGGTGGAAAAGCCCGCCCCGGAAAACGCGCCGTCCACTTTGTCGGTCATTGGCCGTTACATCCTGGACCCGGCTGTGTTCGACTATCTGGACAAGAAGCAGAAGGGCCAGGGCGGCGAAATCCAGCTGACCGACGCCATTGCCGCCACCATCGACCGGGTTGGTCTGGCCGGCTTCCGCTTCGTGGGCAGTCGCTACGATTGCGGCAATAAATCGGGCTACGTCACCGCCATTATCGACCGCGCCTTGGCCCATCCCGAAACGGCGGCTGCGGTCTATGCCCATCTGGAAGCGCTGCTGGGCCGGCGGGTGGCCTGAATAAATAAAAACGCCGGGCCTTTGCGGGCCCGGCGTTTCCTTTAACCATTCACCAGATCAGTCGTGGACGGTCTCGCCGTGCAGCGCCAGATCCAGGCCTTCGGTCTCCACTTCCTTGGTGACGCGCAGGCCCATGGTCATGTCGATCAGCTTCAGCAGGATAAAGCTGACCACGCCCGACCACACCAGGGTGAACAGCACGCCTTCGATCTGCACCAGAATTTGGCCGGCATTGCCGTCGACCAGACCGGACTTGCCGGTGCCGCCGATGGCCGACACCGCGAACACGCCGGTCAGGATGGCGCCCAGGATGCCGCCCAGGCCGTGGATGCCCCAGACGTCCAGCGCGTCGTCATAGCCGAACATCTTCTTGAAGCCGGACACGCCCCAATAGCAGAACACGCCGCCAAGCAGGCCCATGATCAGGGCACCCGAGACGGTGACAAAGCCGCAAGCAGGGGTGATGACGACCAGACCGGCCACCGCACCCGAGACCGCACCCAACAGGGACGGCTTGCCGCGGATGACCCATTCGGCGATGGACCACGACACCACGGCTGCCGAGGTGGCGACGTGGGTGTTGATCATGGCCGCACCAGCGCCGCCGCCGGCGGTCAGGGCGGAACCGGCGTTGAAGCCGAACCAGCCAATCCACAGCAAGGCGCCGCCGATCATGGTCAGCACCAGATTGTGCGGAGCCATGTTCTCATTGCCCAGGCCCGAGCGACGGCCGATCAGGATGGCGGCGACAAGGCCAGCCATGCCCGAATTGATGTGCACGACAGTGCCGCCGGCGAAGTCCAGCACGCCGTCGGTGGCAAGGTAGCCGCCGGGGCCCCACACCATGTGGGCGACGGGTGCGTAGACCAGCAGCAGGAAGCCGGACAGGAACACCATGGCCGAGCTGAACTTCATGCGATCCGCCGGGCCGCCCAGGATGATCACCG
>JACMLB010000281.1 GCA_014379805.1 Rhodospirillales bacterium | reverse complement strand
CGTGATAGAATTTGGCGTCGAACCAACCCACCAAGCGGCGGACCTCGGCGCGGGCTTCGGGCTCTGCCGGCAGCAGCGGCGGCTCGCGGTGAACTTCGTCCAGATATTCGCAAATGGCGGTGGAGTCGGAAAGAACCGTTCCGCCTTCTTCCACCAACACGGGAACTTCCGAGGCGGGGTTGAGTGCGACGAAGTCATCCCGCCGCTCCCAATAGCGTTCAAGATGTCCTTCGCATTCCAGCTTCTTCTCGGCCAGCACGACACGGACCTTGCGCGAGAAGGGGCAGAGCGGATGGTGGTAGAGCGTCCTCATGCGCCTTTTCTAGCCCTTTTCACGGGCCAGGAACAGAGGTGAAGCCCCGATGTCACAAGAGAAACGCACAGGCTTCACGCGGCGCGGCTGGCCGGCGATTCGGTCAGCAGAGCATACAAGCCGTCTGCGTTTTCGGTGCCGCGCAGCTTTTCGCACACACCTTTGTCGCGCAACAGCCGCGATACCCGCGCCAATGCCTTAAGGTGATCGGCGCCAGCCGATTCCGGGGCCAACAGCAGGAAGATCAAATCCACCGGTTGTTCGTCGATGGACTCGAAATTGATGGGACGCTCAAGCCGGGCGAACAATCCGTGCAGACGGTCCAGATTGCCCAGCTTACCATGGGGAATGGCGATGCCGTTACCCACGCCGGTGGTGCCCAACCGCTCGCGCTCGAGCAACACCTCGAACACGGCGCGCTCGTTCAATCCATTAAGCTCAGCCGCCTTCTTCGCCAAATCCTGCAGCGCCTGCTTCTTCGAAGTGGCGCGCAAATTCGGTATGACGGCAGCCGGAGTGATGAGGTCGGCGATGTCCATGAAAAGCAACCCTCTGTTGGGCTCAACGCAAATCCCGCCCATCCGTGGATGCGGCCTGGGGGCTCAAAAACCCATCCCATAAGACCGGTCCAAGGGAGGGCCGGAACATAGTTCCGCACCTCTCCGAAGTCAAGCGCCCGCCGGATAAAGGCAACCTGAAGCCTTAGCCGCCCATGGATTTTTCGCGGCGCCGCTGTACCGATGATGGGATGTTCATGCCTTCACGGTACTTTGCCACCGTGCGGCGCGCAATGTCGATGCCTTCGGCCTTGAGCACTTCGACAATGCGGTCGTCGGACAGAACCTGCCGCCCTTCGGCATCGATCAGCGCCTTGATGCGATGGCGCACGGATTCCGCCGAATGGGCGTCGCCGCCGTCATTGGACCCGATAGCCTGGGTAAAGAAGTACTTCAGCTCGAAGATGCCGCGCGGCGTGGCCATGTACTTGTTGGACGTCACGCGGCTGACCGTGCTTTCGTGCATGCCGATGGCCGTGGCGATGTCGCGCAGCACCAGCGGGCGCAGATGCTGCACGCCCAGGCGGAAGAAGGCGTCCTGCTGGCGCACCAGTTCCGTCGCCACCTTCAGGATGGTGGTGGCGCGCTGGTGCAGCGATTTCACCAGCCAATTGGCCGATTGGAACCGCTCGGACAGATAGGTCTTGTCGTCCTTGCTTTTGGCGCCCCGGCTGACCGTGGCGTAATAGCGCGCATTGACCAGCACGCGCGGCAAGGTGTCGGAATTCAGCTCCACCAGCCAGCCGCCGTCCTGGGAGCGGCGCATCAGCACGTCGGGCGTAACCGATAGAGCCACCACGGTGTCAAAACGCAAGGCCGGCTTGGGGTCCAGCGCCTTGATCTCGCCGATCATCTCGGTCAGATCCTCGACGTCGATGCCGCAGACCTTGATCAGGCCGCCAAGGTCGCGCCGGGCCAGCATTTCCAGATTATTGACCAGGGCCGCCATGGCCGGGTCATAGCGATCCAGCTCGATCAGCTGCAGCGCCAGACATTCCTTGAGCGAGCGGGCGAAGACGCCGATGGGGTCGAAACGCTGCACCCGCTTGAGCACGTCCTCCACCCGCTCCAACGGACAGCCCAGCTTGGCCGCAACCTCATCCAAATCGCCGCGCAGATAGCCGCACTCGTCCAGCATCTCGATCAGATGCAGGCCGATCAGGCGGTCGGCGGGGTCCAGGATGTCCACGTTCAGCTGCGCCACCAGATGGTCGCGCAGCGAGATGTCGCCGGACAGGGTCTGCTCCAAATTGGCGTCGCCATCCTCGAAGCTCATGGACCCGCCGGTGCGGCTCCATTGGCTGAACGCCTCACCATCGCCCTCGCCACCCATGGCGTCGGCGGCAGAGTCGTTGTTGTAGACGTTGTCGTAATCCACATCCATGCCGTCGGCGGCCGAGGTCTCGGTCATGCCGTCCAGCAGGGGCGCCTCGGTGGGCGCAGCGGGGGCTTCGCGCGGGTCGGTATCACCGCCATCGGTGTCGGGCGCATCGCCCGCATCAGCGCGGTCGCCATCCTCGCGTTCCAGCAGCGGATTGCGCTCCAGCTCCTGGTCGATAAAGGCCGTCAGTTCCATGTTGGACAATTGCAGCAGCTTGATCGCCTGCTGCAATTGCGGCGTCATGACCAGGGCTTGGCTCTGGCGGAGATCCAACCGTGGGGCTAGCGCCATGGGCAGTGCCGTTTCTTGGGACTAGTTGCGGTCAAAGGCTGAAGTTCTCACCCAGATACACCCGCCGCACACCCTCATGGGCGACCACTTCGTCGGGCTTGCCCTCCATCAGCACGCCGCCTTCGTGAAGGATGTAGGCCCGGTCGATGATGTCCAGGGTCTCACGCACATTGTGGTCGGTGATCAGCACGCCGATGCCGCGATGCTTGAGGTGGGACACCAGATCGCGGATATCGGACACCGCAATGGGGTCGATGCCGGCCAACGGTTCGTCCAGCAGGATGAAGTGGGGCTTCGAGGCCAAAGCGCGGGCAATTTCCACCCGCCGACGCTCGCCACCCGACAGGGCCATGGCCGGCGCCCGGCGCAGATGCTCGACGCCGAATTCGCTCAGCAGATCGTCCAGGGCGGCTTGGCGCTTATCGCGGTCGGGCTCGACCACTTCCAGCACCGCCATCAGATTGCCTTCCACGGTCAGGCCGCGAAATATCGAGGCTTCCTGGGGCAGATAGCCGATGCCCAGGCGGGCGCGGCGATACATGGGCAGGCCGGTGATGTCGTGGCCGTCCAGTTGGATGGCCCCCGCATCGGGATTGATCAGGCCGGTGATGCAGTAGAAACAGGTGGTCTTGCCGGCGCCGTTGGGGCCAAGCAGCCCCACCGCCTCGCCGCGCTGCACAGTGATGGAGACGTCACGCAGGACCGTGCGGCGCTTGAAGGTCTTGCCGATGTTGCGCGCCACCAATCCGGTGGTTTCCATCAATCGCGGCGTCCCTGCAAACAGGCCCCCGGAAGACGAATCGGCTGCGGCCGCCGCGCTGGTGGAATCAATCGCGTCCATGCGCATCCCCTTACCTACCGCCGTCCTTGTGGGGGCCGGCCCCCTGGAAGAGGGCGCCCCTTTTTTCGGTGCTGTTCTTTTCCGGGGCATTCTTTTCCGGGGTGAACGTGCCGCTGGCACGTTTGTTACCGCCCTTGTCGCCAGGCGCGGAGCCGAACAGCTTGCTGATGCCCGTGTTGAGGTTCACGTGGGCATAGCCGCCGTTGAGCTCGTTTCCTTCGCGGGTGATCTTAACCGAACCGGCCACGGTGGCGATACCGCTTTCCACGTTGTAGTCACCCCGGTCACCGGTCACCTGTTCACGTGGCGTAATCAACACCACATGGCCATAGGCGTCGGCGCGGTTCAGTTCCAGACTGCCCTTGGCGCCTTCCTTGAAGCGGGCGCTTAGGGTGTCGGATTTGATGGTCTTTTCGTTGTTGGTGGCGACGGCATCACCGCGCGCCACGGCCAACCGGTCCTTTTCCCAATATTCCAAGGTATCCTTGGCGGTCACCGTGTCCGTGGGGGTGACCAGCTTGGCCGGCGTGCCGCGCAGCACGAAAATGGCCTTGTCCAGATCATAGGTGGCCTTGGTGCCGGTCGCGGTCTCGGTAGCGCTGGTGATCTTCACCGCGCCGTCGGCGTCCAGGCGCCAAATCTCGTTGCCGCCGGGGCCTTGGCGGTAATAGGCGGTCAAGGTATCGGCGACCACGGTGACGCCGCCCCGGATAGCCTTGGCATTGCCGCGCGCGACCACTCGGTTGGCGTCGTTGATCCATTCGATGCCGTCATCGGCATAGACCTGAATCTGAGCCTCGTTATTGCTGCTCATATTAAAGCCCTGCGCGCCCGCCGGCGAGGCCAGCAGCGCCAAAGCAAGGGCTATGAGCGTGAGACGTGTCATTTCGAACCGGCCCCCTTCAAGTTCAGGCTGGATTTGCCGGTCACCAGGATCTGCGCGCCCTTTTCCAGGATGCGGAAGCCCTGGCCGTCGATGCGGCCCTGCGGCCCCTGGCCGGTGACGGCCACATTACCCTCGGCGGTGGAGCGCTTGAGATCAAGCCGCGCCTTTTCCGTATGCAGCTCGTAACCATCGTCATGGAACATGTTGACCTCGCCTTCGAGGTCCAGAATCTGCTGCTTTTGGTAATAGAAGCCGCGCCGAGCCTCAAGATAGATGCCCGCCCCCTTCAAGGTGGTGAAATCCGCCTTGGGCTGGTCCAGCACGATAACCCCGCTGTTGGGATCGTCCTCGGTCGCCACATCGGCGGTCACGGTGAAAGGCTGGTTGCGGGCGTTAACGCCGAAATACCGGGCATTGACCATGGACAGGCTCTCGACCGAATTGGGCGACAGCGCGGAAAAGCTCAGCTGGAAACGGTCTTCGGTGGCGGTCAGGCGCGGCCACGCCACCACCAAGCCCAGCAGCACCACCGCCAAGGACGGCAGCACCACCTTCATCAGGCCGACGAAACGCGAATAGCGCCGATGCGCCGGCACCCGTCCGGCATGGATGGGGCGCTGGTGCTCACGCCGCCGTTTCGGCAGCGGCGGCCGCATATCGCTGTCGGCGCGCAAAGCCATGCTGCCCCCGAGCCTAAGCCACGCCCGAGCGCAGCAGGTCGTGGACGTGCAACACGCCCACCGGCCGGCCATCATCCACCACGAACAGGGTGGTGATCGCTTTGGCATTCATGATCCGCAAAGCCTCGGCCGCCAACATGCTGGGCGGCACTGTCTTGGGGTTGGCGGTCATCACCGCGCGGGCGTGCTGGGACAGCAAATCGTCCTGGATGTGACGGCGCAAATCGCCATCGGTGATGATGCCGATCAGCCGGTTGTTCTCGACCACGCCGGCACAGCCCAACCGCTTCTGGGTCATCACCAGCAAGGCCTCGGTCATGCCGGAATCGGGCGCCACCAGCGGCACGCTGTCGCCGCCATGCATGAGGTCGGCGGCCTTAAGCAGGCGCTGACCCAGCTTGCCACCGGGGTGGAACACCTTGAAATCGGCGGCGGTGAAGCCTTTGCGCTCCAGCAGCGCCACCGCCAGGGCATCGCCCAAAGCCAGCATCAGGGTGGTGGAGGTGGTGGGGGCCAAACCCATGGGGCAGGCTTCGGGAACCGGCGGCAGGATCAGCGCCACGTCCGAGGCCAGCGCCAAGGTGCTGTTGGCGCGCGAGGTGATGCCGATCAGCGGGATTTCGAAGCGCCGCGCATAGGCGACGATGTCGCCCAATTCGGGGGTTTCGCCGGAATTGGACAGCGCCACCACCGCGTCGCCGGGCATGATCATGCCCAGATCGCCGTGGCTGGCCTCGCCGGGATGGACGAAGAAGGCGGGCGTGCCGGTGGACGCCATGGTCGCCGCGATCTTGCGGGCGATATGGCCGGATTTGCCCATGCCCGACACCACCACGCGCCCGGTAGCCCCGGCCAGCGCCTTGATGGCGGCAACGAAGTCGTCACCCAGCGATTCCGACAAAGCTTCCAAGGCGGCAGCCTCGGCCTTGAGCACGCGGCGGCCAAAAGCGATGTCGGCAGAAGTGCCGTCCGGCACGTCGATGGTCATGTCCTGGCCCTGTCGAACTTGCAAGCCCCGCGCCAAGATCGGCCCGGGACCCCTCACTATACGAATCGCGCCGATAAGCGGAAGGTAAAAGAAGGGGAGGGAACCGAATTGCTGGGCGCAGATGCCAACTTCCCGCTAAACGGGAAAGTCGTTCACCGCCCCTTGAGGTCGAAACGTTCCCCCGCCACCAGCCCAGACTCAAAGGCTCCGGCCATCACCCGCCGCCCCGATGGCCCCGACTGCCGGAAATTCAGGTTCAGCCGGGCGAATTCCGCCTCGACCACGCCCGATTTGACCACCACCAGATCGCGCCCGGTGGCAGCGCGATTGGCGCGGTCGCGGTTGTCCTTCATCGCGACCAGGGATTCGGCAATGGCCTGGGCCATGCCGATCAGGAACGAGCGGCCTTCGTCATGGCGATAGGAAATCACCTTGCGCGTCCGCTTATAGGACTCGGCCTCGGTGCGCATGGCGGCTTCGATCAGGGCGTACAGGGTGCGGGCCATTTCCAGATCGGCGGGCAGGCCGAAGAACACCGTGGCGGAACGGCCCTCGGCGTCTTTTTCGCGCCAGACCCTACAGTCGCAGAACAGGGCGATGGCACCGATGCAGCCATCCATGGGCGGGCGCTGCTTTTTGCCCGAGACCATGACCAGCCGCTCGCATTGCTCGCCCGCCCGCTCCACATCGCTGAGCGACAGATCGTATTGGTCCAGCAAGGCGGCCACCTTGGCGGCGGCGGACAACGCCTCGGCCTCGGTGCAGCCATTGGCGACGGTCTTGGCGCTCAGCGCCTGGATGCGGAATTTGAGCTTGTCGAGATCCATGCTCAGACCCCGATGGCAGCCACGTCTTCAGGCGAGAGCAGGCGCCATTTGCCCGGTGCCAGATCGCCCAAAGTGACGCCGCCCAGGCTGGAGCGGTGCAGGGTTTCCACATGGTTGCCGGTGGCGGCGAACATGCGTTTGACCTGATGGTAGCGGCCCTCGACGATGGTCAGGCGGCAACGCTGGGGGTCCAGCACCTCCAGCACCGCCGGCTTCAACACGGTCGTTTCCGAGCGCAGCAGCAGATCGCCGCTGGCGAAGATATCGGCCTCGTTGCCCTTCAGCGGGCGCGCCAAGGTGCATTCATAGGTCTTGGGCACGTGGTTCTTAGGCGAGGTGATGCGATGCAGCAGCGCGCCATCATCGGTCATCAGCAACAGCCCGGTGGTGTCGCGGTCCAACCGCCCCACCGGGGCCAGCACCGGATTGCGGTGCATGAACCGCTCGGGCAGCAATTCATAGACGATGCGGCCCGGATCCGCCGTGGAGCAGGTATAGCCATCGGGCTTATTCAGCATCAGCACCATGCCCGGACCAGGGTCCAGCGCCTCGCCGTCCAGCCGCACGTCTTCGGCCTTCGCGCGGGTGTCCACGGCCAGTTCCTTGCCGTCGGCATCGGTGACACGGCCATCGCGGATCATGGCGCGCACGTCTTTCTGGCTGCCATACCCCAGATTGGCGAGCAGTCGGATCAGTCTCATTTGTCGTGCCGGTTGGTGGACAGGTAGACCTTGAAGCCCTCGGCCTGATGCAGCAATTCAACGCTGCGGAAGCGCTTCCTCAGCTCGCCCTCGTAGGGCAGATGGCGGTTGGCCACCAGCAGGAACTTGCCGCGCCGGCGGATGGCTTTCCAGGCGGCGGTGATGAAGGCCTTGCCAATGGCCGGATCGGCCTTGCTGCCCTCGTGGAACGGCGGATTGCTGACGATCCAGTCATAGGGGTCCACGGCGGGCAACCCGGCGGTGACGTCGTGCCAATGATAGGTGGCGCGTTCAGGTGCCGGCGCAGTGGCCATGTTGGTGCGGGAATCGGCCAGGGCCATGGCTTCGGCTTCGTACAAATCCAGGCCGGTGATCTCGGGGAACCGCTCCAGCAGGCGCACGCCCAGGTAGCCCCAGCCGGCGCCAAGATCGGCGACGCGTCCGGCGATACCGGCGGGGAAACACTCGGCCAGGATGCGCGAGCCGGTGTCCACGTGATCGGCACTGAAGCAGCCGGCACGGGCAACCAGGGCAGTGTCGTCCACCGGGCGGGGCTCGCCAGACGCCAGCCAATCGGCCAAGCCTTCGGGCAGAGCGGACTCGCCCTCGGGACGGCGCAGCCAGAAGATGCGCGACGAGTGCTTGGACAACTGGCCTTCGATGCCGATGGTGCGCACCACTTCGCGCTCGAAACTGGCGGCACCCAAAGCGTTGGCGCCGCAGCACACCAGTACGCCGCCCGGCTCCAGCAGCGACCACGCGCGGGCCACATTGGCGCGGTTTTCCACCTTGTGCTTGGTCAGCAGCAGCAGCCCCACCGGGAAGGCGCACGACAGACGCTCGACGGCCTGATAGCCGGCTTTGGTCAGGGCGGTGAAGGCGGGCTTGAAGCTTTGCTCGCAAACCAGCAGCGGACGCCAGTCTTCGGTCAGGACTTCGGAGGGCTCGGCCCGCATGAGGAAGGCGCGTTCGGGCATGGGCAGCAGGCCCTTTTCGAACGGCAGGATCAAAGCCAGGATTTGTTCAGTGTGCATGGGCCATGCATTTACCACGCCCCACCCGTGGGCGTCTAAGACATTGACTTGCCCCGGCTGCGGGCGCAAAGGTGCCGCCATCATGGCCAAGAACGACACCCTCGATCCCGACGAAAAGATCCGCCTGCTGCGCGCGCTGGCCTTCCAAATCCACCGCAAGCGCCCCGGCGACGAGGTGCTGGGCGAAATGCTGGGCCAGGAATCCCGTGGCGGCCGCAGCCGCATCTTCCGCCCCGCCAACGAAACCCTGACCGAGCAAGGCTTCATCGCCGCCATGAAGGTGCTGGGCATGGTGAATGACGAGGCCGCCATTTTGCTGGACGTGATCGTGGACACCAACGACCACCGCGTGCTGTCGAATGCGCTGGGCAAGCTGGCCGATTTCATCGAGGGCGACCGGTAATAGGGGCAGTCGGCGCAAATCGCGTTGAAATAGGCCGCGTACAGGCCTATTATCAATCTTGGTGAGGGCGCCGGAGTATCAGTTACCCGGGATCACCACACAAAGCCCCTTCGGTCTCGGCCGATGGGGCTTTTTTGGACCCAGGCTTGTTCTCGTCGCCCTTGGGGATGGCGGAAAAAAGCTCGGCGCGCGGTTTGCGTTGCGTCAGTTCCAGAATAGCCATGTCATAGACCACATTGCCGTATCCATCATGGCGGCACACGGTCGCCTGCAGTGACGTCAGCCGCGACGTGATGTTGACCATGGCACTGGCGTGCAATGCCGCTTCGATCTGCAGCCACATATCATGGATCAGATAGCCGTCCTTGGACCGGCTGTTGTAATGGTGTCTGCCCATATAGACCACCTCTGGATCGGCCAGCGGCGGCAAATTCAGCGAGACCCGCACACAATTAATCTGATGGTGCTGAACATCCGTCAGCCGACCGATCTGACGCACTGGCGCCCGCTGTCCGGCTTCAATAAGGGCCAGATTAGTCTTAATGATGGCCTCTGCATCGGGATAAATAGGCACAGCGGGTTGGCTTCTCTGGCTGCAACAGCCGCTACCATATCATTGCGTGCATCGTCAGCGCAGGGGTAATTGCACCAACAATCGACCTACTCGATTACAGAAACCATTACATCTCGTTTCAATCGATTAAACCCATTGGGTAACCTCTCTCCATCAAACGCCCCTGGAGAGGAAAGACCCATGGCCCACAATCCCGCTTCCCCGACCATAAAGAACATCGAGGCCGCCTTCGCCGGCGAGTCCATGGCGAACCGCAAATACCTGTTCTTCGCCCGCCGTGCCCGTGAACTGGGCGCCGTCGAAGTGGCCGAGGTATTCGAGCGCACCGCCGAGCAGGAAACCGCCCACGCCTTCGGCCATCTCGACCTGCTGTATCCCAAGGCCGAACTGACCGTGGAAAAGATGCTGCAGATGGCCATCGACGGCGAGACCTACGAATACACCGAGATGTATCCCCAGTTCCGCCATCTGGCCGAGCAGGAAGGCAATTCCGCCGCCGTGGCCGAAATGGACGGGCAGATCGCCGAGTCCAAGGAACACGCCGAACGCTTCGCCAAAATCCTCCAGACCGCCGCCAAGCGCTTTGCCGCCTTGGCCAAGGTGGAAGAAAAGCACGCGAACCACTACCGCGAAACCTTGGCCGCCCACGGCGCCTAACTGGAGGATTGTTCCATGAAGAAGTACGTCTGCGTCGTCTGCAACTTCGTCTACGACCCCGCATTGGGCATGCCCGAGGACGGCATCGCCGCCGGCACCGCCTTTGAAGACATCCCGGAAACCTGGTCGTGCCCTGATTGCGGCGTGTCCAAGGCCGATTTCGAGCCGGTGGAGGGTTAACGTCATGGCAGCCCCCGACGCGGAAGCGGGCGTGGTCATCTTGGGAAGCGGGCTGGGGGGTTACACCCTGGCCCGCGAGTTCCGCAAGCTGGACCGTGACACCCCCATCACCATCATCACCGCCGACGGTGGCGAAGCCTATTCCAAGCCCATGCTGTCCAACGCCTTCGCCCAAGGCAAAGACGCCCAAACGCTGGCCCTGAAAACCGCAGCACAGGTCGCGGTGGAACTGTGCATCACCGTGCTGGCCCGCCACCGCGCCGTCCGCCTGGACCGCAATGCCAAGCAATTGGTGGTGCGCCAGCCCGACGGCGGCGAGACCCAGATCGCCTATGGCACGCTGGTGCTGGCCCTGGGTGCCGACCCTCGCCCCTACAATGTGGAGGGCAACGATACCGTCCGTGTCCACAGCGTCAACGATCTGGACGATTACGCCGCTTGGCGAGACGGGCTTGCCCCCGGCGGCCGCGTGCTGCTGATCGGCGCCGGGCTGATCGGTTCGGAATTCGCCAATGATCTGGCCGGGGCGGGCTATGCCGTCACGGTGGTGGACCCGGCACCCTGGCCCCTGGGCCGCCTGCTGCCCGAGGAATTGGGCCGCGAATTGGCCCAGGCGCTGACCGGCTTGGGCGTGACGTTGCATCTGGGCCGCTCCATCGCCTTGCTTGCCCCCGGCGGGGCGGTGCTGGACGACGGCACCGCCATCGCCTTCGACCGCGCGCTGTCGGCCATCGGCCTGCTGCCCCGCGTGTCCCTGGCCGCCGAAGCCGGGCTGGTGGTGGACAAAGGGATCGTGGTGGATCGTCTGCTGCGCAGTTCCGACCCCGACGTGTTCGCCCTGGGCGACTGCGCCCAGACCGAGGCCGGGCCGCTGCCCTATGTGCTGCCGCTCATGTCCCAGGCCCGCGCCTTGGCCGCCACCCTGACCGGTACACCCACCATGCTGAAGCTGCCGGCCATGCCGGTGGCGGTGAAGACCCCGGCTTTGCCCATGGCCATTTGCCCGCCGCCGCCCGGTGCAATGGGTGCGTGGGTGGTGACGGGCAGCAACAAGGACCGCAAGGCCCTGTTCACCACCGCCGACGGCACCGCCCTGGGCTTCGCTTTGTCGGGCACCATGGTGGCGGAACGCCAAGCGTTGGCGAAAGAGATGCCTGCGTTATTGGAGTAGCGCCCTCACCCGCCGCTCCAAACCTTGGGCATCCGCCGGGGCGTGCACTTTGACGTCGTTGTCGAAATACACGAAGACATCCCGTCCGGTGCGCGCCCAGCCCACCACCCGCTCGGCCCACTCATCCAGTGCCGCGTCGTCATAGCCGCTGGCGTACAGCTCCTCGGAGCCATGCAGGCGGCAATAGCAGAAGTTCGAGGTCACATCGAACAGGCGCGGCCATGCCACCGTATCGGCGCAAACCAGCGCCACGTCATGGGCGCGCAGCATGTCCAGAAACTCGGGTACCACGAAGCTTTGGTTACGGATTTCCATGGCGTGCCGCATGGGCCTTTTTTCCCCCGGTTCCAGCGCGGAACGGCCTTCCACCTTCTGATCGTGGCGGTGCGCAATAGCGGCTGCGGCCTCGGTGTCATGGGGCAATTGCGACAGGAAGGCCTCTACCCGGGGCGGGTCGAAGGAAAAATTGGGCGGGAACTGCCACAGGATCGGCCCCAGCTTTGACCCAAACTCGAACAAGCCGCTGGCGAGGAAATTGGCCAGAGGCGCTTCCATATCCCGCAGGCGCAGGATGTGGGTGATGTAGCGCGGCGCCTTGACGGAAAAGACGAAGCCATCGGGAGTTTCCCCCGCCCAGGCGCTGAACTATTTCGGGCGCTGCAGGGAATAGAAGGTGCCGTTCAACTCAATGCTGCGGAACATCCCCGAGGCGAAGGCCAATTCGTCCTTTTGCCGCAAATCCTTGGGGTAGAAGGTTCCGCGCCACGGCGCATAGCGCCAGCCGGAAATGCCGATGCGGATGTCACCTTCGGCCATGGCGCTCTCCAAAGCCTGCCATGTAGCCCAACCTTGACGCGCATTCAAGGCCACGGCCAAAGAGCGCGTCGCCCATATTTTAATCACCACCCGGCAGTGCTATGCTCGTAGGCAGTTCGACGTTTTGCGAGGGCCCCATGCCGCTTTATTCCTACCGCTGCACCGGCTGTGACGCCACGTTCGAGGCCCTGGTGCGCGCGTCCGAGACGCCCGTCTGCCCATCCTGCGGCAGCGAGGACCTGCAACGCCTGCTCTCCATGCCCGCCGCCGAGGGCAAAAGCGGCGAGTTGGTCAAGCGCGCCCGCGCTGCCGCCGGCGCCGCTGGGCATCTAAGCAATTTCCGCAAGGGCTAGCTTTTCCTTTGTTTGCCTAGCGCTCCCGCACAGCCAGGGTATAGGGTGACGCCCTTCGCCAATCATCCGAGCCCATTGCATGAACACCCAGGACGATCAGAACACCGGGCGCCCACCTGCCCCCCAAAACGCCTCGGACCGGGCCGGCTGGATCGCCATGATGGTGGTGGCGTTGCTGGGTGCGCTGGTCCTGGGCTGGGCAGCTTCGCTGACCGCCGGTTGACGCCTGCCCTTTTGGGAGATTAGGGAACGGCCTGGCTAATGGCGCGTTCTCCACTCTGGCATCCCCAGGGTGGAGAAATCTCATGGGCCGGTTCTCTGTGGTTTGTATGGTTGGCATGGCTGCGGCCTTGGCAGCTTGCGGCAGCAACGTCGAGCAGAGTGCCGCCACCGGTGGCTTGGGCGGCGCCGCCGTTGG
>JACMLB010000280.1 GCA_014379805.1 Rhodospirillales bacterium | reverse complement strand
GCAGGCAGCACCAAGGGGCCGCCATCGGCGACCGCCAGACCCGCCAAGGCCGACACCGCCGCCCCCAGGGTCCAGGGCAGCGGGCTGATCCACCAGTCAGTGCGCACGTTGACCTTTCAGACGCATGACGTAGCCGATGACTTCGGCCACCGTCTTGTAGTGCTCCGGCGGGACTTCCTGGTCAAGCTCGACGGCGGCGAACAGGGCGCGCGCCAAGGGCGGATTTTCCACGATGGGCACGTCGTGTTCGGTGGCAAGGTCGCGGATGCGCTTCGCCATCAAATCGGCGCCCTTGGCCACCAAGGTGGGGGCGTTCATGGTCTCGGTATCGTATTTCAGCGCCACGGCGAAGTGGGTCGGGTTGGTCACGATCACGTCCGCGTTGGGCACGGCGGCCATCATGCGCTTGCGGGCGCGCTGGATGCGGATCGAGCGGATGCGGGCCTTGACCTGGGGGTCGCCCTCGGACTGCTTGTGCTCGTCCTTCACCTCCTGCTTGGACATCTTCATCTTTTCCATCCATCGCCAATGCTGGAACAGGTAGTCGCCCACCGCAAGCGTCGCCACCACCAACAAGGTCGCGAAGATGAGCCAGTAGACCTGATCATGGATGTACGCCAACAGGGCCAGCAGCTCGATGGTTGCCAGGTTCTGCAATTCGCCCAGATGGCGCGAGATGATCCAGAACAATAGGGCGCCGATGACCGAGAGTTTGATCAGCGCCTTAGCCAATTCCATCAATTGGTTGACGGAAAACAGGCGTTTGACGCCCGTCAGAGGGTTCAATTTGGTGAAGTCGGGAACGATCTTCTTAGGCACCCACATGAAGCCCTTGGTCTGGGCCACCGACACCACCAGGGCCAGGACCACCACCAGACTAAAGGGGACCGCCATGATCTTGGCCGACCCGATGGCAAGCTCGGTCAGCAGGCGCATCATGGCGCCTATGTCCAGCGACATGGCGTGCGGCCGCTCGATGAAGGGCTGCAACAGGATCAGGAAGCGGCTCGAGATGCTGGGCGCCATCATGCCGACGATAATCAGGGCGACAATCATGGAAGCCATAATCTTGGCCTCGGCGGATTGGGCGATATTGCCGTCTTCGCGCGCCTTATCGAGCTTTTTGCCTGTTGGGTCCTCTGTCTTGTCGTCGGAGGATTCGTCGGACATGCGCTACCTCACGAACGGCATCAGGCCGGCTTCGTACCAGCGCAGGAATGACATGACAATCAGCGGCAACGCCACCATCAGCATCCACAGGCCGGCGATGACCTGAAGCGGCAAGCCGACGAAGAAAACCTGAATTTGCGGCGCCAGGCGCGACAGCAGGCCCAAGCCCACGTTGAAGATCAAGCCGAAAGCCAGGATGGGCGCCGCCGCCTGAATGCCAAAGCCGAAGCTGGCCGACATCAGATGCCCCAATGTCTCGGAGAAATCATCCAAGGGCAGGGCTTGTCCGGGGATGAAGGTGGCATAGGAATCGGCCAGGGCCCGCAGCATCAGGTGATGCATATCGGTGGCCAGAATGGCGAGCAGGGCGATGTTGGCCAACAGGGCGGTCAGGGTCGAACTTTGCTGCTCGGCCACCGCGTCGAAGGAGAAGGCGTTGGTCAGGCCGATCTGAAAACCGATGAAGGTGCCGGCGATGTTGAGCGAGCTCATCAGCACCTGGGTGACCACGCCAAGGTACAGCCCGATCAGTGCCTCGCTGCCGATCAGCAGGATCAGCCCGCCCACATGGCGCGGTAGCGGCGGGAATTGCGTTCCCACCACCGGCAGCAGCAGCAGCGACAATGCCAAGGCGAACAGCAGCCGTATGCGGGTCGAGACCAGCCGGCCGCCAAAGGCGGGGAATAGCATCAAAGCCGCGCTCAGGCGGCTGAAAATCATGAAGAAGCGATAAATGTCGAGGGTGAGGATCTCGTTCAGCACGGCGGGGTGATCATCCGCCGCCGGCGATGGCGCGATCCAGCACGGCTTTCCAGAAATCGTTGAGGGTGTTGAGCATGAACGGCATGAACACAATCAGCGATGCGAACACCAACAAGACCTTCGGAACGAAGGTCAGTGTCGATTCCTGGATCTGGGTGACGGTCTGCAGAATCGAGACCACCAAGCCGATGGCCAAACCGGTCAATAGGGGCGGTGCGGCGACCAGAATCAGCGTGAAGATGCTTTCGCGCGCAACGTCGATCAGTTCAGCTTCGGTCATATCCTGGTGCCGTCAGATGGGCATGCGCAGGATTTCGTTATACGCATTGATGACCTTGTCGCGCACCGTCACCACCGTTTCCAGGGTCATTTCTGCATTGGCGACGGCGGCCACCACTTCGCGGATATCGGCCTTGCCGGCGATGGCGGCGGCGGACTGGCTTTCCGCGTCCTTCATGGTGCCGATGGCGACTTTGGCGGCATCCTTCAACACACTGGCGAAGTCGGTGCCGGGCATGGGCGCAGGCGCGTCGCGCGCTTCCATGGCATCGCCGCCGCCGACTTTGGCGATGTTGGCATAGGCGTTGATGGCGTTCGAGATGCTGGTCATGGCGGCGGTTCCTTAGGCGGCGGGGTTAGCGCAGCATTTCAACGGTGCGGCTCAGCAGTTGCTTGGACGAATTGATGACGGCCAGATTGGCCTCGTACGAACGCTGGGCCTCGCGCATGTCCATCATTTCGATCAGCGGATTGACGTTGGGCGCCAGCACGTAACCGTCCTTGTCGGCGGCGGGATGCTTGGGGTCGTAGCGGCGCTGGAACTCGGCACTGTCGGGGCGGACTTTGTCCACCGTGACCTTGTTGAAGCCGTTGACGCGATCCAACTCGCTCTTGAACGAGACCACTTTGCGGCGATAGGGCGTGCCGTCGGGGGTTCGCGCCAGCGAATCCACATTGGCGAGGTTTTCCGAGATGACGCGCAGGCGTTCGGATTGGGCTTTCATGCCCGACAGCGCGATCTTGGAACTTTTTTGCAGCTCGTCCATTCTCTGCCTCTGCCTTACATGGCCTTGCCCAGCGCGGTGCGGAGCATCTTGAATTGTTTCTGGAACAGCGACGCGGCCACGTCATAGGCGGTCTTGGCTTCGCCCAGTTTGGCCAGCTGCTCGTCCATCACCACGGCGTTGCCGTCGGGCGAGGATTCAAAGGTCTTCTTCTGCTTCTGCACTTGGCGCAGGTCGGTGACCGCAGGTTGCAAGTGACGCGCATTGGTGGCGGCGACTTGAATGGCCGGCTGGGTTTCGTTCAGGACAGCCTTGAAGTCGAACGCCTTGACGTCACTGGGAACGTATTTGGGCGTGTTGGCATTGACGATGTTTTCGGAAAGCACCTCTTGGCGCTTCGCGACCCAATCCATTCGCCCCCTGGCCAGCGCCACCAGACTCAGCTTGTCGTACATGCGAGCAGCCCTCTCAATCTCCCTGGGGCAGTCGCCGGCGACCGTAAATCCCCATCAGGATCAGTATGGCCGGGGGCGCTTAAGAAACGATGAATCCGCTCAATGGCTTAGCTTAACCGTTCTTTAAGCGCGCTCGCCCGACAGTCGAGCCTAGCGCGTGACGCAGGGACTCATCAACCGGGTTCGCGTCGGGCGCATGGATTTCAGCGGAATTGGGGCTGCAATGGCAGGGCGCGACCTGTGGGACGAGCGGAAGGAGAAGGGCAGCGATGGCCCCGATGCCGCACGCCCTAATGCCCCCCAGGTTGCCGTGGCGCTGCAATACGATCCCGACAAGGGTGATGCGCCGCGGGTAACCGCCTCGGGCAAGGGCGCCCTGGCCGAGCAGATTTTGCAACTGGCCTTCGCCAACGGGGTCAAGGTGCGCACCGATCCCGACCTTGCCCAGGTGCTGGCGGCGGTGGAGGTGGACACTATCATCCCCATCGAGGCCTTCGCCGCGGTGGCCGAAATCCTGGCCTATGTCTACCAGATCAACAATCAGACCGTCCCCGTAAAGACCGTGGAAACTCCATGTCCGAAATAAGCGTCACTGGCATCCAAGTGCGTGAGGAGCTGGACAAGGCCGCCTCGCTGGTCGTTACCGCGCGGCGCTTGCTCGCCACCGGCACCATGGTCGATCTCTCGGCCCTGGAGGGCAAGGTGCGCGTCATTTGTGAAAAGCTGGTCGCCATGGGGCGCGAGGACGGAAAGGCGCTGGTGCCGGCCATGGAGGTCCTGATCGGCGACCTTGACCGTCTTGCCGACGCCATCCACGAACGGGTCGACCCGCCGTCCATGCCCAGTTCGGGCAGCCATGCCCCCAGCGGCGGGGTGTGACGGGGATGGAGGGTCCGGTTTATCTGCGCTTCATCGTCTCGCTGGTCCTGGTCCTGGGCCTGCTGCTTGCGGTGCTATGGGCCTTGCGTCGGTTCGGCGTTGGCGGCATGGTCGCGCGGCCGAGTGCGCGCCGTCGTCTGTCCGTGGTTGAAACCATGGCCCTGGACGGGCGCCGCCGGCTTGTTCTGATCAAGCGCGACGATTGCGAGCACCTGCTGATGATTGGCGGACCCAACGATATGGTGATCGAGCGCGGCAACGCGCGCGAGACCCTCAAGGAGGACCAGGTATGAACCGACGTTCCAGCCTGCTATTGCTGGCCGGACTGGCGGTGGTCGGTGCGGCGGCTTTGGCCTTCCCGGCTGCCGCGCAGCAAGTGACCCTGGATTTGGGCACCGGCGGCGGCAGCGGCAACGCCAACAGCAGCACCGTGCGTATCGTTCAGCTGATCGCCCTGACCACCATCTTGTCGGTGGCGCCGTCCATTCTGGTGATGGTGACGTCGTTCACCCGCATGGTGATCGTGCTGGGCTTCCTGCGCCAGGCGTTGGGCACCATGCAAAGCCCGCCCAACATGGTCATGGTCAGCCTTGCCATGTTCCTGACTGCTTTCGTTATGGCGCCCACCTTCGAGCAATGCTGGAACCAGGGCATTCAGCCCTATATGGACGGCCAGCTTGAGGAGATGGAGGCGTTCGAGAAGACGGCAAAACCCCTGCACGCCTTCATGACCCGCCACGTGCGCCCCCAGGACGTGCGCCTGTTCATGGACCTGTCCCGCTCCCCCGAGGTGGTCAACGCTGCCGATGTCCCGCTGAAGGCCCTGGTCCCCGCCTTCATGATCAGCGAGCTGCGCCGTTCCTTCGAGATCGGCTTCCTGATCTTCCTGCCGTTCATCGTCATCGACATGGTGGTCGCCTCGGTGCTCATGAGCATGGGCATGATGATGATCCCGCCGGCCCAGATCGCGCTGCCGTTCAAGCTGATCTTCTTCGTGCTGGTGGATGGTTGGTACATGATCGTCGGCTCGCTGGTGCAAAGCTTCGGACCGGGATAACCCGGCAATCGTTGGTCAGCTATACCCTCCGTGCAAGACCGGGATTCCTGCACTGGTGTTATAATATCCGTGAAGGCCGGAAAGGGGCCTTCGCGGCAACCCCAGCATAGGAGGAAGCCCATGGCCGACAAAATGACGCAGCAAGGTGGCGAGACCGGCGGCCTCCCCGCGTCCAGGCCCAGTCATCCGTTGATGACCCTGCGCGACGAAGTTGACCGCCTGTTCGACAACTTTTTCCCCTCGGCCTTTGGCCGCTCGCTGTTCGACCTGGACCCGTGGCGTGAACGCAGCTTCCGCTCCATGGGGGACATTACCCCGCACATGGATGTCCGCGAGCTTGACGACCGCTTCGAGATCTCCGCCGAACTGCCGGGTCTGGAAGACAAGGACGTCACCGTGAAGGTGCAAGGCGGCGTGTTGAGCATCTCTGGCGAAAAGAAAGCCGAGCGTACCGAGGATAAGGGCAATGTCTATCTGTCCGAGCGTTCCTACGGATCGTTCGTCCGTTCGGTGCGGCTGCCCGAAAATGCCGATGCCGAAGGTATTGGCGCTGAATTCGCCAAGGGCGTACTGACCGTCACCGTGCCCAAACGGGAAGGCGGACCCGATGAGAAGAAGATCGAGGTGAAGGTCCATTAGGACTCTCCGGGCGGCAATTCGTCCCCCCCCCTGAATACCGCCCGGTGGAGAGCCCCTCCTTCCCTGAAAAGGGAGGGAGGGGTTATTTTTGAACACTCGATTCCCCTGATGCAGCCGCTTTAACGCCAAAATTTGGCGGCTAGTCCCAGTCCGGCCAGCAGGATTGTGATGACTAGGGCGACGCAGCCGGGCCAGCCTGATGCCTGCCAAACCAATCCGGCCACGACGGCGCCCACGCTGCCGCCCAGGTAATAGCTGGTGACATAAAGCCCCACCGCCGCCGAGCGGGAATGGGTGACGGTCGCGTTGATGGTGCTCATGGACGCGGTCTGGCTGATGAAGATGCCGGTCGCCAGCAGCGCCAGTCCGGCGATCACTGCCGGCAGCCACGTCACTAAAGTCAGCAACAGCCCCGCCGACGAGCAGCCCACCGCCAAGGTCATGCCGCCCACCCTGCCGATCCGGGCGAACAACGCCCCGGCCACCGGCGCCGATACCACGCCCATGAGGTAAACCACGAAGATGAAGCCCAAGGCCGAGGTGGACAGCGAGAACGGCGGCTGCGCCAAGTAGAAGGTGCCGTAGGTGAAGCTGGCGATCAGGGCGAACAGCACGGTAAAGCCGATGCCGCAAGTGGCCATCAGCCGTGGGTTGCGGACGTGTACGGCGAAGGCATGCAAGGTCGCTGTCAATGAATCCGAGCGCACAAAATTCCGCGCCGGCGGCAGCATGGCCCACAAGGCCAGCCCGGCAGCAAGATTGATCAGGCCCAGAACCACGAACGCCTCGCGCCAGCCCAGCATGTCGGCGGCCAAGGCGCTGACCAGCCGCCCCATCATGCCGCCCAAAACCGTGCCCGAGGTGTAAAGGCCGATGACCGCCGGCATCTCGTGGCCCGGCCATTCCTCACCCACATAGGCCACCGTGACGGTGAAGATGGCGGGGATGCACAGGCCCTGAAGAAAGCGCAGCACCAGGACGGTGGACAGGGTATCGGCCAGGGCGATGCCCAGGGTGGGCAGCACCAAAAGCAGCGCGCCCGCGACGATCACCCGCTTGCGCCCGATCATGTCGGCCAAGCCGCCGATCAGCGGCGCCACCAAGGCGGTCGCCAGGGTCGCCATGGTCACGGTCAGGCCAACCTCGGTCGCGCTGGCATGGAACTGCCGCGCCAGATCGGGCAACAGCGCCTGGGTGCAGTACATGTCCAGGAAGGCGCTGGCGCCAGCGACGAACACGGCTATACGGCGGCGGTCGAGGGTAATCATCCGGGCTCCTTTGATGCGCCCATGCTACGCCTTTATTGCCCCGCCGGTCATCCACCCCGTGCGGGCGGTGGTCACTAGCGGCTCGACCCCCTACATATAGAAAATGCTGCACTGCAATAAAATGCGCTTGAATCGGCGCGGGAACCCGGTATCTTATGCTCATGTTGCAGTGCACAACGACCCCGTGGTGGCGGTCGGCGCCTGAAAAAAGGACCAAGACCATGACCATCAAGATCGAAGGCTTCGACAAGCTGGTTTCCCTGAGCAAGGACAACGCCGACGCCGTTGTCAAAAGCAGCACCGTTGCCGCCAAGGGCTTCGAAGAGCTGGCCAAGTACTCCCAGGCCTATGTGACCACCTCGGTCGAGAAGGCCGATGCCGCCGTCAAGGCCCTGTTCGCGGTGAAGTCCCCCGCCGAGCTGGCCGACATCCAGAACAAGTTCGCCCGCGAGACCATCGAATCCGCCATCTCGGAAGGCCGCAAGTTCGCCGAGCTGTCGCAGACCGTGCTGTCCGCCGCTTTCGAGCCCCTGAACGCCCGTATTGCCGCGTTCCAGGCGCTGGCCAAGTCCGCCGCTTGAGCCATGCCTGAGTGCTGACCACGATTGGGGCCCGGCTACCTCCTCCCGGCTTGGTTCCTGATCGGTCAGTTCGCGGCTAAGACGCCCGGTTCCCATGTGGAGCCGGGCGTTTTTCTGTGTTGTTCCATGTCAGTCATCTCTACTCTTAAGGGAGGAGGGCTTCGCAAGTGATGGGATGGTTTGACCTTGTGCCCATGCCGTGGCGTGGAACGCTCTTTTTCTTAGCGCTTTGGGCATGGCAAACGTTTGGTTTCGCCATGGTCCTGCTGGCGGGGCGTCGGCCTTTGGTGCTCGCGCCTCTTTATGGATTGGCCATTGCCGGCTCCTTTTGGGCGAGCCTGAAGTTGGGCAAAGGGGAATTGTGGTGGTTCCTTGGCGTGGCAATGGTCGTTGTCGCCACCGGTATGCATTTCCTGCGGCACATCAAGCGGGCAATGCATTGTGGCCCGTATCCTCGCGACATCTTCCTTGATCGGAAGGCAGTGGGCTGCGCCATTCCGGTGGTGGGCCCGGTTTGCGCGCTGTTGATGGTGGCGCAAATAAAATTGGTCCGTTGGCGCGACCGTTTGGACTATTTCGACCGCTAAACCGTCAGCACCACTTTCCCCGTAGCCGCGCGCGACTTCAGCAGCTCCAGCGCGGCTGCCGCGTCCGCCAATGGCAGTGTCTTGGACACATGGGGCTTCAGTTTGCCCTCGGCCCACCATTCCATACATTCGGCCAGGGAATCCCGCACCAGCGCCGGGTTCAGTTTGCGGTAGGCGCCCCACCAATAGCCGATCACGGTGACGTTCTTGACCAGCAGGATGTTGGCGGGGATTTGCGGCACCGTGCCCGAGGCGAAGCCGATGACCAGAATGCGGCCATCGGGGGCGATGGAGCGTAAGCTGGCATCGAAGACGGCGCCGCCCACCGGGTCATAGATGACGTCGGCGCCGCGCCCGCCGGTCAAATCCTTGACGCGCTCGCGGATGTCCTCGGCCTTGTAGTCGATGCCGTGATGGGCGCCGTGGTCCAGGGCGATCTGCACCTTGTCGGGGCCGCCGGCGGTGGCGATGACTTGGGCGCCCAGGGCCACGCCGATTTCCACCGCCGTCAGGCCGACGCCACCGGCGGCGCCGTGCACCACCAGGGTTTCGCCGGGCCTCAGCGCGGCTTTGTGCTTCAGCCCCAGATGGGACGTGCCATAGGCCACCGGAAAGCCGGCGGCGGTGACGAAGTCCAATTGGTCGGGCAGGCGGATGACGTCGGTCTGGGCGGCGATGGCTTCCTCGGCAAAGGCGCCGCCGGTCACAGCCGCCATGACCCGGTCGCCCGTGGCAAGGCCGGTGACACCCTCGCCCACTTCAATGATTGTGCCGGCCAGTTCCATGCCGGGGATCAGCGGCGGCGCCACTTTCTCCTGGTATTTGCCGGCAATGAACAGGGTGTCGGCGAAATTCACCCCGGCGGCGGCCACGGCGATGCGCACCTGTCCGGCACCCAAGGCGGGGGCGGGCAGGTGGGTCAGCTCAAGCGGGGAACCGAAGGCGGGGCAGACGATGGCGCGCATGACGGATTACACCCGCTGGGGGGATTTGCGTTGTGCCGCCCAGGCCAGCTTCAGGGTGGTGAACAGCATGATCTCGGTCAGTTGGTCATGGCTGAGCACGCCGCCAACCTCTTGCCGGGCATAGCGGATCAATTCCGGCTCGGCGGCGGGCGAGGACAGCAAATTGGTGATCAGTTCCTTGCGGATCAGCGGCGGGTATTTGCACACCTCGCGCAGCAGGGAAATCTTGACCATGATGGGAATGCGCTCGGACACGAACAGGCGGTCCACGCATAGGGAATAGATGCCGAAATCCAGCTTGCCGGCCACGGTGCGGGTGAAGTCCAGGAACTCGTCCAGGAAAGACGGCTCGCTGATCTTCTTTTCCGTCAGCAATTTGACCACATCCAGAAAGGCGCGGTAGCGCTGCCGTGCCGGGCCGATGGTGCCGCCCAATTCGGCGGCCAAATCCTTGATCTGGCTTTCGCGGAAGCTGGCGGCGATCAGCGCCTCGGCGGATTCGCGCACGCCCGCGTCGAAGGCGGTTTCCTCGATCAGTTCGAACAGGCGCTGGTATTTGGCGCGGTCGCGCGGCTTGAGCCGGCTGGCGGCGATGCCCAGGGGCAGTATGGCGGCCTTGGCGACCTGACCGTCACGGGCGACGATGGCGGCCATGGAGATGGCTGCCAAATCCACCACGCGGCCCTTCAGCAAATCGTCGGTGATGACCATGCGCGCACCGGGCGCCAGCGTCAGATTGGTGTTCAGCGCCCCGCATTCCATGAAATGGGCGGCGAGGTCGGCGGGGGCAGCCGGGGGCGCGATAGTAGTAAACATAGCATCCATTTAGCCCCAAGCCGCCTTGCCGGGCAAGGGCCATCCCAGCCCTGTGCTTAAGGGCATGACTTGGCGTTTTCTAGCCATTCGTGGTAAGGTCGCTATCGGTTCGGGTATTTAAGGTTCGATCATGGCGGGTGAGTCCAACCGCATCGGCTCGTCTGGCATCAGCGGCGCCAGTGTCGAGACACTTAAGCAAGCTCTGGGCGTGGGTGCGGCCCAGTCCGGCAGCAATGGCGGTGTCAACGCGTCCTCGGCGGGCGGCGGTGCACGCAACCCCGCGCCCGGCGCCCGTGGCAACCGCATCCTGGCGGCGGACTACCCGGTGGATCAGTTGGACCGCAGGGCCGCTCGCGGCACCTACCTGGACATATTGATCTAGGCTGTTTCGAACTTGCCCGAGGCGCCGGTGTTCTTCACACTGCGCCCATGACTTCGTCCGGCCCCACCATCCGCATGACTCCCGAGGGAGACGACCACGAACGGCTCGTCTGCGGCGATTGCGGATTCGTGCTGTACGACAATCCCAAGGTCATCGTCGGCGCCATCTGCACCTGGGAAGACAAATACCTGCTGTGCAAGCGCGGCATTGAACCACGCGTGGGCTTTTGGACCATGCCGGTGGGCTATATGGAACTGCACGAGACCACCGAGCAAGGCGCCCTGCGCGAAGTCTGGGAAGAAGCCCGCGCCCGTGCCGAAATCGACGCCTTGCTGGCCATCTATTCCATCCCCGAGATCAGTCAGGTCCACATGATCTATCGGGCGCGCATGACCTCGCCCGAGTGCGCCATCGGGCCGGAAAGCCTGGAGGTGGGGCTGTTCTCATGGGACGAAATCCCGTGGGCCGATCTGGCCTATCCCAATGTGCGATGGTCGCTGGAATACGAACGCGAGATGAAGGGGCGACACGGGTTTCCGCCGCGCGGGCGACCGGTTTAAGGCGGCAGCACCGCCCGCATCTTCCCCACCACCAGTCCGGCCACATTTTTTATGGGCGGTTCCATCCAGTCCGCCAGCATTGCTTTGGCGCGGTCGTCCAGCACGCCCAACCGGTCGAGCACGGCCAGGATCGCCACTTCGGCACCGCGTTTGGCACCGTCATCCACCTTCACCGCGATCCCTAAGCCCTGGTCGGCCACAATGGCGACATGAAAGCCCTCGGCGCCGCCCTTGACCGCAAGGTCAGGCACCGCCTGCATCAACGCGCTATCCAACCGCCCGGTGCCGGCCACCAAAGTGGGGTGGCTGCGCATGGCGGCGACCACCGCGTGGGCGGCGTGGCGGCGCTCGGGCGACAGGATGGCGGGATCGGCCAGTTGGGCCATGGCGGTTGCGGTGGCGACCAAAGGCAGAGCGAAGGCGGGAATACCGCAGCCGTCGATGCCGTTGGGGATGGCGACGCAGCCGGTCATGTCTTCGATGATGGCGGTCACCCGTTGCTGCACCGGGTGATCGGGGTGGATATAGCCCTGGACCGGCACCCCCAGATGGCGGGCGATCGTCAGGAAGCCCGCATGTTTGCCCGAGCAGTTGTTGTGCAGCGGGTTGGGCACTGAGCCGGCGGCCATGAGCGCGCGGTGGCTGGGCTCATGGCTGGGGGCATGGGCGCCGCATTCCAGGGCGCTTTCGTCCAGCCCCAGGCGGGCCAGCCAAGCGCGCACCCGGTCGGTGTGCTGGGGCTCGCCCCCATGCGAGGCGGCGGCCAGGGCCAGTTCCTGTTCGGTGACGCCGAAGGCCTGGGCTGCGCCGGTCTCCACCAGCGCCAGGGCCTGGATGGGCTTCAGCGACGACCGTGGAAAGGCTGGCCGGTCCACGTCGCCCCAGGCGGCCACCCCGCCGCCGCCGGCATCGGCCACCATGATGGATGCGCGGTGAACGCTCTCCACCACGTCGCCGCGCAGCACTTCCACCACGATGGGATTGGCATGCTTGTTCATGACGGTTATCTGGGGTGCGAGGGAAGCTGTTGACAGCCTGTGCGCCGAAGCGGTTTAACCCCAACCAGCCGGCCAAGGTTGCCGATACGGTGTGGGACAGAGATTATGGATAAAGCACGCATCGCCTTTGTCGCCGCCTTGGCGGTTGTGGGCGCCGCCCAGCAGGCCCTGGCCGACGAGGCCAAGCGGCTGGTCAGCGTCGGCAGTTGGGAGGCCTATGCCTACACAGACGCCGGCAGCAAGGTGTGCTATGCCGCCGCCCGCGCCGACAAGTCCAACGATCGGGATCGTGCCGGCACCGCCATCGCCATCACCCATCGCCCCAAAAGCCCAGGCGAGGTCAGCCTGATCGCTCCCTATGGCTTCAAGAAGGATAGTGACGCTGAAATTCAGATCGGCGGCATGAAGCACACCTTCTTCACCAAGGGCGGCTCGGCTTGGGCGAAAGACGGCACCGCCGACAAGGCCATCATCACCGCCATGGCAAAGGGCAAGGATCTGGTGGTCAAGGCCACGCCGTCCAAGGGTGCCACCATCAGCGACACCATCTCGCTTAAGGGCTTCGGCGACGCTTTGGCGGCCATCGACAAGGCTTGCGGCGTCAAACGTTAACCATATGAGAGGGCATGGATGCGCAGAACCGTTGCGTTCCGCGTCGCCAATCCCTATCTCTTTCGCCTATGGACACCGACACCAAAAAGAACCTCATCGGCCTGTCGCGCGACGAACTGATCGCCGAGATGGCGACCATCGGCGAGAAGCCGTTCCGCGCCAAGCAACTGTGGCACTGGCTCTATAATCGCGGCGAGACCGACTTCGCCAAGATGAGCTCCATCTCCAAGGTCATGCAGGCCCGTTTGGCCGAGCAGTATGTGGTGCTGCGGCCCCAGCTTGAGCGCGAGATGATCTCGACCGACACCACGCGCAAATGGCTGTTGAAATTCGACGACGGCAACGAGGCCGAGACGGTCTACATCCCCGATGAAGACGAGACCCGGGGCGCGGTCTGCATCAGCAGCCAAGTGGGCTGCACGCTAACCTGCAAGTTCTGTCACACCGGCACCCAGCTATTGGTGCGCAACCTGACCCCGGCGGAAATCGTCGGCCAGTTCATGGTGGCGCGCGACGCCTATGGCGAGTGGCCGACCCCCGACGATCAGGCCCGCCAGCTGTCCAATATCGTCATGATGGGCATGGGCGAGCCGCTGTATAATTTCGACAACGTGGCCACCGCGCTGAAGATCATCATGGACGGCGAGGGTATCGCCATTTCCAAGCGCCGCGTCACCCTGTCCACCTCGGGCGTGGTGCCCATGATGAAGCGGGCGGGTGCGGAAATCGGCTGTAATCTGGCGGTCAGTCTGCACGCGGTCACCGACGACGTGCGCGACCGCATCATGCCCATCAACAAGAAATACCCATTGGCCGAGCTGATGCGCGCCTGCGCCGAGTATCCCGGCGCGTCAAACGCCCGGCGCATCACCTTCGAGTACATCATGCTGAAGGGGGTCAACGATTCCGCCGCCGATGCCCGTCAGTTGCTGCGCCTGCTGAAGGGTCTGCCGGCCAAGGTCAATCTGATCCCGTTCAATCCGTGGCCAGGCTCGGAATTCGAATGCTCGGACATGAAGGCCATCCGCACCTTCTCCGACATCATCCAGGACAACGGTATCTCGGCGCCCATCCGCAAATCCCGTGGCGCCGACATCCTGGCCGCCTGCGGGCAGCTACGGTCCGAGAGCCAGCGGCAGAAATGCTCGCGCCTGAGCGAGCGGCTGGCCGCCGGGATCGAGGACGAGCATCACAAGGTGCCGGCGGAGTAGGGATCAGGTCGTCTTGACTACCGATACATCGGCGCAATCAATAGACACCTGTCGGCGTAGAGCGGACAGAACCCATTGATTGGCGTTCATGTTCTTGATTGCGGCGGCTTGAGTGATGCTCCGATGTAGTTCGGGCTCGCCCCGAACAATGAACGTCCCGGAAAAGGGCTTATCGGGGTCTTTTCCCTCTGCGGCGCAGAACTCCAGATAATCATTTACGCTATCGTGGAACGCGGTAACCAACTCTCCCGCATTATCCGCCTGGAAGGTGACGACGTCGGCTATGCCGGCGACTTCACCATGGAAGATCATGGCTTCGTCATCGAAGCTGACCTTGGCCGTATATCCCTTGTATTCCATGCTTTGCTTTCTCTCTGTTGGCGCCCCCTTGGATCGCGGGGGCGCCGACAAGAACCCTACATGATATCGAATTAAGATATCAATCGGTTTTTACAACCCCCGCTCCGGTAAGAAATCTCCGGACGGATTTCACGCACCCTTTATCCGTCTCCTTTTGTGGATGGGGGCGATGATACGTGGCCAAGCGACCGTTAAGAGAGACCCGGATTCGTGAGCCGTTGCCTTCGCTGATGCGGGCACCGAGCGCTACAAACAAGCGCTCGATGTCGGTCCAGGGAATGGACGAAAGGACCGGGTCGCGGAAGATGTCGTCGAGGGTGGATTGCTGCTTGCTGTTCATTCTATCTCCTTGATGGTTTCGTTCAAAAAAGTGCTTGCTCTTGCTGGGCGGGTTGGGCTACCTTATTAAAATAAGGGCATCTCTACGCCCGCATTGAGTCTGTCTACCCCTTTTGAGCGGGGGTGTCAATAACTTTTTGCTTGACCGCTCGTATTTTTTGGGATTCGCCAGCGTGGCGCTGCGATTTCCAGTGACGAGGGTGTCCTCATTCCCCCCGTTCGATCTTCTCCAGCACCGGCCAGAATTTCACGAACAGGCGCTGCCGGTCCGGGGCGTCTCGGCCCCCTTGGTCGGGATGGGCCAGCCGGGCGAAGGCGCGTTTGGCGTCGCGGAAGCGGGTGTCGGTGGCGTCGTCGTGGGTGCGGTTTGCCTCTAAGGCGTCCTTTAGCAGTTCCACCTTGTTTTCGGCCAGCCGGGCACGCTCTTCGGCCTCGGTCACGCGGGCTGCCAGCGCCGGGTTGGCATTGATCTGAGCAATGGCGCGCTCATGTTGCTCGCGCAAAGCGGCGGTTTGCCGCTCGAACGCGCCCTGCAATTGCTTGGTCAGCTGTTCCAATTGGGCGACGCGGTTGCGCTCAAAGGCCAAGTCGCGTTCGTATTTATCGGCCAGCCGGGATAATTGGCCCATCTCATTGGGGCGCGGCCGCCCACGCAGGCGCCACAGCCAATAGGTCAGGGCCTTGCCCAGGCTTTGGCGCGGCGCATGCTGGAACTCACCCGGCGACACCACCAGCTTGCGCGTCAGCTCGAAAGCTGTCGCCAGGTCCAGTTCCTTGGGCAGCAGGCGAGGGGGAGCGTATCGGGCCATGGTCACATCATTATCCAAACTTCACCAAGGGTGGCACGATCCGCTTGTGCGCATCCAGTGGCCCGACGCGTGGGGCACCCCCATGTCCCTCAGCGCTTGCTCCTGCCGCGCCAAGGCCTATACTTCGGCCCTTATGTTTTCCCAATTTCCAAGGGCGTTTCCCATGAAGGGCGAAGTCAAGAAGGTAGTGCTGGCCTATTCCGGCGGCCTCGATACCTCCATCATCCTGCGCTGGCTGCAGGACCAGTATCAGTGCGAGGTGGTGACCTTCACCGCTGATCTCGGCCAGGGTGAAGAACTGGAACCGGCCCGCGCCAAGGCCGAGCTCATGGGCATCAAGCCCGAGAACATCTTCATCGACGATCTGCG
>JACMLB010000279.1 GCA_014379805.1 Rhodospirillales bacterium | reverse complement strand
GCTGACCTATGTAAGCCACTGGCTGTTCGCCCGACGCGAGGCGCAGCGCTGGCAGAGCTATATCAAGGAGCAGGTGGAGAAGGCACTGTCCGGCGGTCAGATGTTCTCGCTGGGCTTCGCCGCCTTCCTGGCGGTCTATCGCGAGGGCGCCGAGACCGTATTGTTCTACCAAGCCCTCATGGGCAGCGCACCCGGCCAAGCCATGCCCATCGCCGCCGGCTTCGTGGTAGCCGCAATCGCGCTGGTCGCCGTCTATTGGGCCATCAACAAGGCATCCATGAAGTTGCCGCTGAAGCCGTTCTTCACCGGCACCGCCATCCTGCTTTACGTGCTGGCGATCGTGTTTGCCGGCCAAGCCATGCTGGAACTGCAAGGCGCCCGCTGGGTCGGCGCCACCCCCCTGGAGGGCTTCCCCAACCTGCCCGCCTTGGGTCTGTTCCCCACCGCTGAATCCGTAGCCGCCCAGTTGGTGCTGCTGGCGACATTGGTGCCGGTGATCGGACTTTGGGCGGTCAAGCGCATGCGGGCGGCGCAATGATGAACCGCCAGCTGCCGCCCGGCGAAGCGTCACGCCTGTCTGCCCGCGTCGCTGGTCCGGTCGAGGCGTTCTTCGTGCGCAACATCCGCTGGCTGCCCTGGGTCCACGCGGTGATGTTCGTGGTCTTCGTCAGCCTGATCCTGGTGCCGGCCCTGCTGTCCGACCCGGCAGAGAACGCCGGGCCGCTGGACCATCTGGCGGTGTTCGCCAATCTGGCCCTGTGGGGCCTGTGGTTCCCCCTGCTGCTGCTGTCGGTGCTGGCCACCGGGCGGTCATGGTGCGGCTTGCTGTGCCCCATGGGCGCGGCATCGGAATACGCCTCCAAGCACGGACTGCGCCTGTCACCGCCGCGCTGGCTGACTTGGCCGGGCACTCCGGTGCTGTCATTCATCGTCGTGACCATCCTGGGCCAGACCACCGGCGTGCGCACCCACCCCGAGGCGGCGGCGGAAATCTTCGGCGGCACCATGGCGGCGGCCATCATTCTGGGCTGGCTGTTCGCGCCGGGCAAACGGCCCTGGTGCCGCCACGCCTGCCCCATCGGCCTGCTGCTGGGCGTGTTCAACCGCCTGAGCATCGTGGATTTTGCTCCCAAGCGCCCCGAGCCGGGCGGCGACCGCTGGAACGACAAGGGCGCTTGCCCGACCATGATCGACCTCAAGCACAAGACCGAGACCCGTCACTGCATTGAATGCTTCCGCTGTGTCAGTCCACCCGCTCCCGGCGGGTTGTTCCTGCGCCTGCGTCGCCCCGGCGAAGAGATCGAGCAGATCGCCAAGCGCAATCCCAATCTGTCGGAAGTCCTGTTCCTGTTCCTGGGCGGTGGCGTTGCCTTGGGCGGCTTCCTGTGGGGCGTGATGCCGCTGTTCAACGCGCTGCGCGACGGCATCGGCGAGTGGGCCATCGACCATGACGTCATGTGGCTGCTGGAAAGCGGCCCGTCCTGGCTGATGAGCGTCCATCCCGACCGCCGCGAGGTCTTCCTGTGGCTGGATTTCGTCATGATCACCGGCTTCATGGCCGCAACCATGCTGGCCTTCACCGTGGGCCTGTCGCTGTTGACCATGATTGCATCCTGGCTGGCCGGTCTGGCGGGCGCCAAGGGCACCTTGCGCAGCCGTTTCCTGGAACTGGGCTACCAGTTCACCCCCATCGCCATGGTGTCGCTGCTGCTCGGCCTGGGCGGCGGCCTGTTCACCGCCCTGAAGTCGGTGGGCCTGCCCCCCGAGGCGGTGTCGGCCATGAAGATCGCCCTGTTCGCCGGCGGCATCATCTGGAGCCTATGGCTGGCATGGCGCATCCTTGCCACCCAAAACGTCACCGGCGGGCGTTCCCTGCCCGCCTTGGTTCCGGGCTTGGTTGGCACTGTGGCGGTGGCGCTGGCGTGGTGGCCGGCGCTGTTCTAGAGCATGATCCGATCGCTTCGGATCATGCAGCCGCCATTGCGGCGGCGGCCAAGCAGGCGGAGCCTGCGCCCGGCGAGGGCTAAATAAAAAAGCTAGACCGATCCGACATGGTCGGAAATCGGTCTAGTGCTTTCCCCGGTTCGTTTTAAACTTAGGCAATTCGCCCTCAGATAGAGCTTTGCAGGCCGAGAAGATCCACTGTTCCTCGCGGTTTTCTATCTTGGCCCCGGCGTTCTTGAGTTTGGGAAGTGCGTCGGTCAATGCGCTGGTGACCACGTCCGGTCCAAGATACTTGACCAGCGCGGCGACCACGGCTTCGAGAGCTGCCACATGACCGATAAGTTCGCGGACGTCGTCCTCATCATGATGCATGTCGAACTCTCCATTCGGTAAAGCCGGGTTTAGGCGGTCACCAATCCGGCCAGCCCCATGAACGCCGGTTGGGGATGGATCACCAGCCACGTGGGAATGGGCGCCAGATAGTCCTGGAAGCGGCCCTTATCCTCGAAGCGGCGGCGGAAGCCCGATTGGGCGAAGGCTTGACGCATGCGCGGCAGGACGCCGCCAGCAATATAGACGCCGCCACGCGCCCCCACGCTCAGCGCCAGATTGCCGGCGATGGTGCCCAGCATGGCGAAGAACATGTCCAGGCTGTCGCGGCAGATCAGGCACGAGCCATCCAGCCCGCGCTGAGAAATGGCGTCGGGCGTGGTGTAAACGGCGGGACGTGCGCGCAGGGCGGCCATGGCTTCGTACAGATTGACCAGTCCCGGGCCGGACAGGATGCGTTCCGCCGACACATGGTCGAAGCGTTTGCGCAGCCACGCCAGCACCTGATCTTCCTGATCGTTGGTGGACGCCATGGTGACGTGACCGCCCTCTGCCGCCAGCGCGATCCAGCCGCCCGAGCGGTCGGGCACCAGGGCCGAAACGCCCAGCCCGGTGCCCGGTCCCAGAACGGCGATGGGCGCATTGGGAGCCGCTTCGCCGCCGCCCAGCTTCAGCTTGTCGTCCTCGGCCAGATGGCGCACCGACAGGGCCACGGCGGTGAAGTCATTGATGACGTCGAACCGCTCCAGGCCCAGTTCCACCCGCACCGCCTCGGTGGAGAAATGCCAGGCGGAATTGGTCAGATCCACCACGTCGCCGGTAATGGGCGAGGCCACGGCGAACGCCCCCCGTCGGGGCCGTGCTCCGCCGCCGATGGTGGACAGATAGGCCTTTGCCGCCTGGGCCGGGCCAGCGTAATCGGCGCAGCGCATGATGGTGGGCTCACCCGGAACACCGTCGGGCGAGACCAAAGCGAAGCGGACATGGGTGCCGCCGATATCGGCGATCAGCGCGGGAGTGTCAGTCATGGCGGCCTCATTTCAATCGTCACCCCCGCGAAAGCGGGGGTCCATGGTTGGGTCATGTGCGGCGGACACATGGATTCCCGCTTCCGCGGGAATGGCGATCCATGGGAATTAGGAAGCGGTCAGGCCGTTGTACAGCTGGACATAGCGGTTCGCCGAACGATCCCAGCCGAAATCCTGATAGACCCCAGCGGTCTGGACTTTGCGCCACTGATCCTTCTGGCGGAACATGGCGACGGCCCGTTCCACCGTCCATTGGAAGGCGCCCGCATTGGCGTGCTCGAAGGCAAAGCCGGTGGCGGTGCCGGTCATCAGGCCGTCATAGGTGGTGTCCACCACCGTATCGGCCAGCCCGCCGGTCACGTGGACCACCGGCACGGTGCCGTAGCGGAAGGCGTAGAACTGGGTCAGGCCGCAGGGTTCAAAGCGCGACGGCATCACCAGCATGTCGCCTGCCGCCATCAACCGGTGCGCCAGAGTCTCGGAATAGCCGATCTTCACGGCAACCTGGGTGGGATTGGCATCGGCCACCGCCTTGAAGCCATCCTCTAACGCCTTGTCGCCGGTGCCCAGCACCGCGAGCTGCGCGCCCTGACGCAGGATGGCGGGCATCACCGCCAGCACCAAATCCATGCCCTTAAGATCGTTCAGCCGGCTGACGATGATCAGCAGCGGCGCGTCGGGGTCTTGGGCCAGTCCCAACTCTGCCTGCAACTCGGCCTTGTTGGCGGCCTTGCCGGTGATGAAATCGGCGGGTTTGTAGCGGTGGGTCAAATTGGTATCCACCGACGGGTCCCACACCGCGTAATCGGCGCCGTTGATGATTCCGGTCAAATCGGCGGCGCGCTCGGCCAACAGGCCTTCCAGACCGCAGCCATGGGGCGCCGCCTGGATTTCCTTGGCATAGCGCGGGCTGACCGTGGTCACACGGTCGCTATAGACCAAGCCGGCCTTCAGGAAGGACAGGCTGTCGTAATATTCGAACCCGGCCATCTGGTACATGTCCCACGGCAGGCCCAAACGCGACACGGTTTCAGCGGGGAACAGGCCCTGATAGGCGATGTTGTGGATGGTAAAGACCGTCTTGGGGCGCTCGGCCAAATCCCAGGCTTGCAGGTAAGCGGGGGCCAAGCCGGTCTGCCAATCATGGCAATGCAGCACCTCGGGCCGCCACTTGATCGGGCTGCCGGCGGTGGACAGATGCGCCGCCGCCCAGGACAGCAGGCCGAAGCGCAGATGATTGTCGGTATACTCGCTGCCGTCCTCATCCTGATAGGGGCCGCCCTTGCGGTCGTATAAAGCCGGGCAGTCGATCAGCCACAAAGGCACGCCGGAACCGGGCAGTTTGGCGCTGATCAGCTTGGCTTCCGCGCCCACACCCAGGGGATCGCCCAAGGATGCGATCTGCCTCTTGCCCTCGGCCTTGGTCAGCGCTTCGGAGTAGCCGGGCAGCAAAACCCGGACATCCTGACCGGCCTGAGCCAGTGCCGCCGGCAGCGCGCCGGACACGTCGGCAAGGCCGCCGGTCTTGACCAGCGGGTAAACCTCGGAGGAAGCGAACAGCACGCGCATGGATTCACCCGCTAGGACGTCATGGTCATTCCGACCAGCCTAGCCCAAGGTCGCGGTCGGCGAAAGCCGCTTCACCACCTGTGTTACCCGATGATTAAGACAGGCAGGCTGACTCCAGCGGCAGTTGTGCCCCTTGCCCAGATATGGCACGGTCCGGCATAGGCTTGGGATGTGTTGGAGAAATACGCTGATGTCGCAGTCTGAGGATCGGGTGAACTACGATTTCGAAATCAATATGCGCTTGCGCCGCACCCTGGCGCTGGTCCTGGCCGGCGGCCGTGGCTCGCGCCTGAAGGCGCTGACCGACTGGCATGCCAAGCCCGGCGTGCCCTTCGCCGGCAAGTTCCGCATCATCGATTTCACCCTGTCCAACTGCATCAATTCCGGCATCCGCCGCATCGGCGTGCTGACCCAGTACAAGGCCCACTCGCTGCTGCAGCACATCCAGCGCGGCTGGGGCTTCCTGCGCGGCGAGTTCAACGAGTTCATCGAATTGCTGCCCGCCCAGCAGCGCACCGATGGCGAGAACTGGTACAAGGGCACCGCCGACGCCGTGTTCCAGAACCTGGATATCATCCGCGAGCACGGCCCCGAATTCGTGCTGATCCTGGCCGGCGATCACATCTACAAGATGGATTACGGCAAGATGCTGGCCCACCACATCGCCCAGGGCGCCGACGTCACCGTCGCCTGCCTGGAGGTGCCGCTGGACGATGCCAAGGGCTTCGGCGTCATGGCGGTGGACGAGCACGACAACATCATCCGCTTCGACGAAAAGCCGGCTAACCCGCAGCACGCGCCGGGCAAGCCCGACGTGGCCCTGGCCAGCATGGGCATCTACATCTTCAACGCCCAGTTCCTGTACGAGCGGCTGAACCTGGATTCCAGCCAGCCCGGCACCGAGCACGATTTCGGCAAGGACGTCATCCCGCAACTGGTGGGCAAACACAAGCTGGTCGCCCATCGCTTCGAGGATTCCTGCGTCATGCACGAAGGCGCCAAGGAGCATTACTGGCGCGATGTC
>JACMLB010000278.1 GCA_014379805.1 Rhodospirillales bacterium | reverse complement strand
TCGTGGCCCTGCCCAGCCCGACCATCGACTGGACCGTGTCCGACGGCGTCAAGGACATCCCCATCGAGGAACGCGACGTCACCGAGCAGACCCACATGACCGGCAAGACCGCAGACGGCGCCATCGTCACGGTTCAGGTCACGCCCGATGGCAGCCCGGCGGGCAATTGGGGCTTCGACGTCACCCCCGCCCGTCTGGTCACCGGCCTGATCACCGAACGCGGTGTCTGCCCGGCCACGCCGGCGGGGCTGAAGTCGCTATTCCCCGAACGGGCTTAACGGGGGGGCTTTACCGGGGCGGCAGCGGCACGCTGGCCAGATAGGCGGCCACGGCCTCGGCGTCGTCTTGATTCAGCCGCAGCATGGGCATGGGTGGCAACGACCCGCGCCCGTCCGGCGTGGTGCCGGTGGACAGGAACGCCACCATCTGCTCCCGGCTCCACCCCAGCGCCTTCGGCCCCGCAATGGCCGGAGCGCTTGAGACCCAGACCCGCACGGGCACGGTCGGGCGGAAATCGATGGGGGCGCCGGCCAGACTCCGTGTCCGGTCGGGCTCACCCCTGGACCCGCGCGGGGTATGGCAGTCGTTGCACATACCGACATTTTCCACCAGATAGCGGCCCCGGGCGATCTGTTCGGGGCTATCTGCCGCCGCCGCCTGCCCCGCGATCATCACCGCAGCCATCACCACCGCCGCCGAAAACCGTGCCATTGGATTCCCCCTCTGATGGCGTCTCTAACTCCATATTGGCACGGCGGCGGTTTCGCGCAATGGTATTACGGCTTGGGCGCTTGGCCCACGGCACTGGCCTTGGTGACAGCCATGGGCGCCGGCAGACTGGATAGATAGGCGGCCACCGCCTCGGCATCTTGGCGCTTCAACCTTATGCGCGGCATGGGCGGCAAGGACTCGCGGCCATCGGGGGTCACGCCGGTTTCCAGGAATTTGACCATCTGCGCCCGCGTCCATCCCAGCGCCTTGGGACCGGCGATGGACGGAGCCATTTCGGCCCAAGCCGGCACCGGCACGGTGGGACGAAAATCCAGCGTAGCGCCGCCCAGCGGGTGTTGCAGATCGGGCTGGCCCATGGCGCCGCGCGGAGTATGACAATCGCCGCACATGCCAACATTCTCGACCAAATAACGGCCATGGGCCAGTTGCCCCGGCTTTTCCGCCGCCCCCGCACCCGTCGTTATCAGCATGGCCGCAATCACTGTTGCTAATGTGGTCCGCATGGTCGCGCTCCTGAGTTCACCCGGAGCCCATATGGGTTTTACGGCAACCGCGCCCGAGCCCTGCCTGACGCCTTAGTTTAAGGCTTGGGCGCACCGCCGATTTTGCCTATACATTCCGCCAAATGTCTTTCCAGGGTGAGGTCGAAATGAAGTCGCAGTGGTCCCAGGCTGAAGCCGAAGCCTTCGTCGCCAAATATGCCGCCGAGGGTCACAACCGGGATCTGGCCCTGCGCGTCTACACCACGCGGCTGTTGGGCGGTGACCCCAAGCTGGTGCTGCATGGTGGCGGCAATACCTCGGTGAAAACCACGGTGACCGATTTGCTGGGCGATAGCGTCGACGTGCTGTGCGTCAAGGGATCGGGTTGGGACATGGGCAATATCGAGCCCGCCGGCCTGCCCGCCGTGCGCATGGCCCCGCTGGCCAAGCTGCGCGCCCTGGCCACCCTGTCCGACGAGGACATGGTCAATTTCCAGCGCGGCAACCTGATGGATTCCACCAGCCCGAACCCGTCGGTGGAGACCCTGCTGCACGCCTTCCTGCCGCATAAATTCATCGACCACACCCATTCCACCGCCGTGCTGTCGCTGACCGACCAGCCCGATGGCGAGGCCATCTGCCGCGCCCTGTACGGCAAGCGCATGGGCTATGTGCCCTACATCATGCCCGGCTTCGCCCTGGCCAAGAAGGCGGCGGAAGTGTTCGACCAGGACCCCACCGTCGAGGGCCTGATCCTGCTGAAGCACGGCATCTTCACCTTCGGCGCCACGGCTGAAGAAGCCTATGAGCGCATGATCGAAATGGTGACCCTGGCCGAAGACCGCCTGCAGCAGAACCGCAAGCCCGCCTTCACCCCAGTGACCTTGCCCATGCAAATCGCCCCGGTGGCCGAAGTCGGCCCCATCGTGCGCGGCCTGCTGGCCCTGGACCAGGGCGACGGCGCGTTCAAGCGCTGGGTGCTGGACTTCCGCACCAATGACGCCATCCGCACCTATGTGGACGGCGCCGAAGTGTCGCGCTACACCCAGGTGGGCGTGGTCACCCCCGACCACACCATCCGCACCAAGAACTGGCCGGTGGTGCTGCCGGCGCCGGAAGCGGGCAAGCTGGCGGAATGGACCAAGGCCGCCCAGGCCGCCGTGGATGCCTATGTGACCCATTACCACGCCTATTTCGCCCGCAACAATGTGCGCGCCAACCCGCCCAAGACCGAGCTGGACCCCATGCCCCGCGTGGTACTGATCCCCGGACTGGGCCTGTTCGGCATCGGCGCTTCCAAGAAGGACGCCGCCATCGCCGCCGACATCGCCGAGAACACCGTGCTGAGCGTGACCGATGCGGAAGCCGTCGGCACCTATCAGCCGGTGTCGGAAGCCGACATGTTCGATTGCGAATACTGGTCGCTGGAACAGGCCAAGCTGGGCAAGGGCGCCGAAAGGGCTCTGGCCCGCCAAGTGGTCGTGGTCACCGGCGGCGGTTCGGGCATCGGCGCCGCCACCGCCAAGGCCTTTGCCAAGGAAGGCTGCGAAGTGGCCGTGCTGGACCGCGACGCCGATTCAGCCAAGGCTTCGGCCAAGGCTTGTGCCCAAGGAACGGGCATCAAGGCGATCGGACTGGAATGCGACGTCACCGACGCGGACAGCGTGCAGGCGGCCTTCGATGAGGTTGCAGCCACCTTCGGCGGTGTGGATATCGTGGTCTCCAACGCCGGCGCTGCGTGGCAGGGCACCATCGGCGAAGTGGACGAGATGGTGATCCGCACCAGCTTCGAACTGAACTTCTACGGCCACCAAAGCGTCGCCCAAAACGCCGTGCGCATCATGCAGGCCCAAGGCACCGGCGGCGCCATCCTGTTCAATACGTCCAAGCAGGCGGTCAATCCGGGCAAGAATTTCGGCCCCTACGGCCTGCCCAAGGCGGCGACCCTGTTCCTGATGAAGCAATACGCCGTGGACCACGGCAAGGACGGCATCCGCGCCAACGCCGTCAACGCCGACCGCATCCGCTCGGGCCTGCTGACCGCCGAGATGATCGCCAGCCGATCCAAGGCCCGTGGCCTGTCGGAAAAGGACTATATGGGCGGCAACCTGCTGTCGCGCGAAGTCACCGCCGACGACGTGGCCGATGCCTTCGTCTATCTGGCCAAGGCGTCCAAGACCACGGCCTGCACCATCACCGTGGACGGCGGCAACGTGGAAGCGAGTTTGCGGTAAATGACCTGTATCTGATTGTCATCCCGAACGAATGTGAGGGATCTCATCCTGGCACGTCGGAGGCCAACACTGACGGGATGTGCCAAGCGGAGATCCCTCCGCCCGTTGGGCGTTCGGGATGACAACTGAACTTTGGGTTACAGCTGCGCCTGACGCTCCCGCTCCGTTTCGCGGTTGCGGGCCATTTCCTGCTTGGCGGCGTCTTCGCGCTCGCGCTTTTCCTGCATTTCCCGCTGCCGGACCTCTGCCACCATGTCACCCGACAAGAAGCGCATGAGGGTGGGCAGGCGCTCCACCCGCTGGGCGTGGTTGGCGCCCTTGTTGTGGGTGAATTTTTCCAGGAAAAAGATGTCGGTGTTGGGGAAGCAGTAATAGCAAAGCAAAGCGAGGAAATCGCCGGTGCGGTCGGGGAAAGCGTCGATGGCGTCCAGCAGGGAATCGCGCAGCGCGCCTTGGCGGGCCTTATCCTGATACCAGCGCCGGTCGAGCTCTTGCTCGTACAACTGGCGCAGCTTGTTGAAGCAGTAATCCAGCCGGTACAGGTCGAAATCGTACAGCATGGACATGAACAGATCGATCTCGCCATTGCGCACCGGCGGCAGATCGCAGGATGCCGGGCTATCGGGCGCCAGGATGTCGCGGATTTCCTTAAGCTCGGGCAATGCCATCATCACCCGACGGGTTTGACCATCGGCACCCTTCTTCAAGGTTTCGCGCTGCTTGCAGCTGTTCCACGCCTCTTCCCAGGTGGACAGGATGCTGTTGCGAGTCTTTTCATTGGCATCCACCACCGCCCAGAACGTGGCGCTGGTGACCTGGCTCCAATTCTGGCTGGTCTCCAGCGTAACGATACTGCGGCTGGCGGCGTACATCTTGGGCACGATAATCTTGGCGACCACCGTCATGAACTTGGCCTCGAATTCCGCCGTCAGCAGGAACGGCTTGACCAGATCGCGGTTGAGCTCCCGATTGTGGCGCTGGAAAAAGCGGGTGACGCCGCTAAGCCGGTGCTGAAGGGCTGCGGTG
>JACMLB010000277.1 GCA_014379805.1 Rhodospirillales bacterium | reverse complement strand
CTGCGCCGGCGGCGGCTGCACCGGCCCCGGCACCGGCCCCGGCGCCAGCCCCGGCGGCACCTGCACCGAACAAACCAAACCCGCCCGTGGCGATGGCAAGGCCACCAATGGCGAGCAGGGGAAGGATGACCTTGGTGGATTTTGAGCCCATGGCTTACCTCACGCGGCGGATAGGAAGGCGGTGACGGACAGGATGGTGGCGGGCTGCAGATCATCGCCCTCCATGCGGATGGGCTTGGCCTTGCCCCAGCCAAGGTCCTTGCCGTTGACTTCGCCGGTATACAGGGTGGGGGCTTGGTCAAAGGCGGCTTGGCCCAAGCGGCGGTGTTCGATCAAACGGCGATTAACCCGTAGGGTGCCGGTCTTCATGACCTTGACCACCCATTTCCAGATGCGCGACTTTTCGCCCACCAAGGTTCCGTCCGCCAATTGCGCTTCTACCGGCATGGTTTCCACCACCCATGAGAACCGCAACGCGGCCTCGACGCTTGAGGCTTCGAAAGGCAGGGTGATGGTGCCATCGGTTACCGTATAGGTGCCTGCCACCGCGCCATCCGCCACCACCCGCACCGGGTGCGCTTCCAGCAAATCAAAACCGGTCCAGACGGATTGGGGTGCCTCAGCCGTCTTGCGGATGGAGCAATCGCCCAAGGCGGCTTCGTCCAGCTTTTCGAAGAAATAGCGGGTGCCGCCGGCGATGGTGCGGCGGGTCATGGCATAGACGGTATTGCCCGAGACGCAGGTATCCAGGAAGCTGCCGGCGGTGTCCCACAACGTCCACGCCGTCACCTTCTCGGCACGGCGGCTGTGCAGCAGCGCCATGGTGCCGTCCGAATTGACCACGTACAAATATTGGGCGGTGTTGTCGCCCTTGCCGCGCCGCGCCGCCATGGCTATGGGGCGGCGCAAGGTGGTGGCAGAAAACAGCGCCAGATCGTTGCAGGCGAAGCGGCTGTCTACCGCGCTTTCGAACACCATTTCATAGACGCTCTGGTGCGCGCCATCCTCGCCGGAACTGACGAAGGTCACCACGCCGTCCACCTCTGCCGGCGGGATGGGCGCGCATTTGATGCGGGCCACGCGTTCCGCGTCATAATTTTCCGGCGTGGTCGGGCTTTCCGGCACGCTGAAAGGCCCGCCCGTGGTGGTCACGATCAGCCGGGCGCTGGACATGCAGCCCACCACGGCATTCACGCCGTCATCGTCACACGACAGATCGGCGGCTTCGTCGGCCAGCGCTTCATCCGTCCCGTGGAAATCGAAAAATTGGTTAGACCGGGAGCACCAACCATTACCGGACAGGGCTGTGGTTCCGAACAAGTGAAGGCGGCCTTGGCGGAAGGTGCCCACGGACGGCCACCCGCGCGTTGCGGACCATGCCGGTTCTTCAACGGACCAATCGCCGGGGGCGGCGGTATCGGTATTTTTCAGCTCGTCTTTCACCGTAATGGTGACGCTGGTGTCCGAGGCTTTGGCGGTGATAACGCCATGGCCCGTGGGCAGGCTGACGGTCCAGCCGACAGCAGCGCTGGCGAAATCGCTGGCGCTAGAGGTAACGGTGATGCTGCCCTTGGTTCCGCCGGGGCTGGCAATGCCGGTGGTATTGGCGCCGAACTGCCAGCTGGGGGGATTGGTAAATTCGGCCAGCCCAAACGACCAACTGACATGGCTGCCCTGACGGAACAGCTTGCGGGTTTGCACCTGCTTGTGGAACACCAACATGGTGTCTTGGGATTGGGTCCAGCTGAGGCCCGGAAGGTGCGAAGCATCCCACGGCGTGCCGGTGATGGTGTGGACCTTCACACCGTCATGGAACAATTGCATTTCGTTCGGCACGAACACGACCACATAGCGCGCCTCGGTGCCCGCCTCGAACGCCGCCATGCGGAACCCGCCGGCAATATCCGCGACTTCAGCCAGCACGGTCCAGCCGGGGCGGCGATCCAGGCCGCCCAAAGCCCGCGGCTGCATGTTCAGGATTTCGGACCCGCCCTGGTAATAGGCTTTCATGTCCCCGCGCGCGGCCATATCCGGGTCAAGCCGACCGAAGGCGAAGCCGTAAACAGCGGAGGTTGCCTTTGCCATCAGCCGCGCACCTGCACCAAGGGGAAGTTCTCAATGCCGCCGGATGTCTGCTGCTGAGCATCGATCAGCTTGGCGCGGCGGAATTCGTCGTCCGCCTGGCCGTAAAGGAATTGCGCCCGGCTGGTGCTCTCGGTCAGCGGAATGCAGAACTCTGCCGCCAGCCGCGTGATGAGCACCTGGTCAAAGAACGGCGGGAAGCCGCTTTCATCGGGGCGGAAAATGTAGGTCAACACCACTTCCGGCGCGTCGGTGTGCAGACGGCTTTCGGCAATGCGATAGCGCAGTCCCCGCCCGCGCTCACCTTCGCCGGCGGACAGCGCCCGCAGGAAATCCGTGGGCAGCTGGTAGGCATATTGGTAATCCGCCACCGGCGACGAGACGAGCTGGGGAAGCGTGACTTGACCAACCGCGAAGTTCCACGGATGGGACGACAGCAGCGCATCGCGCAAGGACGGGTAAAGATTGGCCGCCACCTCGCCTTCCGCCGTGCCCTCGTCAAACGAGGAAATGGTGGAACTGCCGATTTTCAGCAGCGCGCGCGAGCACAAGGCGATGGCGGACAGGGCCATGGGTTATTCCTCCGCCTTGGGCGCGGCGCTGACGAAGGTCAGCTTGCGGTGACGGGTGAGCATGGATTTGCCCACCATCCGCACCGGGTGCGGGGTGTCGGGCTGTCCGGGCAAGAAAGTGGGGCGTCCCGTAGAGAGCGGTTCACGCTGAATGAAGATCGCTTCGCAGCCCATGCACTGGAGCTTGCCATCAGGAAGCAGCACGGTTTCCCTATGCATGCACATGGAGGGGCAAGGAGGTGAACCCGGACCGTCCACCTGCGCATCCATGGTGCCGCCGGTCAGGGCAATCAGCGCGGGCGTGAAGTGCTTTTGGAACCCATCCGCCGGATCGGGCGCGCACGCCACCTGACCCAGGGAAGCACCCCCGGCCTTTTGGGCCGGGGGCTTATTGGCATGACGCCGCGTCATTAATCAGTGTCCGTGGCGGTCAGGGTGGTCATGTCGGCCACATCCACGACGCCGCCGGAATTGGCGTTGACGCGGAAGGTGCCGCCGGCACGGGTGCCGCCGGTGTCCACCTCGGCATGGATGCGGTCACCCACGTGAAGCATGGTGCTGGCCGCATTAAAGTAGCCGGCGGTGTCCACCACGGCGGCGGTGTCGGTCGTGACGTAATTCCAGTGGCTGATCAGGGAACCGCCCGTGTACTCAAGATTTTTCGCGATAAATGCCATTGCGGCTCTCCTTAGGCTTCCAGGCAACGCAGGGTGACGACGCCGGTGCCGTCGATCAGCACCGCGCCCTGGCTCATCATGTGATTGATGAACCAAGAGGCGTGGTCACCGTGCCATGTGATGTCGGCCTTGACGTCGGAACCGCTGGCGTGGCCGATGGCGGTTTTGTGATACCAGTGGCAGGAGCGGACGCCGCCCGACTTGGTCAGTCCGGAATGGGGCATCCACATGGTGCCAAGCCAGCTCTTGGCTTGAGCGGTAGGGCTTTTCCACGGCAGGGCGTCGGAGCCGATGTAATCAGCATCCTTGAATTCGTCGATCTGCAGCAACTGCGCCCATTGGCGCCAGCCGACGACGGCATAGCGTTCGCCGTCATCGGGAACGTCTGCATCGCCCATCATCTCCATAGCCATCAGCACCTTGTCCTTGGTCAGGCCGGTGGTGCCGTCCAGGGCGTAATTGGTGGACTTGTCCAGCTCGGTAACGATCAGGTCGTCAGTCTTTCGGCCCAGGGCGTAGGCGCCGGCATTCACCAGCACGGCGCGCTCGTCGATGTTGGTCTTCAGATTGTCGAGTTTGTCGTTCCAGTCACCGGCATAGTAGTCGTACAGGGTGCACTCGACGTTGGAGTGATCGACGTTCATCACCGGCACCTTGCCGTGGCGCGCCTTAGTGCTGGCGGTGCCCTTGCCGACCTTTTGGAAAACTGCGGTGGCGCCCACGATATTGTTCTGGTTACGCACGGTGTTGCGCAGCTTGGAGCCCTGACGCTGGTAAGCGTCATGGACTTCCGGGTTGTACTGTCTGACGAAAGCGGTATCGATAGTAGTGCTCATGGCATCGGCCCATTGTCTGTTTCGACGGGGGCCGGGTACGAAAAACCCGCAGACCGGCCCTGTGCTTATCCCGTGACGCCGGGAAAGGCGGGCAGGTACTGCGGGTCAACGCCATGATATGCCGCAGGGCGGCGGTGCCCGGCACAGGTCCCCAAGGGGATATGCCGTACCGGGCGGAGCCATCCAAGGCGCTCCCTAGTCAGAACAATTGGATGCTGTCAACCCCCGTTGCTCGGGTACAGGCGATTGAAGCCGTCCGTCACCTGCTGGATAAACGCGCGGTCCCTGGTTTTCCAATAACGCTCGTCCTTCATCATGGTCTTCAATTCGGCCTCGGTCGTGCCGCCGCCCGCCGGCACACCCTTGCCGCTGGGGATGGTCGGGCCGCCCAACTTCTGACGCAGGATTTCCAGCTGGGGCAGCACGCGAGGCGGAATGCTGGCGCTTTCCTTCTCGGTCATGCCCAAGGACGAAGCGAACCAACTCATCAGTCCTTTGACCTTGTCCTCCGAACCCAGCGCGGTCACCGCCTCGGTCATGGCCGCCTTGTTGGCCTCTTCCTGCATACGGGTCATTTCACCCTTCAACAGACCCTCGCGCTGGCCCGCGTACCCGAGCAGGAAGTTAAGCTGGTCTTGGCTGATCTTGTGTTCCTTCAGTCCCTTCATGAAGCCATCGTGCAACGGGGCCTTGGGGTCCAACACATCGGCAAAGTCGTCGCGGAATTCAGTGGGGATGGCCTTATCCAGGTCGTAAGTCTCCGGGACCTGGGGCAGGCCTGAAAGCTGCTTACGCATATCTGCGGTAGCCTTCGCCAGGGCGGCCACGTTGGGGGTTCCGTCCGCGTTGCGATAGGGCTCCGCCACCTCAACCTTGGACACGGCGCCATCGGCACCCTTCCAGTCCAATTCCCACGGCTTGACTTGGGGCGCCTCGGCAGGCGGCGCGGCTTGAGTGGGGGCGGGCGTGACCGGCACTTCAGTGGTGGGCGTGGTGGGTGCAGGGGTGGTGGGCGCGACGGCGGGCGTTCCCCCAGGGATAACCAACTCAGGCATTTCTTCGTCCTTCCTCAATCAGGTTCAGCATGGTTTTGAATAGAAAGCGCTGGCCTTCCAGGTGGCGCAGCTCGTCATTGGTGGTGTTGGGGCCTCGGGTCTGGTCCAGGGTTTGGCCGCGCAAATAGCCCAGTACCAGATCCGCATCGCCGTGGGCGAAGACGCGGGCGAATGCCTTGGCGATATCCTTGCGGTCAGGCGGCGGCATCGGTGCCCCCCATCTCGGCGCCGGCTTGCCCCAGCAATTCGGTACCCGCATCGGTTTTCGCCATTTTGGCCGACATGGCGACGCCCTGCTGCACGCCGGCGGCGAATGCCTGCTGCAGCGCCTGCTGGCGCTTGGCCTCCAACTGCTTTTCTTCGGGGGAATACAGCAGCGAATCTGGGAAGCCGGCCTCAATCAGATGGTCGCGCACCCACGCGCCGATCTTCACCTCGGCCTTGGTTTCTTCCGGCGCCACCATGGACACTTCGGACAGCGCCTGGGCGCGCGCCTTGGCCTCGGCCTGACGCTGCAGGGCGATCAGCGGATTGCTGGGAACCGGCTTCAACTCCGCACCACTCACGGTGAAGGTTTCTAGCTTATAGGGCGATCCGTCGAAAGACGGGCTGGACAGAATGTCGACGATGGCCCGGACAAGATAATAATCCAGTTCGAAGAACATGCGCAGGTGTTCCGGCACTTCCACCGCCGCCCGGTCGCGTTCGGCGGACAGGAAGGCATAGGCCACGGGCCGGTCCTGATCGAACCCCGGTAAAGGCGGGCCTTCGATGGTTTCGGTGATGGTCTTTTCCAGATCAGCCAACACGATCTGCGACACATCCATGCGCCCCGGCATGCGGACCGGCTGCAATCCGTTAGACCCCACGGCTTTGGGGATGATCGTGCCCGGAACCAGCTTGATGTTGGCAGGGTTCAACACACCGTCATCATCGGCCTGCCAGATGCCCACCACGTCGATGGAGGCATTCTTCAGCACCAACTCTTTGACTTTGTTGGCGGTCGCCATATCTGCACGGCAGGCCATGGCGGGGCCGCGCCCCAAGGTTTCGCCCGTAAACTTTTCCAGCCGGAAGGGGATGATGCGCTTGCTGTTGAAGGTATGCTCGAACACCTTGTGCTCGCCCTCGTTCAGATAGACCAAATATTTCCAGGTGGCCGCTTTGGCGTCGAAGATTTGCGCCTCGGTCACCTCGACTTCGCCGTCCGGGTCATCCTTCAGCTTCTTCTCCCAGTCGGTTACACCGGAGAAATCCGCAGCAGGCCACAGCACTTCCACGTCGCGCCGCTTCGGCTTACGCTTGCGGAACACGTCTTCCAGGGCGCCGGTGATGGGGCTTTCTTCCGGGGCGTATTGGCCGATGGGCAGGGCCTCGAACACCAGCGGGCGGCGGTCGGGGTCCCCCTTGTTGACGGCGATGCAGCCGGTGGAGACCAATGCATCCCGTTCGGCCTGGACCATTTCAAGGTGGAAGTTGGAATTGGTGACCGCCCAAAACACCTTCTCGGCATTGCGTGCCAGGATGGCGCGGGCTTGCTCGCGCGCATCCTCGTCCGTGATGTTGTCCAGCGGCATGCCATCAAACTCAAATTCCCACACCTGCTGGAACGGGGGATAAAGCTGCCCATGCATGCGCGACTGGCGCTTACGCAACGCCCGCACGCCGGTGCTGTCATAGGTTTCCACATCGGTCTTTTGACCTTCGACCCGCGTGTTGTCGGGGTCACCTCCGGGCAGGCAATAGCGGTAGGTATCGGACAGCACCGCGTTCCACTGCCCCCGCCGTTCCCATGCCTTGGCCGCACGCTGCAGCACAGGGTCAGTGAGTTTCTTTTGTGCCGCCATGACCTAGCCCCCCAGCGTGTCGGATTTGGCCGGCGCCGCACCGCTGGCCGCCGG